>MIAO01000061.1 GCA_001829155.1 Spirochaetes bacterium GWB1_36_13 | reverse complement strand
CGCAATGGCCGCCACAGGAGCAAAACAGTTTAACTTTTCAAGATCCTCATTTTTATTAAATTTACTATTTTTTTTATTGAGAACCTGAACTACTCCAATCAGCTTGTCTTCCCGGTTTAAAAGAGGAACCGTAATTAAATTTCTGGTCTTATAATTGGTCTGAGAATCATAATAAGCATTAAAATCAGTGTTGTTTTCCACATTGTCAACAATAATGGGAATTCTTGACTCCGCCACCTTGCCCGCTATCCCCTCGCCTACCTTGAGTCTGATTTCATCAATTTCCAATTGTGAGGCGACATAAGAATAAAGTTCATTTTTTTCTTCATCATAAATATAAATAGTTGATCTCTCAGCTCCTAAAAGCTTGATCACATTTTGTGAAATCGCGTAAAGAATTTCAAATATTTTTTTCGTAAAATCGATTTTCTCATTCAATTTTAATAATGAGACTAAGTTTTTTCCCGTCAGCACCTTTTTCCCCTTAAAGTGTTTTTACAGTTTCTTTAATTTTCACAAGCAAATTTTGAATTATTTTAAGAGTATCCTGATATTCTTCATTTTTAACTCCGGAAGAAATACTTCTTCCCGCTTCTGTAATAAATTCAAATCCGTAAGAACTTCCTGATCCGCTGATTTGATGGGCAAAAGTTCTGATTTCAGGGAGGTGATTTTGGATATTGCCATCCAAAAATAGAGTTTTGATCTTTTCTCCCTGTTCTAAGATATTGATTAAATATTCTTTTCTAATTCCTTCCATTCCTTTAAAAATATCATTTGCGTCCATTCTTTTCTTCCCCTGATTCAATCGATTCAATCAAAAGAGATAAATCCAAAGCTTTCACAGAATGGATAAGGGCTCCCATGGAAATAAAATCGATTTTAAAATTTTTTAAGATTTTAATCTTTTCTTCATTCATATTCCCTGAAACTTCAATTTTTTTATGAGAAACATTTCTGATTTTAAGACAGCATTTTTCTATTTCTTCAAAACTCATGTTATCGAGCATAATAATATCCGCTTCAGTTTCTAAAGCCTCAAGAACTTCCTGATAGGTTGTTGTCTCTACTTCGATTAGTTCTTGTTTTCTTGCCGCAGCGCAGGCCGCCACCGCTTTAAAAATCGAACCGGCTGCCTTGATATGATTTTCTTTTATTAAAAAACGGTCATAGAGTCCAAAACGGTGATTTTCCCCCCCGCCTGTTTTCACTGCTTTTTTTTCCATATTTCTAAGTAGAGGAAGGGTTTTTCGGGTATCCAAGACTTTAATCTGGGTTCTTGAAAGAATTTCAGTGATTTTTTTAGTTCGGGAAGCAATACCGGAAAGGTGCTGAAGTATATTCAAGGCAGTCCTTTCCCCTTTTAAAATGGTTCCGGTCAGTCCTTTGATAGAGGCAATTTTATCTTTGTTTTGAAGATAATCTCCTTCTTTCTTATACCATTCAATTGAAAAAAAAGGGTCGTTGAAAAAAGAAAAAACAGTTTCAAAATAATTTTGACCGCAAAGAATTCCTTCTTCTTTTGCGTAAAGAAGAGCAATGGACTGATGATTTTTTGAAATAACAGCGTCAGTTGTGATATCTCCAGTCTGTAAATCTTCGTAAAGAGCGAGTTTTAAAATATCATTATCGGACAACATTTCCAGCACCACCTAAATTCCCTTTGGTGAGAAGGTAATGAAACGCAGAAATAAACTGATAAAACTCTTCAAGCCCTTCTTTTGTCTGCTTGCCTTCGAGACGGTATTTTCTGGCATTGTCATTAAATCTTAAAGCTGATTCAGGATCTGCCAGAAATTTATGATAATCCGACCTGATTTTTTCCAAAGACATTTTTACTTTATTCATTGTGCTGCCGAGTTTTGCACGAAGCGACATGCTGATTTTTGCTTTCTGAATCGTTGCTTTATGAATCAGATTATGTTTTTGCATGGCAGGAATATTGTTGTTATTTTCAGTTTCTGAGATTTCCTTGATATGGGTTGAATATTCTTTAATATTTTCCATGATCGTATTAATTTCCACATACTCTTCATTCAGGTCTTTCTTGGGATCAAATTTCATCCCTTCATGGTGTTCCATATAGTACTTAATTTTATTCCCTGTCATGGCAAAAGAATACTCCTGCTCAAAGAAATTTAAAATAGCGGCGACACGATAAACTTTGTCTTTTTTATCATAATAGATAAAGGGAGAGTTTTTATCCGCAGCTAAAAGATTGTAATCCAGATTCTCGATAATTTCAAGCCCTTTTTGTGTTTCTTGAGGAAGCTGAATTTTTTCTTCTGTTTCTTTTAATTTATCTTCAGTACTTACATCTTCTTTAATTTTACTTTCTTCTTTGATTTTTTCCTCTTCCTTTAAAAATTCCTTTTCCAACTCGGAAATTCTGCCCCCAATTCTTTCTCTATCCTGGATTTCGAGAAAAACAGGAATTTCTCTTGAATCAATTTTGAAGTTTAACTTTGTCACCTGTAAAAAAGCGTAAAAAAGTTTGACAATATATTTATCAAAAAGAAAAGCGACATGTTCTCTGACCTTACTCATATAACTTTCCACCAGAGTCGGGGGAAGATTTTCCTTTTTCTCAATAATTTTAAACCCTTCCCGGTAAGCTTCTGAAATCTGTTTTTTATATGGAAGAAAAATGTAAAAACGCTTGAATAGATAAATAATTTCTTTCTCTAAATCAAAAGAAGTCAGCCTTCCATTGGGAATGGTTCTTTCTTTCTCACGGATCTGATCAATAATTTCCCTGCTTTGCATTTTATTGAGTCTTAAAAGCATTTCATAAAAAACAGGGTATTTTTTAAAAAAATAATAACGGATATCAAATTCAGCCAAAGACTTTGATTTCATTAATATAATTGCGGTCCGGTGAAGCTCTGAAAGACTTTCATAAACATCCATCGTCGTTGTGCTGATAAATTTAGGATGAAAAATATGACCATTGATATTCGTAACTTTATTAAAAAAAGAATAAAGATTAATTCCCATTTTTGAAAAAAATGTTGTTTTCAATTCCTGCTGAATTGTTTCTTTTGTCATTATTTTTTTTTCTGAAGATGCCTTTTTTTCCTGAGAAGAAGAATTGTTTTTTTTATATTTTTCTGAATTAGCCTGGTTTTTAGGATCAGAAGAATAGATTTTCGATTGCCGGATAATAGGTTGTTTTTTTAATTTTTTTGCTTTTTTCTCCTCTTCAGTTTCAATTACTTTTCCGCCTTTATCAACAAATTTTTGAAAAAGCTGTTTCTTTTCACTTTCATCAATATTCTCTATATTCAATTTTTTACGAATGTCATCTAAATTCTTTGCCATGCAACCCCTCTTTATTCTATATATCAATTCAATTATTAAAAAATAATTCATTAATCTATGAAAAGCAATGTTTTTAAGGATAAAATATTTTAAAAAAAATAGAATCATCAGTTCGATTCAGATTTGTTTTTTACAGTATTTTAAAAATTTTATTGAATGTCAGTTTGGAAATATCGATTCCTTCTTCCATAAGCGCTCCGATAAATTGCGGAATTCTCTTTTTTTCCAGCTCTCCGCTGAATAAATAAGTTTCTTCCTCTACCAGCTCTTTTAACAAATACTCTTCTTTTTCTAAAGGGAAAAGAAAAGAATATTTAAAATTTTTAACATGGTTTTCCAGACAGACCGTTAAAAAAAGATCTTTGTACGCTGAATCAGCTGTATAAAAATAAAATTCATAATATTCTTCAAAATGATAGTCATAAGAACTTGCTAGTAAAAGACTGTCCATTTCTTTCTTTAAATCTTCTTCATTTTCTATTCCAAGGATTAAAAGCCGATTAATATTCTTTTTCATTTTCCGAAGAAGCCTGTAATAAAGTGTCAGATACTGTTCTGAATTTCTTAAGTCATAAGAAACAAGCACAGCCTGATTCAGTTTGCGGTATGAAAAAGGGTTTAATTTTGTCCCGTTCATCATTGAAAGATAAATAATTCCAGAAAAAGAAGATCGAAAAAGAGCAATTCCAGTTTCTTCAATAAATTCCCATTGAAAAGAAGAATTCTGGATATCAGGAATATTCTTTTTAATAAAAGTTTCAATATCTTTCACATTTGAAAAAGACTCATTTAAAAAGATTTTATAATCCATATTTTATCCTAAAGTAAAGTTCCCCAGCTTGATTTTAAAGTCTGATAGATTTTTTCCGTCAGTTCCACATCTTCATAACAATAAGAAGCGATTTCCTCATACATACCACTCGCAAACCAATCCCAGACAGATTTCCCATTTCTTTCCTCGCTCTTGTGATGCGGGATTCCCAGAGTTTTAGCGACCAGATGAAGCTTAAACTTTCTTTTTTTCCAGTGGAAAGTGGATTCTTCTAAAAGATCACAGTGGAAAGATGCCTGCCCTTTGTACCCTAAAGAATGAGTAATCTTAACATTATTAACAGCAGAGCGCATTAAAATAAAAGGAACATCAAAGCTTTTACCATTAAAAGTAATCAAGCGGTTAAACTTATACCCCGCCTGCTCCATGGATTTAATCAAATTCCAGAAAGTTTCAAGAATCTCTTTTTCATCCCTGCACCCGTAAAGCACCAAACTCCCGTCTTCGCTGTCCATATCTTCTTTAAACTTTTCCCCGGCGTGAAAAACAACGAACCCCTTCTGGCTGATAATATTTTTACAGCCAATGGATACGATTTTTCCCGACTCAGGGTATAAAGCCATTCTTTCTTCAAATTTACTTTCTTCATCATCAAATTGGGTTAAATACTGTTTTTCATAATCTGTAAAATCCTCTTCCAGATTCATTTTTACCGTTTCAATATCTAAAACCATCTCAACAATTTTTTCAGATTTAATTTCCATTAAAAATCCTTAATCAGACCAGGTTTGATCTGCGCTTTTATCCGGATATTTTTTCCAGTAGTGCTAAATCCCCTGACCATATTGAAAACAGAAGATTCTGTAATTTCCATTTCACAGGAGTCTTTTAAAACTCCTTTTTTTTCTGCCAGTTCTTTGAGTTTTTCAAGCGCTTTTTCTTCCGCTTCTTTTTTAGAAAAGTGGCGGTCGATTTTTTCAAAAAATTGAAGTTCGGAAATAGACAGCCTGCCGTCTGAAGTATTGGCATAAAGATTGACTTCCGCCGTTACCCGCGCAAGAGCAGCCCCTAAAGCATTACAGATTGCACTTTCCTCCGGTATGACAGCCGGAATTCCAAATCTTTCTTCCAAAGCTTTTTTAAAATAAGGCGCTCCGCCCCCAATGAGTATGATTTTTTCAGGCAGAAAATTTTTCCTTTCAAAAAATTCATTGATTGTGTAAATCGGTTTCTCATTTATTTCATTGATTTTATCACTTATTTTCTGATAAATAAAATCACAGGCTTTCAGAACAATTTTATTGACCTGTTCGTCCAGTTTTTCTTCATTCAGTTTTATCTTAAGCCCTTCTTTTGCCTTCAGGTCTTTTTTTTCTCTATAAATTAAAGCATCTGTCAAAGTAGGCAGACTTCCTCCAAAGCAATAAGAAACGCCTTTTCGTCTATTATCCAGCTTGACTTCATTTTCCGGATTGATCTCAAAAAGTGTATCTCCCCCGATAGCAAGAGGATAAACCTTAAGCGCCCGAATGAGTGTCCTGGATTTTTTAATTGAAATTCCTTCCGGTTCTAAAATCGGCTCCCCGTGAATAAAAAAACCAAGATCAGTCGTTGTGCCGCCTATGTCTAAAACGACCGCTTCTTTCACATCCTGGAAAATATTTTTAAAAAAAAGAGTACCCAGAATACTTCCGGCAGGACCGGATAAGACGCTTTCCAGAGGATAAGAAAGAGAATCTTCCAGTAAAACAGCTCCGCCGTCTGCTTTCAGAATATAAAGGGGGGCTTTTATGCCCATTTCTTCGATCGATTTTTTTAAGGCAAGAGCCATATTTCGATACTGAGTTTCCACCGATGCCGTTAATCCTGCGGTCATTGCCCGTCTTAGGAAATTGAGTTTTCCAGAATACCGATGAGCATAATAAATTTGAAATCTTTTTTTTTCTAAAAAATCACCCGCTTTTTTTTCCAAATCAGGATTTCGAGTTGAAAATTTGGAAACCACCGCAATTTTTTTTATGTTTTCGTTCTGAAAAAAAACCGCCGCTTCCGAAAGTTCATCTTGATTCAAAGACGAGACTTCCACTCCCCGGTGATCAATATATCCTTTTTTAAGGATAAAAGTAAAAGGTGTTGTATTTTTAAAATTTTCGAGTGAAAGACCCAGCCCCGGGATCAGTAAAAGACCTGTTTTCTCTTCCTGGTTTTTTGATAAAATATTGGTTATTAAAGTAGTGCTGATAACAATCCTTTTTATTTCCAAAAAATTAATATTTTCAATTATTTTTTTTAAAAGTAAGACAATTGTTTTTTCTGGGTTTTCTGAGTCTGAAAGAATTTTTTCTCTGCGGATAATTTTATTTTTATAAATCAGCACACCGTCTGAATGTGTGCCTCCCATATCCATTCCGATAATCAAGTACCTTCACCTTCCAATAATTTTTTAAACATAAAAACCTTGCTGGGAGTTTTCAGTTTGTCCAATGATTTTTTTTCAATCTGGCGGATTCTCTCACGGGTCAGATTAAAATAATAACCTACTTCGTCAAGAGTTCTCTGAACCCCGTCTTCCAGTCCATAGCGTTTGACAAGAATATCCCTTTCCCTGTCGGATAAACCGGAAAGCATTTTTTTAATGGTAAAAGAAAGTGTATTTCTGAATAATTCATAATAAGGTTCTTTATGATTTCCGTCTTTTACAGCATCTTTTAATTCAACGATCCCGTCTTTGTAAAAAACAGGAGTATCCAGAGAAACCGGCTTAGACATCAGCTGCATAATCCGCATAATTTTTTTCTTTGAAAAAGTTGTTTTTTCAATCATTTTTTCAATGGATGGATATTCATGATTTTCTTGAATATAGTTGTTGACAAAATCCTCAAGTCTTTTAACCGCATCAATAAAATGAAGAGGGACTTTGATATGACGGTTATTTTCGTAAAGACTCCGGATAATGGACTGTTTGATCCACCATTTTGCATAAGCCGCAAAACGGACACCCTTATGATAATAAAACATCTCGACTGCTTTAATCAGCCCCATGTTTCCTTCCTGAATTAAATCAAAAAGGTTGTTGCTTTTTTTTCTGGCATATTTTTTGGCAATACTTAGCACAAGCCTTAAATTCGAAATAATTAATTTTTCCTGAAGATCTTCCACTCTTTTTATGGCATATTGAAGTTCGGTCTTATCATTTTCTTCAATTTTTGAAGACTGGACAATTTTTTGACTGATTTTTAAAATATCGCTTCTGGGGATTTTAAAATCTCTTTTCAATGCAAGGTAATTGTCTTCTTCCACTGCTTTTAGAATTTTTTTATAAAGAAAGCTTTTTAAATTTCCCCCTTCTTTATAATTATTCTTTTTATATTTGACTTTAAAGAGATTGGCTAGATAATTGATAAAAAAGGGTGATTTGATGATATCTTTCATGATTTTAGTTTCATTTTCTTCCAGATCTTTCACAATATCAATTTCTTCTTCTTCAGTCAGAAGAGAGTATTGCGCCATTTCCTTCATATAAAGATTATCATATTGCTCTTTGGCGGCTTTTATAGGAATAACAGGGGCAGATTTTTTCTCTTTAATAACTTGTATGCCTTGTTTTTCAAGTATGTTTAAGATTTTAAAAATTTTTCTCGAATAAACGACTTCTTTTGGAAGATTTTTTTTTAATTCTGAAAAAGAAATAATTTTTTTATCATTAAAATCTTTCAGGATTTTTTTGGTAAAATTATTTAATATAATTCGCGAAGGTTTTTTCGATTCCATTCTTTTTCTATGACTCCTTAAACATAATATCGTCCTTTCAGCTGAACAATATTAAATTTTGCTTCCAATTTTAAATTGTAATATTTAAAATTAATAAAAATATTTTATTTATACCAATAATTATTTATAAATCAAAAATAACAGCATGTCTTTCACCTTCAATAAAAGGAATTTCCAAAGGAATAATTTTTATCATATTCTTAAAATGAGGTTTAACTTCATTTAAAATGGTTTCTTTTTTGCCTTTATAAGCAATGATTTTTCCAGGTTTTTTTAAATATTTTTTACTTTCCGTTAAGATTTTTTCCAGATTTCCAAAAGCCCTGCAGGTCATAATATCAAATTTTTTCCCTATTTTTGCTTTTGAAGGGTTTCGCACAGGAATAGACAGCCCCAGTCTCTGAATCGCATCTTCCAGATAGGTAATTTTCTTCTCGATCACTTCAATCAGCTCTATTTTAAGAAGAGGATTTAAAATCTTTAAAACAATTCCAGGAAATCCGCCTCCGCTTCCCAGATCCCCGATCATTTTTCCCAAAGGAAAATAAGAGAGAAGCCCTGCGCTGTCTAGAATATGCCGGCTGATAAACTCATCTTTGCTGTCTTGAATTGAAGAGGAAGAAAGGTTGATTTTATCATTCCATTCTGAAAAAATCAAATAAAATTCCTCAATTTTTTCTATCTTTTCCTTACTATACTCTATTCCAAGCTTTTCAAGCCCTTCTTCCAAAATCTTGTTCATTTCTCATCTTCCTTCTTAAAAATAAAAACAATCCTGAAAGTTTGATTTTCAAATTCAATATGCCAATCCAGATTAATTTTCTGGCATCCGTTTTTTATAATGGAAAGTCCAAGCCCCAGACCTCCGTATTTTCTCGTTTCCGTCAGGTCATACTGAACAAATGGATTTAAAATTATTTTCTTATGTTCTTCTGTATAATGAATTTCAAACTGGTTTTCCAGTATCAGTTTCAGCTCCTGATCAGAAGAAGTGTCAAAATAGATTCGGATTGTTCCATGATCCGGTGAAAATTTTAGCGCATTTGAAAATGCGTTGTCCACCATACTGATGACCAAATCTGGATTGTAAAAAATTTTTTCTTCCAGCGGTTCAAAAATTACTGCCAGATTTTTTTTCTCAATTTCTGCCTGGTGAAAAGAGCGGTTTAGTGTTTTTTCCACTACAGGCGTCAGGCTTTCCCTCATAAAAGAGTATTTTTTATCCTGTTCTGAAATAAACTGGGTATAAAAAAGAAGGTTGTTGATATTAAAAAGGAGTTTTTCCCCTCCTATCAAGATCATTCTGCAGATTTCCAGATTTTCCTTTGAGAGTTCAGAGTCGTTTAAAAGAACCTGAGACAATGAAATAATAGGGGTTAAAGGAGTTCTGAGCTCATGGGAAAGATTTGTGAGAAGGGATTTTTGAAATTCTTCCGCTTTTTTAAGGTAATAGATGATTTTTTCTTCTTTTGAAACATCGGTAAGTTCAATCATAAATTTTCCAGGCAGAAGAAAAGAAATTTTTGACCGATAGATCTTCTCATCATCCACTCGAATGATAGATCCATTTTCGCTTTCCAGATTCAGAAGCAGATCTTTTATATCCAGTTTTACTTTTGAGTAAATTTCTTCAAAAATCCGGTTGGAATAAACAATTTTTTCATCTTCCAGATCAAGGATAGCAATTCCTGTCTGAATCGAATTAATCAATTTTTCCAGTTCTTCATTTAAATCTGAAATTTCTTTTCTCAAAACCTCTTTTTGAACGCCGATATCTTCTGCCAGTGTCTCCATGTTATTGAAAATAGAATAGAAAAGCCTGTAAATAGCAAATGATTCAGAAAAATAAAACTGAAGAGAACGGTCTGTTTTTTCGTTTTGCTTCACAAAATAAGAATAAGTATGAACAATTTTCATGATTTTGCTAAAATCTGCTTTGAGTTTAAATCTGATCCGGATAAGATAGATCATTAAAACAAAAAGAATAAAAATAATGAAAAGAAAAACAATCAGCCGGCAATTTAGTTCAAAATTTTCCTTAGTAAAAAGAAAAAATCCGCTTAAAGCTGCTAAAATAAAAAGAAAAAATAAAATAAAATCAATTATTTTAATAAACGGTTTTCTGCTCATCATATTTATAATACTTCTTTACTATTTTTTTTAAATCTTCGCCTGTTACAATTTTTTTAAAGTCTGAAAAAACCATGAATTGATAAATCATGAATCTCGGGATCTGATATAAATCCGTTTTCAGAAAAACACTTTCAGGTATAATCGTCATACCGGCGGTATATTTATATTTTTTTAATAATTCTTTTGTTTTTGAGTCAAAAATTCCAAAAGGATAAGCAAAAGTCAAAGGAGAAATCCCTGTTTTTTTCTTTAAAATTTCTTTTGATTTTTGAATATTGATAAAAAGTCCTTTTTCTGATTCATGAGTCAGATAAGGGTGGTAGTAAGAATGGCTGCCCAGCTCAATCAAAGGATTTTCAAGCATCATATTGATTTCATCCCAGTTCATATAAGACAGGTGCTTCCCTTTTTCACGGGACATGATAATAGAGGGATAAATATAAAGAGTTGCTTTCAGATTGTATTTCTTAAGGATTGGAAACGCATTTTTATAAACCCCAAGGTTTCCATCATCAAAAGTAATCACAATGTATTTTTTATTTTCTTCAAAGCTGTTATCGGCAATTTTTTGAACAAGTTCTGAAGCTTTTAAAGAAATATAGCCGTTTGAAGCAAGAAAATTCATCTGTTTTTCAAATTCTTCACTTGAAACATCAATATTATGCTTTGTTTTTTTGACTACATTATGATAACAAAGCACCCGCAGGTCAAAAGAAAAAATCGAGTGAGAAAAAAAAGAAAAAACTATTATTGCCGTCACTTGCTTGAATACCATCATTTTCATATGCTCAAGCCTTTCTGAATATTTTTCCCCCTGGATAGATTTAAAAGTATCCCGATGCCGATAGAGGAGACAATTAAAGAGGTTCTCCCGTAACTTAAAAAAGGAAGAGTGATTCCAGTCGGGAAAATAAGCGCAAGGCTGACTCCGACATTCATAAGCATCTGAAAAATCAGAAGAATGGTAATACCATAGGCAAGAACCGATTGAAAACTTTTTTCAGGGTACTGCCTGGCAATAAGATTCCCTCTCTGCCACAAGAAAAGGAAAAGAAAAAGAATAATCAGAGAGCCTATCAGACCGATTTCTTCCCCCACTGCAGAAAATATGAAGTCATTAAAAATATAGGGAATGTTTTTCACCCCTTTTCCCAGCCCTGTGCCGAATGCTCCCCCCCGTTTAAAGGCTTCGACTGATTGAAAAAGCTGATAGGAAAGATGAGGATTTTCATCAAATCCTATGAGCATTTTCACTCTTTCCATTCGGTATCCTGAAGTAAAAACAAAAGGAAGAAGAATCGGCAGCGTGCTTAAAAAAGAAAGCAAGAGATAAATAAATTTTGATCCTGCTGTATAAAGAATAATAAAAGTAAGCAATACGAGAAAAGAAGTAGTAGAAAAATCTTTTTGAAAAAGAATAATACCTGAAATAATAAAACACATCATCAGCGGCGCTAAAGTAGCTTTATAATAAGTTTTTAAATATTCCTGATTTCTCTCAAGAACTGAAGCCAAGTAAATGACAATGATTAATTTAGCAATTTCAGAAGGCTGAAAGGAAAAAACACCTAGATTGAGCCATCGGCTGGCGCCCCCAGCCTCTTTTCCAAGGACAGGGAAAAAAGTCAGGATCAAAGCAATAATAATACCTATCATAAAAAAAGGCAGTTTTTTTCTTATTTTTTCAAGCGGGACAAATATAAAAAAAACAAGAGAAAAAATAGAAAGTCCAATTCCGGCAAGGTGTCTCTTGAAAAAAAAATAAGGATCCTTGTTTTTTAAAACTGAAAAATTATAAGTAGTACTATAAATCAATAGAATACTTAAACTAATCAAAAAGAAATAGATAAAAACGAGCCAATAATCTATTTTTTTATTCTGCATGATTTTTTACCAGATATTTAAAGCGCTCTCCCCTTTCTTCAAAAGATTTGAATTGATCAAAACTGGCGCACCCGGGAGAAAGAAGAACCGTATCTCCGGAAACGGCGCTTTGAAAAGCTTTTAAGACAGCCTCATCAAAAGGATAAACAATTTCCTTGTTTTCAAAACAAATCATTTCCGATATTTTTTTTCCTGTTTCCCCATAACAGATAATTTTTTTGACTTTTCCAGAAAAATATGGATTTAACTCACTGAAATCAAGGTTTTTATCGCTTCCCCCCAGAATCAGGACAATCCCTTTCTCAGCGCAGGAAAGCGCTTTCATGACAGCCTGAACAGTGGTTGCCTTACTGTCATTGATAAAGTGAATCCCGTTTTTTTCTCCAGCGCTTTCGCATCTGTGAGATAATCCCTTAAACTCAAGGACAGCATTTCGAATCTCATCAGAGGTCATTTGATAAAAAGAAGCAAAAGCGGCTCCTGTCATAATATTTTCTATGTTATGAAGACCTTTTAACGGGATCTCATTTTGAGAAATCCACTTTTTCCCTTTAAAATAAATCCATTCATCTTGAAAATAAATATCCGCTTCCCCCTTTAAGGAAAGAGTGAGTAATTTTGCCCGAGTCAGATTTTTCCATCTTTCAAAATATTCCTGATCCTTATTTAAGACAGCCAGATCATTTTCATTCTGATTGATAAATATTTTTTCTTTTGCTACGCGGTATTCTTTCATGCCCGGATATCTATTTAAGTGATCCGGAGCAATATTTAAAAGAGCCGCCGCGTTTAAATGGTATTTTTCTCCATCTTCCAGCTGATAACTGCTTAACTCAAGAACAACCTTATCCCCTCTTTTGATAGAAGAAAGACCGCTGATAAAAGGTTCTCCAAAATTTCCCAATAAAAAAGTTTTATATTTTTTTGACAGCAGATGGGCTGTCAGGGCTGAAGTTGTCGATTTCCCGTCTGTGCCTGTAATTCCGATTAAATCAACTCCTTCCTCTTCTATGATTCTGGCGGCAAGGCTTATTTCCGAATCAACCGGAATTCCGGATTCACAGGCTTTTTTTAAAAAAGCCGCGCTTCTCGGAACCCCCGGGGAAATAACAATACGGTTCACACCGGAAAACTGTTCTTCCGTCTGGGAACCAGCATAAACAATTTTCGGAGGATGAGACAGAGACTGAAAAAAATCAGACGCAGCCGCATCTATTTTTAAATCTGAAACGGTAAATTTGATTTTCATATCTGAAAAGTATTTTGCCAGAGCTTTTCCTGTTTTTGAATTGGCTCCGGCGATTAATACAGTTTCATCTTTCAATAACTGGTAAAAGCGGCTCAATAGATTCTCTCCAAAAAAAATGAGTGATTAAAATTTAACGAAATTCATAAAAAAAGAGTGGAATCTTTTTATAAAATAGAGAGATTTTTTGATAAATCGAAAAGAAAGAATCCTTAAAATTTCTTATAAAAATGACATTTTCTGATAATTTTTTGAATTGTTTTTTTTAATAAATAAATATATTTAAATTTAATTCTCAAATAATAAACTTAGAAAGAGGTTCCTTTGAAATCAAAATTTTTCCAATATTTTACTCCATCTATTATTATTTTAATTGATCTTATTTCTAAAAAACTAGTTAAATCCAGCTTTCAAATCGGTGAAAGCAAAAATATTCTCGGAAGTTTTCTCAAATTCAGTTTCGTTGAAAATGCGGGGATCGCATTTGGTATTTTTTCCGATATCGCCCATACCTCTATTCTGAAAAATGTAGTTTTCACAATCATTACTCTTTCTGCAGTCGCTTTTATTATTTTTCTTATCAGACAAGGGAATAGACCTCTTTACAGGACATCGCTTTACTTTATTCTGGGAGGAGCGCTCGGAAACATTCTGGAAAGACTTTTTGGAAATATTATTTATTACGGAAAATTTGAGCTTTTTTACGGAAGAGTGGTCGATTTTATTGATATCGGTTTTGGGAATTACCGCTGGTTTTTCTTCAACATCGCCGACAGTTTTATAACAGTTGGAGTAATTTTACTTATTATCTATACTTTTTTTTTCGAGAATAAAAAGAAATTAAAAGCATAAAGGTGAAATGTGGAAAGTCATAAAGATCTTATTGAAACTCTTATTCAGAATTTTTTCTTCAAAGAAAGACTTTCTACCACCGAACAAATGTACCTTCAGGAAGTAATCCCTATTGAAGCTGAAAAAGATATTTCAATTGAGACCTATATTGAAATGTGCAATGAAGTGGCTTCTTTTTACAGCGGAGAATTTGCAAAAAACATTAAAAAATATCTGCTGTTAAATGATCTTCTAGCAAAAGACAAGGCAAGGCTTCTGAAAGAAGAACTTATGCTTTTCCGCCGTTTTTTTCATTTTCTTTCTCATGAAATAGAAAAATTCGAAATTCAGGAAAGCAATAAAAAAAGAATTATTTATGTTATCATTAAAATTGATTCCTATCTTAAAAAATATGTTCATTATCTTGTGATATAGTCAGGAAAAATAATATTGAACCAGTCACATAAAAAACTTTTTTTAAAAGCCTCTCTGATTATCAGTTTTGCTGTTATTCTTTCGCGTGTTCTCGGAATGGTGAGAGAACAGTATTCTCTTTATCTTTTCGGCGCGGGCTGGGAACTGGACGCATTTATTTCAGCCAGTAAAATTCCGAATGCTTTCAGGAATTTACTGGGAGAAGGCGCTTTTTCAGCTGTTTTTGTCTCTTTATTTGCATCCATTGCTTCAAAAAACAGGGAAAACGGGATTCGTTTTGCCAATCAAGTCTCGTCTTTTCTTTTTATTATTTCGCTGATATTAACAGGCATTGGAATTTTTTTTGCTCCCGAATACCTGTCCTTGATTCATAAAAACCCTTCTACACTTCATACTGTCGTTATTTTAACCTATTATATGATGCCTTTTCTTGTATTTATCTCGCTTTCAGGCATTATCATGGGAATTTTAAATACTTGGGAAAATTATTTTACCCCTGCTATCAGTCAGTTTTTTGGAAATATTGCTTTTCTTGTCTTTCTTTTCTTTTTTCAAGATAAACTCGGCATTGATTCTCTTGCAATCGCATTCTTAATCAGCAGCGCCGTTAGTTTTGTGATTCAGTTTCCATCTTTATGGAGAAAAAAATACTCGTTCCGTTTTAATTTTAAAATAGATGATAATATCAAAATCTTTTTTAAATCTTTTTTTCCTGTTGCTTTCAGTATGGCTGTTTTTCAGATTAATCGGATTGTTTCAAATATTTTTTCTTCATCGATTGAGGGAGGAAATACTGTTTTTGAAAAGGCTTTTATTGTCATTCAGCTTGTTTTATCCGTTTTTATCAGTGGAATTTCTACCGTTGTCCTCCCGGCGATTGCGAAAGAAAACAAAAAAAACATTGAAATTATTTATACCGACAGCCTCCGTTTTATTTTTCTCATTCTTTTTCCCTTTACCCTTCTTTTCCTTCAGTTGGGGCATGAAATCAGCAGTTTTATCTATAAAGATATTTTAGTTTTCTTAGGAATCGGCAGCGGCAAGGTATCAGCCAAAGCGGTTCAGGATATTGGTCTGATTTTAGTCTATTTCAGTCCCGGGATTCTTTTTTTCGGTCTTTTGACTATTGTAAACCGGGGATTTCAAGGACTCAAACTATTTTACTATCCTCTGGCAGGAAGCATTATTTCTCTTTTGATCAATTATTTTTTTATGAAATTTCAGATAGACAGCATGGGTATTAAAGCCATTCCAATTGCTATTA
This sequence comes from Spirochaetes bacterium GWB1_36_13, assembly GCA_001829155.1. Classification (GTDB taxonomy): domain Bacteria; phylum Spirochaetota; class GWB1-36-13; order GWB1-36-13; family GWB1-36-13; genus GWB1-36-13. Next base: position 90,887 of record MIAO01000061.1, on the reverse strand, counting down.
CAATCGCTACTTTAGCCAATGTATTGATTGCTTTTCTTTTATTTCAGAGAAAAAACAAAATGCATTATAAATCTTTTTTTCTTTCCGTATCAAAGAGTATCATAGCCGGAAGCGCTTTTTTCTTTACTATTGAAATTCTTAAAAACATTTCTCTTTCAAATATTTACCGATTGCCTTTACTTACCGCGGCAGGTTTTCTAGTTTATTTTTCCTTTCTTTTTTTATTGAATGAAAAAGAGATAAGAAACCTTTTTTACTCTCTCCTAAAACGGCTAAAGCTGTTTCAAAAAACAAAACAAGTAAAATAATATTGCTTCCTTGAAAAGGAATGGATAGAATTAAAAAAGAAAAAGAAAGTTCTAAAGAAAGCCTCCCTTCCCTTTCATCTGGAAATCGTTTTCCTGTTGACAAATGAATAAAAAGAATCAATAAAACAATCATAAAAGAAATTAAAATATCAAAGATTATGAACTTTATCCTGATAAAAAACAAAATCATTAACAAAGCTTTAAATAAATATGAAAGATTATTTTCATTGAGCCTTTCATTTCTCGGATAAAAAAGTTTTCCTGCAAAGATTCCTGCCAAAAAAACAGGAAAAGAAGAAAAAGAATAGGAAATAAAGACGGAAAGAAATGAAATGATAAAAATCATCATGGATTTTTTGATTTTTTTAGTAAAAAAGATCTCATAAACACTATAGATCAAAAAAATGGTCAAAAAAATGATAAATATTTTCACTCCCCAGATAAAGCCGAAAAATAAAGGAATCAGAATCAAAAAAAGAAGATAAGAGATAAAATTATTTTTAATTTGAAAAGAAGAACGGTAAAAAAAAGAGTATGAGCTTAATAAAACAGCAATCAGTAAAGATGTTTTCCAATCTTCAAAAAATAGAAAAACAAACCCTCCTAATAAGAGAATGTAAAACAATTTTGAGATATGGGCAGAATAAGAATGGGCGCTTTTTTTTAAATAAGAACCGATTTCAAGTCCCCAGAAAAAAAGTCCCCACTGAATCAAAAAATCAAATAAATGATTATACCTCAAAGGAATAACGGAAGTTACCTGATAATTAAGTGAAAAAGAAAAAACGAGTACAATAAAAAAAACAGGAACAGACGGAGATAAAAAAAAGAGTCCGCCTATCATTATTCCAAGTAAAAGAGCAACAGAAACCCAGTCTGAAAATAAACTAAAAGGGAAAAAAAAGCAAACACTTCCAAATAAAAGAAGAAAGAAAAAAGCTAAAATACTTCCGGGTTCTTTTTTGAAATTAAATGATTTCCACATTTTTTTCAAACTGTTTCATCATCATGTTGCTGTAAGCATGATTTAAATTTTTAAAATCAGGAAATTTTTTCAGAGTTTCATCAATAAAATCTTTAACCTGTTCAGGATAATATGTGAAAAGAATGGAAAGAATATCCAGATAGCTTCTTTCTTCTTCCGGTTCCTGTTCAGCCAGCTGTTTTAAAATTTTTAAAGCTTCTTCAGGTTTCCCTTCCAGTTCTTTTACTTTTGCGATTCCATACCATCCGTATTTTCCAGCATTGACAGAAAGCCCAGTCCGATAGGCTTTTTCCGCGTCTTTTAAGCGTTTCACATTAATATAACAATCCCCTAGGCGGGTCCATATTTTTGGATTTTCAGAGTCCAGTTTTTTCATTTTTTCATAATACTCTATCGCTTCCTCATATTGCTGAAGTCCTCTCAAACAATCCGCAATCCCAAAAGTCGCATAAGCATTGCTGGGTTCCAGCTCCAAAGTTCTTCTATAAAAACGAACCGCATCTTCAAAAGCCTTCTTTTTTCTATAGATATTTCCCACCATCGTCAAAATATTGACAAGATTGGGTTCTATTTTCAGGAGTTTTTCCCAGTAAACCGTCGCCATACTGTATTTTCCCTGTTTGTAATAAAGATCCCCCATTCCCATGAGAGCAAATTTATTATTCACATTAATTTCAAGCGCTTTATCATAATACTCTTCTGCCAAAGCGTTGTCTCCCACCTGTTTATAAGCGTCGGCTATTCTTGTGGTAATTGAATAATCGTTGGGATTGGTTTTAACATATTTCAACCAGATCGCTAAAGCTTTATCCCGTTCTTTCAATCCCCGGTAGGAATCACCGATCCCCAGCATCGCAAAACGGTTTTGAGGTTCAATCTCGTGTGCTTTTGAATAAAATTTCAATGCATCATGAAATTTCTTCTGCTTTCTTAAAGACTCTCCCAGCCCAACCAAAACATAAGTATTTTCAGGTTCAAATTCATATGCCAGTTTAAATTCTCTATACGCTCCAGATATATCCCCTTTTTTTAAAAGTTCATATCCTTTTTTTGTCATATTCTTAATATCTTCCACAAAAAACTCCAATTTTTTTCATATTATTTCTTGAAAAAATAAATAATTATAATAATAATTAAATTTATTCAAAATCCCTCTTTAATTCTAAATATTTTTAATTTTAATTCAAAAAACTCTCAACTTTCTGCCTTGAAATTATAAACAGGCTTGATAATCTTCTGAATTTCCACAGAATCTTCAATATTTTTAATGATAGAATCTGAAGATTTGTAGGCAAAAGGCGATTCATCGAGTGTTTTGAAACTCACGCAGCTGCTCCAGACACCCTTCATCGATTCATAATAATCTTTCAAAGAAATGTTTTTCTTTGCCTTGGTGCGGGATAAAACCCTTCCAGCTCCATGGGGGGCGGAAAAATTCCAGGATTCTTTTCCCTTCCCCTTGCCAAGAATCGCTCCGTCTCTCATATTTAAAGGAATAATCAAGTCTTCGCCGGAATAAGCGGAAATAGCGCCCTTACGGATGATTTTATCCTTAAAATTGATATAATTATGAATGGATTCAATTTTTTCAAGATTTTCTTCTTTCAGATTAAAAAAATCTCTGACAATCCTCCCCGCCATCTCCATCCGGTTTAAATGAGCCAGTTCCTGGGCTGTCTTCATGTCTTCCAGATACTCTTCCCCTCCTTCTTTTAAAGGCAGGTATTCCAGATCTTTCGGAAGTTTCAGATTTTTTTTAAAACTATACTCTTTTGCTTTTTTTTGATGATAATTGGCTGTCTGAAGCCCGAAATTTCTTGATCCGCTGTGAATAACGAGCCAGTACTCTCCGCTTTCTTCTTCCTGATCTATTTCTATATAGTGGTTGCCTCCTCCTAATGATCCGATAGAACAAAGTACTTTTTCATAATTCAAACTGATTTTATCAGTTATTTTCTTTATTTTTTTTGGAAAAAGGGAAGGGAGCGAATCCGGAAGACTTGAATTGACTTCAAAGCCGAATGGAATCCTTCTTCGGATAAACCGATCCAGTTCATCAAACTGAAACTCAATTTTTCCCAAACGGTATGCCAAAACCCCGCAACCGATATCGACCCCGATAATATTGGGGATCACAAATTCATTGGCTGTCATCGTAAACCCGACCACGCTTCCTTTTCCGCTGTGCACATCCGGCATCACTGCAATAGAAGAACCTTCAAACGCCTGATGATCCAAAAAAGTTTTGATCTGCTCAACCGCTTCTTCTTCAATCATAGATGCAAAAATTTTTGCTTCGCCGTATTTTCCTTTTAATAATGTCACTCTTATTTACTTCCTTAAATGATAGCTTAACAAAAATAAAATATAACGAGAAAAAATCTGAAACAAATTTTTTTATTTTTTTTATTATACACAACTGAATATAAAATGCAAAACTGTCATTTCAGATTTTGCTTGCAAAAAAAATTAAAACACTTATTGTCAATAGATTCCCGCCTTCGCGGGAATGACCGGAAGGGGTCTTTTTTTTGCAATTTAAAATCATTTCAGTATATATCGATAGAGTATTCTTTTTTAATCCAAAAATGTTTCACTCTTTTTAAAAAAAAAGTTTTTTTTTATTATTTTTTATGAGTGAAAATTTTGATAAAGAGGCTTAATCATGGAAAAAGAATACCAATTCTGGGAAATAGAGAAAAAATGGCAAAAACTCTGGGAAGAAAAAAATTATTCCAAAGCCGTTCTAGATCAAGAAAAAGAAAAATTTTATGTTTTAATGATGTTTGCCTACCCTTCCGGAAAGCTTCACATGGGGCATGTGAGGGTTTATACCATTGGGGATGTCATCTCCAGAATCAAGAGGCTCCAGGGGTTTAATGTGATGAATCCAGGCGGATGGGACGCTTTCGGGCTCCCTGCTGAAAATGCAGCCATCGACAACGGGATTCACCCCGCAAAATGGACCTTTCAAAACATTGAAAATATGAAGTCCCAAATCCAGAAAATCGGAATTTCCTACGACTGGGAAAGGGAAATCGCTACCTGTAAACCCGATTACTATAAATGGAATCAGTGGCTGTTTTTAAAAATGCTCAAAAAAGGCTTGGTGGAAAAAAAAGAAGGAACCGTGAACTGGTGCGAAAAATGTCAGACTGTTCTTGCCAATGAGCAGGTGGAAGACGGTCAGTGCTGGAGATGCGGGAGCGAAGTGGAACCGAAAGAACTCTCCCAGTGGTATTTTAAAATCACCCAATACGCGGAAGAACTTTTAGAAGGGCATAAAGAACTGGAAGGCGGATGGCCGGAACGGGTTCTTTCCATGCAGAAAAACTGGATCGGTAAATCAATCGGGCTTCAGGCTGATTTTAAATGGAACAATGAAGACCTTCCTATTTTCACCACTCGTCCCGATACTATTTTCGGCGTTACCTATATGGCAGTTGCTCCTGAGCACCCCGTGATTAAAAAAATCCTTGAAAAAAAACCGGAAAATATTGAACTGAAAAATTTTGTCGAAAAAGTCAAGAAAGAGAGCAAAATAGAGCGGACAGCGGAAGGTGTGGATAAAAACGGCGTTTTTACCGGAGAATATGTGACTCACCCTTTTACAGGCGAAAAAACGCCTCTCTACGCCGCTGATTTTGTCTTGATGGAATACGGCACGGGCGCGGTTATGTGCGTTCCTGCCCACGACCAGAGAGACTTTCTCTTTGCAAAAAAATACAATCTCCCGATCAAAGTTGTAATCCAGCCGAAGGGAACCGAGCTTTCTGTCTCTGAAATGAAAGAAGCCTATACAGGAGAAGGAATTTTGACCGATTCTTCTGATTTTTCAGGGCTTGACAATAAAACAGCGATTGAAAAAATCATCGAAAAAGCAGAAGAAATCGGGATCGGAACCAAAACAGTCAATTACCGCCTGAAAGACTGGCTCCTATCCCGCCAAAGATACTGGGGCACCCCAATTCCGATGATTTACTGTGATAAATGCGGAATTGTTCCTGAAAAACTGGAAAACCTTCCCGTGATTTTGCCTGAAGATGTGGATTTTTCAAAGGGAGGAAACCCTCTTGCCACCTCTAAAGCCTTTATGAATGTGACCTGTCCTGTCTGCGGAAGCAGCCACGCCAGAAGAGAGACCGATACTATGGATACTTTTGTGGATTCATCCTGGTATTATGCCCGCTTCGCTTCTCCGAAATGCGAGAGTGCCCCTTTTGAGAAAACAGAAGGAAATTATTGGATGAGCGTAGATCAGTATGTGGGCGGAATTGAGCATGCTGTGATGCACCTTCTCTACTCCCGATTTTTTCACAAGGTGATGCGGGATTTGGGTTTGGTGGATTCAGATGAACCTTTTAAAAGACTTCTTACCCAAGGGATGGTGGTAGCCCACTCTTTTCACTGCAAAACTCATGGATATATCCCGCCTTCTGAGACAGATAACGGAAAATGCCCTCACTGTCAGGCTGAACTGACTGTGAAAGTGGATAAAATGTCGAAATCCAAGAAAAACGGTATCGATCCCGATGAAATGGTGAAAAAATACGGCGCCGACACAGTCCGGGTTTTTATGCTTTTTGCAGCCCCGCCGGAAAAAGATTTGGAATGGAGCGATACCGGAATCGAAGGCGCTGCCCGATTTTTAAGAAGAATTTTTCAACTAGCCTTAAAGAATTTTGAAGAATTAAAAAATATTGACCCGAAAACCCTGAAACTGGAAAACCTCTCTAAATCCGGGGCTGAAATCAATAAAATCATCCATAAAACCATTAAGAAAGTAACGGAAGATTTTACAGTAGAATACCGGTTCAACACAGGAATTGCCTTTCTGATGGAATATTTAAACCATCTGACTTCTTTTCAGCCTGAAAACAATGAAGATAAAAAAATCTTAAAAGAAGGAACTCTGATCCTTCTCCGCCTCCTCTTTCCGATCGCACCTCATATTTCAGAAGAGCTTTATTCCGTTTTATCTGAAAAAAGCCAATCCATTCATGAGCTTTCCTGGCCGTCTCACAATGAGTCTTTCCTGATCGACAACGAAGTAAAAATTGTGGTTCAGGTCAATGGAAAACTCAGAGCCAATCTGGATATGCCGGTGGATGCTCCAAAAGAGGCGATTATTGCAAAAGCAAAAGAAGCAGTTTCCAAACATATGGAAGGCAAAACGATTGTGAAGGAAATTTTTGTCCCTAATAAATTAGTCAATTTTGTAGTAAAATAAAATCTTTTTTCCTCTCTGGTTTTACTGGAGAGGAGTGGGTTTTCAGATGTTTTTGGATGTACAAATGTTTTTCCATCTATTAAAGAAAAGTTATATTTCATTTTAGATACCTTTTTTGCTTGATATGTCTCACAATTGTATATACATAATTGAATTTAAATTGCAAATATTTTCAACCCAAAATTGTCATTGTCCGGCTTGACCGGACAATCCAGTAAATTGATTATCTTGCTCAATAGATTCCCCGGTCAAGCCGGGGAATGACATGGATTTTTTGCAATTTAAAATCATTTCAGTATATAAAAAAGTTTTCAAATAACTATTCAGGCTGTCGATTATTATTTAAATGAACTCGGACACCGAGCGGAGTCGAGGTGTCACTTCGGCTGTGCTCAGTGACCGCATGGCTTCGATTAATGAGCAAAACAAAACTATGAAAGATTGCATCAGAAAAGACAATGACACTTTCTGATCAACTTACAAATATCAATGATATATACAATAACTGAATATAAAATGCAAAATTGTCATTCCGGTTTTTGCTTGCAAAAGACCGGAATCTTTAATTTAAAACACTTATTGTCAATAGATTCCCGCCTTCGCGGGAATGACAGAAAGGAGTCGTTTTTTTGCAATTTAAAATTATTTCAGTATAACAAGACGATTGATGGAAATAGTTTTCAATAATCGACAGCCTGACTACTTAATATTAAAAGCTTCAAAAAATGAAGAGATTCTAGATTGTTTTAATGAAAAATGGGCCCAGGAGGACTTGAACCTCCGACCTAATGATTATGAGTCATCCGCTCTAACCAACTGAGCTATGAGCCCTAAATTGAACCATTTAAATTTAATAATTATATTTCAGAAAAACAAGTTTTGGCTATTTCTTTTTTTTCTGAATCAGGGCAAGGCGGGTTGCTTCCTGACTGTATTCTGCCGCTCCTGTATAGTCTTCAGTCGCATTGGCTACCTTTGTCAATCCCTGGAGAGGCCGCGGGTCTTTTGGATCAGCTTTTCGGGCTTTTTGGAAAGCGGCTTCCGCTTTATTAAACATTCCCTGAAGATAATAGACATCGCCCAAATGAAGGAGAATTTCAGAATTTTCCCCATGGTGCTCAATGTATTTCAAGACTTCTTTTTCAGCGTTGTTATATTCTTTTTTATTCAGATAAGTCATCATGTTTTCCACCATGATGTTTTTGGATTTATTATTGGCTACATCTACCGTACCATCCGGATTCACATCAATAACCACAAGAGTTCGGTCGTCCCATCCCGGCGCAAAATTACAGAATTCGTTGACATAGTTAAAAAGCATATCCGCAAAATCCTTGCAATGAACATCTTTATTTTCAATCGTGAAATTATCAATTCTTTCTTCTCCGAAGAATTCTCCCTCTGAGTTTCTGGATTCATCAAAACCGTCTGTGTACATCACCACTTTATCCCCCGGATAAAGCTTGCTTCTTCCATAACCATAAGCGGCGTCCGCAAAAGCTCCAATGAAAAATCCTTCACTGTTCCAGTGTTCGATGACTCCTGTCTCTCTCCTATAAACAATCGCATAGTGGTGCCCAGCATTGGTAAACTCAACATCCAGTGTCACCAGATTGACTTTCAGATAAAAAACAGTCAGATAATACCCGATATCCCCGATCGCTCTATGGATCTCTTTATTGGCTCTCTCACAGATATCTGCGGTAGTGCCGCCTTTTCTGGAATTAAAAGAAAACGCCGCACTCGCCATCATGGTCAAAAGAGCGGCAGGAATTCCGTGCCCGGATGCATCTGCAATCACAATTCCAATTTCATCGTCATTCACCTTGTAGTAGTTATAAAAATCCCCTGCTACTTCTTTTACATTCGCTTTTTCTTTATCCAGCCCCTTCATTTTAAGAGGCATCGCCACCCAGCTCGCGCCCAGATTTAAAGGTCCGATTTTTGGTATTTTTTTAGGGTCCGGCACTACCGTTCTTTGAATATTGGCAGCAATTCCGATCTCTTTGATTTTCTCTTTATTTTTTTCATCAATCTCGCGGTTGATTTCTTTCAGCTGATTATTTGCTGATTTTAATTCACTGGTTCTTTGATTGACTTTATCTTCGAGAATCTGGATCATTTTAACCGTTTTAAGAGTCAAGCGGAAATTCAAAGTAAATCCGTCTAAAAGCTCCAAGATGTGATCTTTAATCATGGAAACTTTTCGGTTGTCAAAGCCGAATAAAAGAATATTGGAAAGTTTTTTCTCCCCGCCTTCTTCTTCCAGCAAAGGAAAGATAGCAAAAATCTTTTTTTCACGAATAGAATCATTCTGAGGATTATTCATAATCAAAGGTTCCCTGATTTTAACCAGATTGTTTAAATGTTTCAGTTCTTCTTCGGTCTGAGAAAAAGTAGGGGTTTCCCGATATTTAAAAGCGACCATTTTAAATTGAGTTCCATCTACTTCATAAACTTCAAGAGCATCAGCATTGATTTCATCAAAAGCCAGAAGAGCCGATTTTTTATAAAGGTCTTCTTTTTTATAATAACTTTTAAATTTAGCCGCAATTCTTGAATATTTATTCAAGTTTTCAAAAGTTTCATTAAGCCGGTCTTTTAAAATAATTGTATTAAAAGCTTTTTGTTCAAAATTACTTCTGACTTGATCATAAAAAATTCCTTTTGCCAGTTTAAAGTTTTCAAGAAAAACATCAAAATAAGTATAGATGGATGAAGGGGTAAAAGAAAAATCATTTCCATCCCTTGAGACAAGCTCATTATCGATAAGATATTTCATAACCAGTTTCATTTCTTGTTCATCGTATTTTTCTTTCAGTTTTTCAAGATTAACGGGAGAGTTTTCCTGAATAAAAAGAAGGATATTAGAATAAGAAGGATTATAAATAAATTCTTTTAATAACTTCTTGTACCCTGTACTCAGATTAACCATGATCTGCTCCTTTTTTTACGATGAAATCAAGAATGATTCTTTATATAAAAAATAAATACTAAAAAAAATCAAGTTATTTTTAAAGTATTTATTAAAATAATAAAAAGAATCAGAAAATCAGTCCTGACTTATTGCAAATTTTCTTTTACTGTTTTGATAATATCTTCGGTTGAGAGTTCGTAAAATTTGAACAATTCTTGAGGTTTCCCCGACTGTCCAAAAACATCTTTTAATCCCATTCGAATCACTTTTACCGGATAACTATCTGAAAGAAGTTCAATCACAGCGCTTCCAAGACCGCCGATAATACTATGCTCTTCACAGGTAATGATTAATTTAGTTTTTCGGGCTGATTCTATAATTGCTTCACTATCCATCGGTTTAATAGACGAAGCATTTAAAACACGCACAGATATTTTCTCGTCTTCAAGTTTATGAGAAGCTTCAAGGGCAAAATCCACCATTCTGCCGCAGGCAATTAAGGTTACATCCTTTCCGTCTTTTAATACTTTTGCCTGGTTCGGGGTAAAAGAATACGATTCTTCCTGAAACAACACCGGAAAAGTTTCACGGCTCAAACGAATATACATCGGACCCTTTGTTTCAGCGGCATATTCTATCATAGCGCCTGTTTCTAAAGCATCCGCAGGGCATAAAACCTGCATATTCGGAATAGCGCGCATTAAAGCTATATCTTCATTTGCCTGATGGGAATAACCGTCTTCACCGACTGAAATCCCCGCATGGGTAGATACAATCTTAACATTCAGGTTGTCGTGGGCAATGGTATTTCTGATAATCTCCCAGGCTCTTCCTGTTTCAAACATAGCAAAAGAACTGGCAAAAACAGTTTTACCGCTGATAGCGGCTCCTGCTGCAAAAAGAAGCATATTGCATTCAGCAATTCCCATATTAAAATGACGGTCAGGAAACTGATTCTTAAAAAGAACCGTTCGTGTTGACCCTGATAAATCCGCATCCATTACAAAAATATTTTCATCATTTTTTCCCAGCTCAACCAGTTTTTGTCCGTATATTTCTCTTAAAGCAAGATATTTTTTCATAATGCTTTTTCTCCCAATTCAATCATAGCTTTTTCAAATTCTTCCGGGCTTGGCGCTTTTCCATGAAATTTCTCGGTATTTTCCATAAAGGAGACTCCCTTTCCCTTCAGTGTATCCGCGACAATTAAAAAAGGTTTCCCGCTTTTATGGCTTAAAAAAGCCTGATAGGCTTCATCTACTTGTTTTAAATCATGACCGTTGATTTGAACGCATTCCCAGCCAAAACTCTCAAATTTCTGTTTAATCGGTTCAACGCCCATTACAGTTTCAACGCTTCCATCGATCTGAAATTTATTGGAGTCAATCACAGCACAGAAATTATCCAGTTTAAAATGGCTTGCCGCCATGGCAGTTTCCCAAACAGTTCCTTCCTGAAGTTCCCCGTCTCCCAAAAGAGCATAGACTTTATTTACTTTTTTGTCTATTTTCAAAGAAAGCGCAATTCCTGCCGCTACTCCGAACCCCTGTCCTAAAGAACCTGTTGAAACTTCAATGCCGGGCAGTTTTAAAGCATCAGGATGCCCCTGAAGCCTTGAACCCAGTTTTCTGAGTGTTTTCAGTTCCTCCACCGGGAAATAGCCTTTGAAAGCCATGATAGAATAAAGAAGAGGAGCACAGTGTCCTTTTGAAAGAATAAAATAATCTCTGGAGTCTGATTTTGGATTTTTCGGATCAAATTTTAAAAAATTTTCAAAAAGAGTGGTAAGAAGCTCTACTCCTGATAAAGAACCTCCGGGATGCCCCGAACCTGCCTCATAAACACTTTTAACAATCAGTCTTCTGACTTCAAGACATTGTTTTTCTAAACCATTCCTGTCCAATTCCTGCTCCTTGCTTTTTTGCAATAAAATTATTTATTAAAACTCCCTTCAAAGGTATAGCGATTTAATTTATCATCCGGAGAATAGGTGATTAAAAGATAAAGCACATCCACTCCTTCCTGAGGCACAAAGTATTTTTGAGGCGGCTGTTCAATATTTTTGAGCCGGGTCCAGGCTTTTCTATAATTATTTTGAATATAAATTTCCAATTTCAAAAGGTGTTTTTCATAGCTTACTTCAAATTCAAGGGTTTTCGGCTGGGAAAGAAGTTTCTGCTCTGTAATTCCGATTTTATTTTTATCAAGATAAACAATCGCATACGATTCCACATCCTGTTCTGGAGTAATTGAATCCGAGCCTTTTAAAACAACGACTACCTTTAATTTTTTTCCAGAACTGACAATTTTAACCGGATTGCCATGGATGGGAATAAATTCACTATTTTCTGAAGCAGTTTTCTTTTTAGAAATCAAAACCAGATAAGAAGCCAGCGGAAAAGAAAGATTATTTTCCATTTTATTTTCTTTGTTTTTCAAAAGTTTTTGATTTTCAAAAAGAGTTTCAGGTGTAGAAACAATTTTTACATTATAAAACCGTTTTGTCAACAGCATTTTTAAAAACAATGAAGCCGGAGTTTGAGCAGTTGTTTTAATTTTTTCTACACTCTGCTCAAAATCATAATAAATAATTTTTAAATTTTTAGAAATATCAAAAGTGTCTATTATAGATTCTGGCTGCTCAATATTTTGAGCAAAAGAAAATTGAACTCCTGATACCAGAAAAAAAATAAAAAATAGTTTTTTTAATTTTTTATTGAACAACATGGTATAAAATATAATAAATCTTTACTTTATCTAAAAAAGTTATCAAAAAAAATACAGCAAAAAAATTATTTCTTTCCTGATTTTAATAATTCAAAAAGCTGATTGAGTTTGAAAGAAAGATTTATTTCTGTTTCAACAAACCCATATTTCTTTTTTTCAATATAATCAATCAGAGTTAAAATTTGATTCATGATTTCAGGGTGTTCGATAAATTGATTTTCAATCTCTTTTTTATCCAGAGTTTTCAAGGTAATGTTATAAAATTCTTTCAGCATCAGTTCCAAAACAAAATAAACCTGCTCAGGAGAACTCCCTTTCTTAATTTCAATCTCTATATTTTTTATTTTTTTACTTTTATAAAATTTCTGAATCAATTGATATTGAAAAATAAAATACCATAAAACACTTCCTAGAATAATTACAATTAAAATGATCAGAGTTAATTTTTTCGGAAGTTTTACAATCCAGTATCCTTTTTCATCAGAGTCAGCGGCTTTGAGTGGTTTTTCAAGCATTACGACTGTCTTTTCTCCCAAAGAAGAATTTTTACTCTCCTCGCTTTTTCCCTTTACTTCAATTTTGAAAGAAGGAATAACTGCTGTTTCCACTTTTCCTTTTTCTGTATCAAAATAAGGAATAGACAGGGACGGAAACGCTACTTCCCCGTTTTTTTCAGGAATAATGATAATTTCAAATGATTTTTCAGCCGAGTAGTTTCCACTCTGAATACTTTCAGATTTATTTTTTTCATATTCATAAATTTTAAATCCATCTATGGTTTTATCAATCAGTTTTGAAATTCCATCAAGATTTGCGTTCCCCTGAATATGAATTTTTAAAGTGACCGACTCTCCATATTGAATTGAAAGCTTGGAAAGTTCTTTTTCTATTTTAATTTTTCCTATAATTCCTTTAAAAATATTCCCTTTCTCATCCAAAGCAGGAAGAATCTCAATTTCCTTTTCCTGTGTGGCCGGAAAAAAAGGTTTTGATGTTCCAAAAAAACCTTCATCCACTAAAGCATTGACTTGAAACTGATAAGAAGGAAGTTTAAATCTGCCTGTTTTCACTGCCTGAAGAATATAGTGCCCAAGCTCATATTTAGCGTATTGAACTCCGTTCAAAGTCACATACTGACCTTTAAAACTTCTTGAATCCACCTGCTTGGATATAAAATTGTCAAACTTAATCTCATCTTCCAACCCGATATTTTCTACTCTGAGACGGGAATAAAGATCATAGGTAAGAACGGTTTTTTCTCCAAAATAAAGTTTTGTTTTTCTAAACTGGGTTTCAATATAAAGTTCTTTGCCAGAACTCCCCTGTTGATAACTATTTCCTGTGCCGTCTTTGACAAGAATTTTTAAATTATTACTGTAAATCTTTTTCCCGTTTGAAACTACAGTCCCTTTCAAGAAAAACTCTCCCTTTTTTTTGGGCAGCACAATAAAGTTATATTCCCGGACACTCACCATGTTAAAATTAAAGGAGCGGATTTGAGTTGAAGTATTTCTCGTTAAAATTCTAAAATTTTCTATTCCGTCTATTTTTATATCATCAATATCTTCTAAATTTTCTACGCTTAAAGTCAGCGTAAAAGTATCTTTTAAAGTCATTTCCTTCATTTCGGATTGAAGGGTAACGGTTACATTTTTAGCAAAAACTCCTGTATTTAAAATAAGAAAAATTAAAAATAATTTTTTCATTTTCACCTCTTACCAGTCTTTTCCTTCCGGATTTTTTTGTTTTCGTATTATTTTTACATTGTTTTTTAAATCATCTTTTTCATTCTGTTTCAAACTTTCAAGAATTTGAAGAGCTTCAGCTTTTTTCTTATCCATTTCTTTTTCATCCTGAGTCTGCTTTCCCTGCTCTTCTTTTTTCTCATCTTGATTTTCCTGCTGGTTCTTCTCTTCACCATTCTCTTGATTTTGATTGTTTTTTTGCTGATCATTTTTCTGATTTTCTTTATTTTGATCTTTCTGCTCTTGATTTTCTTTTTTATTATCTTCCTGATTTTTATTCTGATCCTGATTGTTTTTTTGATCGTTTTTCTGATTTTCCTTATTTTGATCTTTTTCTTTATTGTCTTTTTGGTCCTGATTTTGCTGGTTCTGATTGTTTTTTTCCAAGTCTTCAACCAGTTTTTTCACCCATTCATAATTAAATTTAATTTTCTTGTCATTCTCATCCAAAACAATGGCTTTTTGATAATAAGAAAGAGCTTCTTTATATTTATTAATTTTGTCTTCAGGCTTTTTTTCTTCATCCCCTGCCCTTTTCAATGAATCTCCGGCACCTTTCAAACCTTTCGCAGAGATCACTTTTTGATACCAGGAAGCTGCTTTCTGATAATCTTTTGCCATATAATATGAAGATGCAATATTGTACATCAAAGCAGTATTTTCTTTATTGTCTTCCAGACCATCACTGTATTCTTTTATTGCGCCCTGATAATTTTTTGCCTCAAAAGCATTATTTCCGCTTTTCATCGCCTGATAGAGTTTTTCAGAATCTGTCATACAGGCGCTCAATAAAAAAATACCTGAAAAAATCACTATTTTAAGACTTGCTTTCATAAAAATACCCGAGTAAAAATAATAAAATTCCAAAACCCAGAAAAAACTGATAAAGCCTGAAATAATCTTTAGACTGGCTTTCTTTCTTTTCCCCTCTTTTTAAAAATTCCAGCTCATCATATAGCAAATGAATCTCATTTCCTGCCAGAGAAAGAGTATAAGACCTTCCCGAAGCAGACAAGGCCAAATCATTTAAAAGCTTTAAATTGATTTTCGAAGTAATATAATTTCCTTCAGAATCTTTTTTAAACCCGATTTTGTTCCCGTTTCGATCCAGTTCCGGTATCAAACTCCCTTCCAAACTTCCAACACCGAGAGTATAAATTCTGATTTTAGAGAGTTTTTTCGCCGCTTTCAAAGCTTCCTCATTATGTTCTTCTCCATCGCTGAATAAAATCAAAACCCTCTCTCCGTTTCCCGCATTTTCAAAAGAGTCTTTTGAGATTTCCAGCGCTTTTGCGATATTGGTTCCGCCGCCGCCCATCATTTCGGTATCCACTGAATCTAAAAACATCTTAACCATTTCATAATCATCTGTCAGAGGCAGCTGAATATAAGCGTCGGAGGCAAAGGGAATCAAACCCACCCTGTCTCCGGGAAGCAGATCCAGAAGCTCTAAAATACTTTGCTTGACCCTTTCCAGACGGTTCGGTTTCACATCTTCAGAAAGCATGCTTTTGGAAACATCAATCAGGAAGTAAATATCCAGACCTTTTTCCTTGATTGGAATAAAGCCGGTTAAAATTTTTGGATCTAATAAAGACAGCGTTATAAAAAAAAGCCCGCTGACCATAAGAGTTTTTTTAAAAAACTGATTATGGACATCCACTTTAAAACGAATCATTTCAATAATTTCTTTTCTTTTTTTAAAACCAAAAATAAATAAAAAGATTGCCGCCAAGATACCGGCAAAAGCAATGCTGTCTTTTAAATTACCCCATTCCATCCGTTTTCCTTAAGGAATTTTTATAAATATCAGTTCTTTGAGCAGAATGCCTAAAATTAAAAAAATAAGCCCTGCCCAGATCCATTTGTAAAAATGTTCTTCAAAATTAAAAAAATCTTTAACTTCAATTTTACTCCGTTCCAGACGGTCAATTTCATCAAAAATTTCTTTCAGTTTGGCTTCATCCACTGCCCGGTAATATTTTCCGCCCGTTAAAGAAGCTGTTTTTTTCAAAAGTTCTTCGTTTAATCCGCCTTGGATCCTCTGATAGGAAATTCCTCCAAAAGCATTTTGAACCGGAATAACAGTCTGATCGCTTCCCACTCCTACCGTATATATTTTAACCTTCATTTCTTTAGCCAGTTCCATCGCTGTTTCAGGAGTAATCATCCCGGTATTGTTGTCTCCGTCCGTTACCAGAATAATAATTTTAGTCTTGGTTTCTCTTTTATTAAGCCTGTTTAAAGCAACCGCAATTCCCATTCCGATAGCAGTTCCTTCTTTATTGACATCGTTTGTGGAAACCTGCTCAACTGTTTTTTTTATCACTTGGTAATCTAAAGTAAGCGGTATTTTTGTATAGGCTGTTCCTGAAAAAATCACCAGACCGATTCGGTCATCCGATCTTTTAGTGATGAAGTTTTGAATTACTTTTTTTGCTGCTTCCAACCTATTCGGCTTAAAATCAATCGATTCCATGCTTCCTGAAACATCTAAAGAAAGCAGAATATCCACACCGTATCTTTCACGGTTTTGATTTTTCTTTAAAGACTGCGGGCGAGCCAGAGCTATCAATAAAAAAGAAATCCCGAGAAAAATAAAAACCCTTTCTATTTTATGTTTATAAGTTTTTTTATATCCCATTTTTTTTATCAGCGCCAGGCTGGAAAATAAAATACTTTTTTCCTTTTTTTTTCTAAAAAACAAAATCAGAAAAATCGGGATTAAAAATAAAAAATACCAATTCAGAAATTGGAACATTTATGCCCCCCTTTCCCATTCATTGACAAAAGCTTTTAAATCTTCAATTCGTTCTTCCATCTGCTCTTTTGATGCTTTATAACGGGCATATTTACAAAGATCAAGAAAATCAAGCCATTTTTTCAATTTTTCCCTGCTTTCCTTGAGCTGTTCAATTTTCTTTGCTTCCCCGATAATTTCAAGTGATGTTTTTCCAAGGATTCTGACATTAAATTTTTTCTCTACATAAATTTTAAACGCAAGAGTTAAATCCTCAAAAAAAGATTCGGGCTGTATTTTATGAATTACCTCATTGAAAAAATCTATCGCTGTTTTTAAAGATTCCTTTTTTAACTTTTTTCTTTTTAGAATAAAAACCGCTGTAAAAACAATCAAAAAGGCGGTCAAAATCGTCAAAGGAAAAGGAAAATCCGGTTTTTCAACCGCATTTTCAATATCATCTTGAATATCAAAAATATCTTTTCTTTCAAATTCATTTAAAACTGATTTAATTTCAAAAATAATTTTTTTATCTCCGATCTCGATCTCTTTTTTCCCAGTCTCAAAACTCCTGAAATAAACGAGCCAGCAGCCTGCCTCTTGTCTTTCAATTTTATCCACATTAAAATCTTTCAATTTTTCAGATAAAACACTTTTAGTCAAGCTATTGGAACAAACAATCAACTTTATCTGATCTCCGATATAAAAATCTTTTTCTCCCGCCCATAAAGAAAATGAAAAGAAACAAAACAAAACAAAAAAGAAAAATTTCATTTTCTTCTCCTGCGCTTGAAAAAAATCGAAAGAGGTTTGACAAAATCTTGTTCAGTTTCAATTTCGATAAAGTTTTTAAACTTCAAATCCAGCTTCAAAGGGATTTCATTTTTCAGGTTATCTAAAACAATTTCCTCTCCTGTTTCCATATCCTGGAAACTGAAAATAGCGCCCTTAGGGAGTTTTTGTTCCGCTTTTTCCATCACTCGGATTAAAATCAGATCATGTTTTTGAGCCGTTACAGCCGCTTCTTTTTCATAGTCTTTATCAAAAAAATCAGATATCAGAAAGACGATGCTCCGCTTTTTTTCAAAAGTTTTAAAAAAACGAAGCACTTCTTGAATATCGGTTTTCTTACTTTGCGGTTCAGTATTCAGAATCGATGCGATAATTGAAAGAGCGTGCTTTTTTCCTTTTTTGGACGGTATCAATTTTTCTACCTTATCCGTAAAAATCACAGCGCCGACCTTGTCATTGTTTTTGACAGCTGAAAATGCCAAAGTAGCCGCTATCTCGGATATAAACTCTTTTTTCCGCCCAAAAAATGTGGAGGAAGACATATCGATCAGAAGAAAAAGATTGAGCTCTCTCTCTTCCTTGTATTGTTTAATATAAGGTTTAGAATATTTTGCCGTTACTTTCCAGTCGATGCTCCTGATATCATCCCCAAAGGCGTATTCTCTGATATCCTGGAATTCAAGACCATTTCCCTTAAAAAGGGAATGATATTTTCCTGAAAAGACTTCTTCAACAAGCTGGTTGGATTGAATTTCAATCTTTCTTATTTTTTGAATCATCTCTTTTGGAAGCATGTCATTTTTTCCTTTTTCTTAATAATTTCGAGTTAAATCAGCTTGATTTTCTCAAGAATACCGGCAATCACTTCTTCCACACTCATGCCTTCAGCTTCAGCTTCATAGCTGAGTAAAAGCCTGTGTCTTAAAATATCGTAAACTACGGCTTTAATATCATCCGGAACCACATATCCCCGCCCCTCGATAAAAGCTTTTCCCTTGGATGCCATGACAAGATTTAAAGAAGCTCTCGGAGAAACACCATATTGGATATAATCTGATTTTTCACGCGTTTTAAAAACAATATCCAAAATATAATTTTTTAAATTATCATCTATATAAATACTTCTGACAATTTCACGGATTTCAAGAATATCTTTATTGCCGATTATTTTTTTCAACGGAATGTTTTCAATTTTAACCCCTTCGGTCAGCCGGTTCAAAATTTGCTTTTCTTCTTCCTTTTTTGGATATTGAACCTTTAATTTCATCATAAAACGATCCTGCTGAGCCTCTGGAAGCGGATAGGTGCCTTCTTGTTCAAGAGGATTTTGGGTAGCTAAAACAATAAAAGGTTTTTCAAGATAATAAGTCTGGCTTCCCAAAGTAACTTGTTTTTCCTGCATCGCTTCTAAAAGCGCAGACTGCACTTTCGCAGGAGCGCGGTTGATTTCATCTGCCAAAATGACATTATGAAAAACAGGTCCTTTTTTGGTGACAAATTCGCCTGTTTTCTGGTAATAAACTTCGGTTCCCAGTATGTCTGCCGGAAGAAGATCCGGGGTAAACTGAATCCTTTTAAAAGAACTCCCGATCACTTTTGCAGTCGTTTCCACTGAAAGAGTTTTAGCAAGCCCTGGAACTCCTTCCAATAGAATATGCCCATCCGTGAAAAGACCAATCAGGATTCTCTCGACCATATAATCCTGTCCTACAATGATTCGTGCTATTTCACTTTTAATCGAAGAAATGACGGCTTTTTTTTCTGAAACTTTTTCGTTTAACTTCTGAATATCCTCTGTCATGATTCTTCTCCTTTCTATTAAAAAAAATTAGATTGTTTATTATTTTAAGTTAAATTTAATAAATATCTCACTAAAAATTGTACTGAAAAGTGAGAAATTTTTTCGGAGGAATAAAATGTTCAATAAATCTTTAAAAAAATATAGTTTCATCTTTTCACTTTTTTTTCTTTTTACAGGCTGTATGCAGACATCTCAGGATAAAACTTTTTATTCAGATGCATTTACCAGCGGAAAATATCAGAAAAAAACATGGACAATTATGGTTTATATGAATGGAGACAACAGCCTTCATGATTATACCTATTTCGATATTAACGAATTGGAAGGAGTTGATTTGGAAGATGAAATCAACATCATCGTGTTATGGGATCGATCAGGAGCTTATACCAAACTGTTAAAAATCAAATACGACCCAAACAATACTTCCGATATTGTTTCAGAATACCTGACTGCAACCATCGGCGGTTATAATATTGTTCAAAATATTTCCAATACAGAAGTCAATATGCTTTCCGCTTCTACTCTTTCAGATTTCGTCGATTTTGGGAAAACAAACTATCCAACTGATTATTATGCTTTAATCCTTTGGGGACATGCGGATGGCTATAAAAGCACGGTCAAAGGAATGGACGATGACACAGACAATGGGCTTTCCAGCGGATATCTGGCAAATGATTTAATCGCTCAAACTTTAAGTACAAAAAATTTAACTGTTGTCGCATTTGATGCCTGTATTCAAGGAACACTTGAAACACTCTGGTCTTTTAAGAAAAACGGACTCACTTCTCTTTTTATTGCTTCCCCAAACCTGGTTCCCGGCACTGGATGGAATTATAAAAAATTTCTGACCCGATTCAAAGACTCTTACCGGCGACCTTTGGACTATACCCTTACCGCCGTTTTATCCTATCAGGAGACCTATAGTCAAACCAGTAATGTTTCTTTAAATGTTTATGATTTAAATAATCTTGATATAAGCTCATCCAGTCAGGGAAGTTTACAAGATTTCATCACATGGAGCAATAATTCCGCCAATAAAACAGCTCAAAAAACACTTTTTACCTCTGATTCTATTCCTACTTTAGATAACTCGTTTAAAGATTTTTATGAATTCATTAAACAATCATCTTATCCCTACAAGGAAACCCTAATTGCAAGTTTAAACCAGGTTGTGATTCAGGGATGGAGAAACGGAAAAACAGAATATAGAAGCATAGGAATTAACAGTAATCAGTACCTTGGGGGGTATTCCGGAATTGAGTTTTCTGCTGACACTGAGTGGAATGAATTTTTACAATAAATGTATTTTTTAAAATAAATTTGACTTTATAAGGGGTCAATTTTTATTTTTTATAATGTTTTAAACTATAATTTTAAATTATAGAGATTAAAATACCGAATTTATAAAAGAAAATTTTTATAAATAACAATTATTTAATATATTTGTAATTGCTTAATTTAACCAAGGAGGAAGGTCTTATGGAAATCAATAGAAGAGAGGATGGAGGAGTAATCCTTCTTGATATCAATGGAGAAATTGACCTTTATAATGCTCCAGATATCAAGGACACTATCAAACAGCTCATTGATGAGGAAAAAAGACAAATCATCATTAATCTCGAAAAAGTAAGCTACATCGATAGTTCTGGAATTGGAGTTTTAATTTCTAGTCTTTCCAATCTCAAAAAAGTCGGCGGAGCGCTCAAAATTATTAATGTTTACGCTTCCGTAAAGAAAGTCTTTGAACTGACAAAATTGACAAGTTTCTTTGATATTTTTGACAGTGAAAGCGAAGCGCTTGCTTCTTTCTCTTAAAAGTATTCAACTTCTTTCTTAAAAAATAAGCGGCGGGATTATTCTTCCCGCTTTTTTATTTTTTTGCTCTAATGACAATTTTTTTATTGGTTTGAGTTTTTTCTTCAGATTTTTGATTTTTATTTATTTTTCTGGTAATTTTTTTCTTTTTCTGAAAGATTACAACACTTTCAATATGATAAGTTTCCGGCAAGATATCAAAAACTTGAATTTGAGAAACACTATATCCCATTTCCTTGAATTTTTTAATTTCTATTTTTAAATTTTCAGGAAAAATTGAAACCAGAACTATTTTTTCAATATTTTTTTCTTCCAGAAATTCCATGAGTTCGTTATGAAGGGGTTTGTTAAAAGGCATCTGAATGATTAACGCCTGAAACTCTTCTTTTGCAATATCTTTCAGTTCTTTAATTTTTTCTATTCTCTTTGAAATAAAAAGAGTATTTTCCAGCCGGTTGAGTTTTGCGTTAAAAACACCTTCATTCATTCCGCTTAAATCTTTTTCAATACCAAAAACCATTTTTACATTTTTTGAAGCTGCAATGCTGAAAAGCCCGCTTCCTGAAAAAAGATCCAAAAGTTTTTCATGCCCTTTAAATTGAAAAGCCTGAATAATAGACTGATAAATTTTTTCTTTTTGAAAAAGATTGGGAGAAAAATTACTTTCGGCCGTAATTTGAAACTTTAAGTTTAAATTCGGGAAAACATCTACTAAATAAAAATCTCCGTCAATTTTTTCTATTAAGGCTTTTTTTTCCTTAAATGTTTTCCGTCCTTCTTTATCGTCTTCTTTTTTCTGATAAACGGAAACAATTTCAGGATGTTCATTCTTCAAAGCCTGAATAAATTCTTTATGCTTAAAAAATGTATTTTTTGTATGAAAGATGACCATTACCTTGTTTTCAGAAAAACTGTACTTATAAGAAACAGCTTTAATAAAGCCTTTGTTTTGTTCCGGTTCGTAAATTGAAATAGGCTGCTCTTTTACCAGTCTGGAAAGAGTTTTATTGATCTTTGTAAAAATCTCAGGACAGGTAGGACAATCTACAATATGAACAAAGCGTCCCTTGTGAAAAAAACCTATCTCCAACTCTTCTTCTTTTTTTTTTAAAATAAAAGTAGAGCTGTTTCTGTAACCTAAAAATTTTTCTGCTTCAATAAAATTAATTTCAGCGCCGTCAAAAAAACTTTTTGCCCATTCTTTTTTAAAAGCAACTTGATTTTCATATTGAATAGTATCCAGATGGCATCCCTGACATACCTCAGAATGCTGGCAGTAAGAAACCACTCTTTCCTTTGAAGGTTCAATTATTTTTTTTAATACCGCAGTCCAGATTTCAGGAAAACGATCCCTGATTTTTTCTAAAAGCTCTATCTGAACCTTTTCATTTTTATATGTTTTTGGAACCTCTACCTGTATCCCCGAATTTAAATAGGCAACACCGACTCCATAAGGACTCATTTCCTTTATTTCTACCGTAAGCTCTTTTCCTTTTTCCATAATTTTTATTACATACCTTCTTCTTGAGGACTCATAAGACCCAGCATTTCCGTTGTATTGATAATTTCAGTAATTCGGACTCCAAAATATTCATCAATGACAACAACCTCGCCTTTTGCAATCAGTTTTTGATTGACCAGGATATCAACCGGCTCGCCTGCCAGTTTCTGAAGCTCTATGATAGAACCTTCCCCCAATCCCAAGATTTCACGGATTCTCATTTTTGTCCGTCCCAGTTCAACCGTTACCTGCATCGATACATCTAAAAGGATTTCAATATTTCCCAAAGGAAGTTTGTTGTTTGACTCATCCAGACGGCTGAATTGAACGGGACGGGCATCAATCTGCTTGTTTTTTTCCTGCGAAGATGATTTTTCTTTATTCTGAAAACTGGATTCTTCTTTTCCGCCCTTTAAGGCAAGGTTTAAAATTTCCTTTGCCATTGTCGCTGGAACCGCAAGAATACAATTAATGTCTTTATTATCCAATCTGATGGAGAAAGAGACTTCTACAGCCTGTTTAGATGAAAATTCAATATCAATCGGATTATCATAAATATTTATTTTTGGAATATCGCCATCCACGGTTTGATTATAGGATTTTTTAATCCAGTTAAATATTTCTTTAAAAAACTTACTGAAACTTTCACCCAGCGTATTGACAACAATATCAGTCAGAGTATTTCCTTCCTGCCCCAGCATTTTATCAGCAAGAGCAAGAATTCCTTTTTCTTCAAAAATTAAAAGAAGTTCCCCGTTTAAGATTCCCCTGGTTCTCATCCCTACGGTAACAGCCTTGCCCTTCACTGAAGTCACTACCTGATCAGAATCTTTAAAAAGCGACTTGGCGCCAAATACATTTGCGTTTGTTTCAGTCAAATCACCAATAACACCAATTCCTGAAAGCAGGGCATTATTAATAAATTGGTTAATATCTTCAATATCCTTTTTATCTTTTCCAATATTGATATTTTGATTGACATTTTCAAAAGAAAGATTCATTTCATTACCGGAACCGGAGCTTAATATATCATCATCGACTGTTCCTAAAAGCGCATCTATTTCATTTTGAGATAATCCGTTTCCACCCATTATTTTTCTCCTCCTTTCATGAGATCTTCAAGAGTTAATATTCCGCCTTTGTCATAATTATCGATTACCTGAACCGCTATTCTTTTTCCAAAAATCCCGGGTTTACATTTGAATTTAGGTTTTTTTCCGATTTTCAGAAGAATATCGCTTGATATTTTATGCCCTGAAAGCCTTACCACATCTCCAGGGTTCAATTCCAACGCTTCTTTCAGGGTAATTTCCGTTTCACCCAGTTCAGCGCTGACATCGATATTCGCATCTACCAGATTGTCTTTAATAATATTGAAGTTTTCCTGAGTGAGTCCTTTTCTGACACTTGAATACCAGTACTGGGCGCTCAGTTTTGAAATAATCGGCTCAATGGTAATATATGGAATACAAAAATTGGTCATTCCTTCCACATCGCCTATTTTGGTTTCAAAAGTAATCAAAACGACCATGTCATTAGGAGGTACAATCTGAGCAAACTGAGGATTGGTTTCAATGTTTCCAAGCCTTGGACGAAGATCGATGACATTTGCCCATGCTTCTCTTAAATTATTCAAAATACGGACAATAATTGTTTCAATAACTGTACTTTCTATATCTGTCAATTCACGGTTCAATTTAATAGCCGCACCTGTACCGCCAAAAAGACGGTCTATCATTGTAAATGTAACAGTAGGGTCCATTTCGTAAATACTGCTTCCTTTCAGAGGCTCCATGTTAATCATGGCTAGAGTGGACGGGTTTGGTAGGGAACGGACAAACTCTTCGTAAGTCAGCTGTTCTACCGCAGCCACATGGACATGAACAAGAAGCCGAAGCTGAGCAGACAAAGAAGTTGTTGTCAGACGGGCAAAAGTTTCATGGATCATTTGAAGAGTACGAATTTGATCTTTTGAAAATTTATCCGGTCTTTTAAAGTCATACATCTTGACTTTTTTGCTTTTTTCATAATGAGGAGTGAAATCACCGCCGCCGCCGGAATTGAGTATCGAGGAAAGATCTCCAAGACTGCCTAAATCAAATCCGCTGGAGTCACCGCCTCCACCGCCGCCAAGAGCTCCCCCACTTCCTTCATTACTGGTAACCACTGTTAAAAGAGCGTCTATTTCACTTTGAGAAAGAGCATCATTCATATTAAAAACCCTTTTTGATTATTCCTTATTAAGTCCGTGTAATCACATCAAAACTAGATACATAGATTTCTTCAATAATTCCTTCCATTAAAAGGGTATTGATTTGATTTTTGATCTGTTTTTTTAAGTCAGCTATTTTATCAGGAGTATTCAGATCTTCATAAGTTTTTGATGATAAAAGCGTAATGATTTTATCACGGATTTGAAGTTTCCTGTCTAATAGTTCAGTCTGAAGTTTAACATTATTTTTTTCATACGCAAGGGCAATTTCAAGCTGGAGTATTCCAGGCATCGTCCCTGTCGGATCGTTTAAATTAATTTTAAAAGGATCAAGCCCCAGAGTCTGGTAAGCAGGCTTTTTTGGGGTTACACCCGGAGACCAGATTACTTCTTCCTCTTTTTGAGAACCTTTTTCCCTGATATTAAAAACAATATTAGAAACTAAAACCATAAGGATAACACCTACCAGAAAGGAAGCTACTATCATTAATATTTTTACAATTCCTTTTGATAAAAAGCCTCCGGACGGCTGTTCGGATATCCCGCCTTCTTCTTTTGATTCTTCGTCATTTAATTCTTCTGCCATTCGCCCCTCCCGGTATATCGTTAAATTCATATATCGGCTGATTCTGAATTTATAAAATGAGATTTTGCTCTTAAATATAATAATAACTTAGTGTGATTTTCAAATAGAAGGTGAAAGTATAAAATCAATTCATTTTATTTTGATTAAAATCCAGAAAATAGACTTCTTCAATAACACCTGAACTGAGAACTGAATTAAAAATATTTAAAATATCAATTTTCAATGCGTTCAGCTTATCCACTGAATCAATATCGTCATAATACTTAGAACTCATCAGAGTAAAAATTAAATCTTTAATCTGAAGATCACGGGAAACAATTTCCTCAATCATTTCATCGCGGTTTTTACCATAGCCGATTCCGATTTCTAATCGGACTATGACAATAGAAGAAGAATTTCTGACTTTCAGCTTAAAAAGCAAGGTTCCGAAAGAATAAATATTTAAAACAGGTTTTTTAGATAAAATAGTCACTTTAAGGATTTTTCCTTTTTCAAGCCCGCTGTTTATTTCATCTCGTATCTGATTTTCAAACCGGCTTTTTTTCTCTTTCGTATCCACTTCTTCATCCAAAACCCAAGAAAGCATTTTTGTCATTTTTTCTTGAATCAGATAATCTTTTTCTTCTATTTCTTTTAGAAGTTCATAGTTTTCTTTTGAATATTCAAACTGCAGTTCCACCTGCTGAAAGGCAAGTTTTTTATTCCGGTACTGCTCTTTTGAAGCGTTTAAAAGCCAGACTCTTTTAATCGGTACAACAAGATTATGATAATAAAGATCAGATTGATAGAGAGTAATCTTTTTTTCTTCTTTTTTTTCTGAAGAACATCCGCTGAAAATCAAAATAAGTGCTAAAATTACAGGCAAATCAATATCCTTGAGATAAGTCTTATTCCATGAAATTAACGGATAAATAAATTAAAATCTTTAAATTTCTCCTTGATGATTAAAGATTTTTTTTCAATTTCCCTGATTTCAGGTCCCTGAAATTCTTCAAGACCCTCATTAGCCTGCTGGATATAATAAGCTTGAGCGGGTAAAATAAAAGAACAAATTTGCAAAATATCTTCAAAACTCACAAATTTTGAAATCCAAGTTGTACGGAATTCATATTCTACCTGATTTTTCAAAAGTATTTGGATTGATTGTTTGATTTTTTCTATATCTACTTTTATGCCGGCAGCTTTTGAATATTTTTCAGTCTCAAGCGCTGTTTTAATATCCATGGAAATAAAATCAACACTTCCCGTTTCAATCACTTTTTCAAGCAGCTCAGGTGTATAGCCGTTTGTATCTACCTTTACAAGATATCCCATTTTTTTAATTTGAGCAATAAAAGCAATCACTTCAGGATAAAGAAGAGGCTCTCCCCCTGTAATAACAACAGCTTCCAGTATTTTTTTTCTTCTTTCCAGTTCAGAAAAAACAGAGTTTTCATCCAGATTTTCCATTTTTTCAGGATAAACAGCTAAATCATAATTATGGCAGAAAGGACATTTAAAATTACATCCGCCCAGAAAAAGAACTGCTGAAAGGTGTTTTGGATAATCAATGAGAGAAAGAGCACGAATTCCTTTTATCGGGAGCATGTTATTTCCTTTATTTTTTAAATAAGTTCTAAAAATTTAACCTATTTTTTCATTTCCTAAAATATTTTTTTATATTTTTTTTCCCTTATTTTACAAAATATTATATTTTTAATAGTGCTTTCAAAATTTTAAGAAAATTTTTCAGGAGGATTTATGGCATCTAAAATTATAGGAAAATGGCAGATTACTGTTGGAGTGTTGGCAGGGTTCAGTTATGAATTCAGGGAAAATGGAAGTTTTAACGGCGAACTTCCCATGTACAATGTTAAGTTTTCAGGAACTTTTAAAACAAATGAAAGTGTTACTCCTCATGAAATAGATATTCAAGTAACTGAACACACTTATGGTGACGGAGGAAAGGGCGAGGTTTTAGGGATCTTTGAATTAGACGGCGATACTTTAAAAATGAAACTGAATGAACCTGGAAAACCAAGATGGACAGATATCAACGCTTATTACTATTATCAAAAATCATAATATCAGCGTTCTTTTGAACGCTTTGTTATTATTTATGGAGTTTTAAATGATCAAAGGGATTATTTTTGATTTTGATGGCACTCTTATCGATACTATGGATGATTTCAGGATTCTGGCCGGAAAACTCCTTCATCAGTATTATCCACAAATTTCTGTTGAAGAAGGTGAAAAACTTTATATAGAAACATCAGGGATCGCTTTTGAGAAACAGATTGAAATCATTATGCCAAATGGAAAATTAAATAACGAAGTAGTCTATGAATTTGAGACCAAAAAACTGGATTCCCGTTTAGACGATGGATTTCATGAAGAAATTCGAAATGTTTTAACGGAATTAAACAAAAAAAATTACATTCTGGCAATTTCATCCGGAAATTACCCTCATGTTATTGAAAAGATTCTTGAAAAAGAAAGTATTAAATTTGAACTCATTATGGGGCATAAAAAGAACTTTGAAAAAGGAAAAGCCCATTTTGACTATTTTATCAAAAAAACCGGTTTAAAGAAAGATGAAATTCTTTTTATCGGGGATTCAATTAAAGACGGTCAAAGATCAAAAGCAAGCGATATTCCTTTTATTGCGATCGAAGGAATCTTTAAAAAAGAAAGATTTATCGAGGAATTTGGAAAAGATCAGATTGTTATTTCCCACCTCTTCGAAATTTTCAATTACCTTTAAACTGAAAGGGGAAAATCCCCATTCAGTTTAAATTATAATCTTAAAAGGAGTTTATGAACATAAATATCCCGGGCTTGTTTGAAATGATCGGCTGATTTCTGATAATCGCCTTTTATAAAAAGCATATTTCCAAGATCAAAATAATCATGGTATTCTGCCATCCCTTTTTCAATTTTTTGAATCGTATTTTCAATTTGATTTTCTAAATCAGGGTATTGATCGATAAAATCATCAAATGTCAAGTCATCTATTTTTGGATATTTTCCTGAAAGTTTTGATAATTCTTTTGCTTTCTGATAAGCTTTTTTACTTTCTTCATAGTTTCCAAGCTCCATATAAGCCAGACCTAACTCAGCATAATAAAGCGAATGCTCTTCTTTCTGGATCAGAATACGGTAAAAACGAACTGCTTCTTGAAAAAGTTTTGCTTCCAATGCCATAGGCGCAATTTTTCTGGCAAGCTCACTTTTCGGATTAGTTTCATAAGCTTGAATAAAAGAGAAAACAGCTTCTTTGAGCATTTTTAATTTTTCATACGCTAAAGCTTTGTTCCAATATATTTCAAACATTCCGCTTTTCTGAATTTCCGCTTTTTCATAATATTCAATTGATTTTCTGTAGTTTTTCTTTTTATAAAACAAAATTCCGATAGAAAGATAAACTTCTACCGAAGGATTTAAAACCTCTGCTCTTAGAAAAGAATAGAGAGATTCTTCCCACATTTCTTTTTCAAGATACGCTTTTCCCAGCCCCATAAAAACAGCTTTATTTTCACTGTCTTCTTTTTGAATATCCTGATAAAGAGAAATGGCTTCATCATAACTTCCTGTATTCAGAAGTTCTTTGGCTTTACTCAGATTGTTTTTTAAAGTCTGCATCTGATTCTTCCTTTTTATTGGTTTCGGAATTTCCTTACTCCAATTTAGATTTTCGGTCAATTTTATTTTCCTTAAATTTTTTTTAAAAATTATTGCAACTTTTTTTTTAATTTTGCGTCTTTATATAAGATTCAATTTTTTTAAATCAAAAAATAACAAGGAATTTTTATGTACCTTAAAAATCCTAGAATAAATAGCGGGCATCAAGCTTGTGCAGGATGCGGAGCAACAATAGCCATGAATCTTGCTTCCAGACATTTTCCTGAGAAAACAGTAATGGTGATTCCTGCCTCCTGCTGGTCAGTGATCGCAGGACCTTATCCATACAGAACTTTAAATTTCCCGGCAGTCCACTCTGCATTTGCCGCTGGAAGCGCTATGGCTACAGGGATCCATTACGCACTCATGTCAAAGAAAGAAAAAGATTTCCGGGTCATTGTCTGGGCCGGGGATGGAGGGACTTTTGATATAGGTCTTCAGTCTCTTTCAGGCGCTTTGGAAAGAAACCTTCCCTTCACATATATTTGTTATGACAATGAAGCTTATATGAATACAGGGGTTCAAAGATCGTCTGCAACCCCTCTTTTTACAGAAACTACCACGACTCCTTCACCCAATCTGAAAGAACAGCCTAAAAAAGACTTTTTAGAAATTATCGCCGCTCATAATGTTCCTTATGCCGCATCTGCCACAATTGCATTTCCGGAAGATCTTGAAAATAAAGTAAAAAAAGCTGTTTCAACCGATGGACCTTCTGTTCTTCATATTTTTTCTCCCTGTCCTACTGGTCAAGGTTATGCTGAAAAATATTCAGTAAAGATTTCCCGTCTGGCTGCTGAATCAGGAGTTTTTCCGATTTATGAATTTGAAAATAATACTTATCATATTCAAAATAAACCGGATTTTTCTAAGATCGATGAATATCTTGCCATTCAGTCCAGATTTAAGAATATTGATGAAGAATTAAAAAAAATGATTAAACATTACATTGAGTATAAATGGAATATTTTAACTAAAAAAAGTGAATTATTTCATTAATAGTGTAGGATTTTTATTAAATTTATTATCTTAAAAGATAAGGAGAATCTAATGGATTTGATTTCAGAAACATCAGTGGATTTAAGCCCTAAAACTCTTTCAGAACTGGCAAAAATAATTGAAAAAGGCAGTCTTCCATCTGAAGCCTCTCAAATTATCCTTTCCATTGTTCCCATTATTGGAGTGTTATTCGGCTCTCTTTTATTTCTTTCCCTTTTTTACTTTTTTCACAAACAAAAAATGCTTTTAATCGAAAAAGGAATTTACAAGCCAATGAATTTGAATTGGAATCTCATATTTATTGTTACAGGTTTTATCATAGCATTTTCAGGATTAGTGATCACGATTGTATTTTTAATAAACAAAGCTTACGGATTTGAACTTTTAGCAGGCGGTCTTCCCCTGGGAATTGGAATTGCTATTATTCTTTCTTATCTATTAAGTAATAAGGTGAGTAGTGATAGAAAATGAAATTGAATGGATTGAAGCTTTAATAAATGGTCATAAAGAAGCTTTAGAACCACTCATAAAACAGTACAATGCTTTGGTTTATAGAGTCCTTTTGAGATTTTCTAATAATCCCTCAGATCTGGATGATCTCATACAGGAAGTTTGGATCAAGGTTTTTTATAAAATAAAAGAGCTGAAAAAAAAGGAAAGTTTTAGAGCCTGGCTGATTCATATTGCCTATTATATGGGAATAGATTATTTAAAACAGCAAAAAAGCTTTTTAAAAAAAAGACAGGAAGTAAAAGATTTTTTTTTTGAAAAAAATGAAGAAATTTTTGAAAAAGAAATTTATAAAACTCTCTGGGAAGAATTAAAGGCGCTGAAAGATAAATATCAACTTCCTTTGATTATGTATTTTTTTGAGCAGTTTTCTTATGATGAGATTGCTGAAGTGAGCGGAATAAAGACCAATACAATTAAATCCCTGATTAAAAGGGGAAAAGATTTACTGAAAGAAAAATTAAAAAAACGGGGATTAGGAAAATGGACCATTTAGATGAACTTTTAAACAGAATGGGGCGAAAATACAGGTCTGTGGAATATCAAAATGATATTTACAGCAATGTAGCTTATAAAATTAACAAAAAAGAATCCCGTAAAAATATACTCAAGATTTTAGCTTTGTCTCTTATGACTATTTTTATTGTTTCAGGAATCTTTCTCTACAGCTCTTTGGGAGTAAAACAATTTGGCACAACATTGACTATTTTGACTTATATTATTTACAGTTTTGCTTTTATGAGCCTTTTAACTGTGGTTGTTATGAATAGTCAGAAATTTTTATTAAAAGTTTTTAGTCCTGCCTTAATGAGAAAAATTAACCAGCATAACTGTTATTTCTCTTCAAATAGAAAAAAAGTCTGATTTTTTTATGATAACTCCGGACTCTTTTATTCAAGTCCTTTCGATTTTAGAGAAAAACTATCCTTTATGGAATCCCCCTGTTCTTTCTTTTATGGCTGAAATGGGAGAATCTCCTTATCGGATTCTCATTGCTACCCTTTTAAGTCTTCGTACCAAAGACGAAGTGACAACAAAAGCAGTACATTCTCTTTTTAATAAAGGGGATACGCCTGAAAAAATACTTTCCATTCCCCTTCCAGAACTTGAAAAACTGATTTATCCTGTGGGATTTTATAAGAATAAAGCGAAAACAATCCATGAAATCAGTTTTCAAATTATCAAAGATTATCAAGGAAAAGTCCCGGACAATTTGGATGAACTCCTGAAATTTAAAGGAGTCGGAAGAAAAACAGCCAATCTGGTTCTTTCACTAGGATATAAAAAACCCGCAGTGTGTGTTGATATTCATGTTCACCGTATCAGTAATAGATTGGGAATTGTAAAAACCGATACTCCTGAAAAAACAGAATTTGCACTGATGGATAAACTTCCGGAAAAAATTTATCCTTTTATCAATACTCTTTTGGTTGCCTTTGGTCAGACAATTTGCAAACCTGTCTCCCCTTTTTGCTCTTCCTGCCCCGTGACCTCTCTTTGTGAAAAAAATGGAGTGGATAAGAACCGGTAAATTTATTCCGTTAAAATATATCCTTCCGGATATTCAAAATTATTTTCCGCTCCCGCCTTGTTTTTTGAAAAAACATGAAGCATATTCAGGATTCCGATTCTTCCTATAAACATGGTAAAAACAATGATGTATTTACTTGACACACTGAGAGAAGAAGTAATTCCAGTTGAAAGCCCTACTGTGGAAAAGGCTGAAACAACCTCAAAAAGAATTTTGAGCAAATCAATAGTCTCGTTGTAAAAAAGCACCATAGTAAAAAGAAAAATAAAACCAGCCCTTGAAAAAAAGAGAAATGCGGCTGTCAGGAAAATATCATTGTTGATTTTTCTTTGAAAAAGAGTAACTTCCTGATTCTGTTTTTTAAAAATCGTGTAGATAAGCGCAATATTGAGGAAAAAAGTGGTTGTCTTGAGTCCGCCTCCGATAGATGCGGGAGAAGCTCCGATAAACATTAAAACAATTGTCCAAAGATAAGTGGTGGGCTGAAGATTTGAAAAATCAATTGTATTAAAACCGGCTGTTCTGGTTGTTACCGATTGAAATAAAGACGCCAGAAATTTATCAAAAATATTTAAATCTTTCAAAGCATGATGGTATTCTTCGACAAAAAACATAAAAGTCCCCAGAAGTATTAAAATAAGTGTCATGATCAGAATAATCCGGGTATTTAAAGAATATTTTTTTCTTCTAAAGAGGTTTTCTTTCAGTTCAAAAAGCACAGGGAAGCCGATTCCTCCTGCAATAATTAAGCCTATAATAATCACATTAATATTAAAATAACTGTAATATGTCATCAAACTATCGGGAAGCGTGGAAAAACCGGCATTACAAAATGCTGAAATAGAATGGAAAATAGAAAAAAAGATTCTTTGCGGCATTTCCATTCCGGAAATAGAAATAAAAATAAGGAAAGCGCCAATCAGCTCAATGACAAGAGTAGAAAGAATAATCATATTCAAAAGTTTTTTAAGAATCTGAAAGTTTTTTTGATTAAAAAGTTCGAGTAAAAAGCGTCTTTGACGGAATTCAATTTTTTCACCCGAAAAGATAAGGAGAAAATTATAGAGAGTAACAATGCTCAATCCTCCTGCCTGAATCAGAAAAAGAATAACAGACTGCCCAAAAAGAGTAAAATGGGTACTAATATCAATAGTAGCCAATCCTGTCACACAGACTGCCGAAGTCGAGATAAAAACCCTATCCTCAAAAGCAACCGGTTTGACAGTAGCATAAGGAAGGGATAAAAGCCAGATTCCCAGCATGATGAGAAAAATAAATCCGAAAGTAAAAGTCTGAGCTGGATTTAACCGGATAGTTTTAGTATAGAAAAGTATTTTTTCTTTATTGATTACCAAATAAATAAAATAAGTAATCGCCCTTAAAAAAATCGCAAATTTTTCAAATACCGCTTTTAAACCTTCAGGAAGATCCAATTCGAGAATATAACGGATAGCCAGATAAAAAAGAAGGAGAAGGATTCCAAATAAAAGTTCAGTGAGTTTATTTTGAACTCCTTTTTGATAAGCAATGTTAAAAAAACCATAAATAATTTTATTCACAATAATAAAAATAAAAATTGTATCCAGAAAATGAATCACCAGAAATTCAGAACCAGTCGTCAGAAAAGTGATTAAAAGCATAATTCCAAAAAATGTGACAATAAAACTTAAATGTTCTATAAAAAGAAAAAATTTATTGATCATATTAAGAATAAACTGCTTTGATACCATTTTTTCCTCTAAAATAAGCTTTCCTGATTTTTCGAATAACCAAGATATTCATAGGCTTTTGCTGTAGTCATACGGCCTTTGGGTGTTTTTTTAATAAATCCTTCCCGAATTAAAAAAGGCTCATAAACATCCTGAATTCCATCTTCGCTTTCTCCCATAGATATGGCTATGGTTTGAAGCCCGACAGGCCCTCCATCATAGTTTTTAACAATAATCTCAAGAATCTTTTTATCTTCTAAAGAAAGCCCGTTTTCATCTATTCCCATCCTCTCTAAAGCTTTGCGGGTAATATGAATGTCAATTTCTTTCTGACCGGCAACCATACTGAAATCCCACACGCGTTTTAATAGCTTTAAAAGGATTCGAGGAGTTCCTCTGGAGCGTTTTGAGATTTCATTTTTACTGTTTTCAGCAATTTTTATTTTTAAAACTTCTGCTTTTTTGGCAAGAATTTTTTCAAGATCTTCCGGCTCATAAAACTCCAGCCTGAGCTGAATCCCGAATCTGGTCTGGAGAGGTGTGGAAAGCATTCCCGCCCGGGTTGTTGCCCCTATCAATGTAAAAGGGTTTAAATTCAGTTCAACTGTTTTTGCCCCGGCTCCCTGCCCAATCATAATATCAATCTTAAAGTCTTCCATAGCGCTGTAAAGCAATTCTTCAAGCGCCGGTCTTAAACGGTGAATTTCATCAATAAATAGAATGCTCCCCTTTTCAAGCCCTGTCAAAACAGCCGCAAGATCCCCTGTTTTTTCAAGTGCTGGAGCGCTGGTAGCCACAAGCTCTCCTTTCATTTCATTGGCAATAATCCGGGCGAGAGTTGTTTTTCCAAGTCCTGGTGATCCGCTTAAAAGAACATGATCTAAAACCTGTTTTCTCATTTTGGCAGCCTGAATAAAAACTTTCAAATTATCAATATTCCGATTTTGTCCAATAAAATTTTCAAAACTCTCAGGTCTTAATAAAAGATTTTTTTCGAGTTCGCTTTCTTCTTCTGTCTGAAAAATTTCATTCATTCAAGATACATCCTTTTCTAGGATAAAAATTTAATAACTTGCCAGAGATAAAACAATTCAGAAGAAAAATTTGAGCATTTGAAAAATAAATAAACTGCGGAGTTAAATCCGCAGCCTTATTAATTTAAAATTTATTTTTCCGCTTCCGATTTGGGAAGTTCAATAATAATCACAACCCTGTCATTGAGGGCGCCTTTTTTTTCAACCCCGTTCATTTCTATAGGTTTCAAATTTCCATAAGCTTTGATAGAAATGCTCCCATCCGATACTTTTTTGACATTCACAAAATAATCTCTGATCGCACTTGCTTTTGACTCTGAAACAGAGTTATTTTTATCATTTCCTGAAGTATGACCTTCAATCAATATTTTAGCATTTGGAATCAAAGAAAGAAGATAATGTACTTTATCAAGATAAGATTTGCCGCTTTCACTGATCAGAAAAGATTTTTTGATAAAAAGATCATTATCATGAATCCCGAGAAGGTATTTTTTCCCTACGGCAAAAGAAACTTCAACACGGTTATTATCAACTCCTTTTAAGACTTTTCCATCAACTTTTAAAGGTTTTTTATTTCCGAGTGGATAAAGTGTTGTTTTTTCAACAGGAATTTTCCCATTTTCCACCAGATAATCGCGTATCAAATTTGCCTTCAATTCGGACTCAGAATTGTTTTTATCGTACTTGTCGGTAAAACCCTCGATATTAATTCTTGCTTTCTCTACGGCGTTATTTTTAATCATTTGAACAAGCTCATTGAGGTTTTTTTTCCCTTCCTCACTGATTCTTGCCGAAAAACCGCCTTTTTGAATCATTTCCGAATCATTTAGCAAAAGAGAAACAATTTTATCTTTTACTAAAATCGATAAAACCATTCGGTCATTATTTTTCCCCTTTACAGGTTTGCTTCCGTTCATCAAAGGCTTCGTATCTCCAAAACCTGTTGTCTTGATTTTATCAGGTGCAAATCCAGTTTTCTGAATAAAATAATCTTTCATTAAAACTGCTTTTGCCAAAGAAGAATTCTCAAGATCCTTGTTTGAAGTATGTCCTTCAATTAAAAGGGAAGGATCGGGAAGAAGTAGAAATATTGCCAAAAATTCGTTCAATAAAATCATTCCTGAACCATTAAAAATAAAATCTTTTTTTTGTTTTTTAATAATTTGCGCATCTTGAAAAATAAAATGATAAGATTTTTCTTTTTCAAAAAATATTTCAATTCGGTCATTCGCTTTTCCCTTAACAGGCTTGTCTTGATTCATAAGTGGCTTTTCATTACCATAAGCATTAAGAACAATCTGATCCGGCTTAAAAAGTCCAGACTGAATCAGATAAGTTTTCAAAGCTTCTCCTTTGGCAGTAGATAAAAGGTTATCTTTATCTTTCCCTGAAGTATGGCTTTCAATTTTTAATTGGATCCCAGGAATTAAGGCTAAAATCTGAAACCATTCTGAAAGAGCAATTTTTCCTGAATCTTTAATTGAAAAAGTAATTTTAATAAGATTTTCAGAATCTTTTAACATCATGGAAAAAACATTGTCCGCATTTTCAAAACCCGCATTTATGACAGCGAAATCGAGTTTTGTCTGCCTGATTTCTTTTTCCATTTTATGGTAAACTTTTGCCATCTCTCCGGAATTTTCAGCAGCCAGACTCTTCCAGAGTTTTAATTCTTCTTCTTTTCTTTTCCATTTCAGGTCAAAGGCCTGAAGTTTATAATAAGCCGTTTCACCCTGTATTGCTGAAAGAACGGCAAAATAACTTGCAATATCTTCATCTCCGTCATCAAGGTTCTCTTTTGCTTTTTCTAAATAATATTTTGCCAATACCAGTTCATAGGGAAATTCCTTGACTGGTTTTAATGCTTCAGTTTTTTTGATCATTTTTTCAGCGTGAGCAATTTCACTTTCAACTTCATCAGAACTTTTTCTATCAGCAAAGATTGTGATATTTGCAAACAGTAAAAAAACGATAAAAATGATCTTAATTTTCTTATTCTGCATACCCGCTACCCCGTCACTGGCTGTTTTTAAAGTTTTCATATTCTTTCAAAGCATTTTTATATTCAATAATTGCCCGGATCAAAGTAAGATAAGCCATTACCTTATCCGCTTCCTGATAGGCATAAAGCCATTCTTCTTCTTTCAGTTCTTTTTTCGCATTTTTAAGTGCTTGCTCAGCAGATAAAAGTTCTTTAGGCGCCATATCGTGAGCTTCTTTTTTTATTTGATCGTATTGGATTTCAGCTACTTTCACCTTTGATTCAGCGTCCTGTTTATTTTTTTTTACAGCTGCAAAAAGATTCCCGCTCATAAAGATAATTAAAAAAGATAAAGCAAAGATTGGTTTGATTTTCATATTTTTCTCCTTATTCATGTATTTTTTCAGGCAGCTCGAAAACGATCACAATTCTGTCATTTTCAGGTCCCCGAAGAACTTTATTATTAATAACCAAAGGTTTTTGATTTCCATAAGCTGTTATCCAGATATTTTCCAGAGGATTTTTACTTCTCCTGACTAAATAATCTTTGACTGAATTGGCCTTAATGGTGGCGTTATTGTCTTTATCTGCTTTGGCAGTATGCCCCTCTACTGTAATTTTCGATTGAGGCACAAGAGAAAGCACCTGAAGAACTTTATCTAAAACAGCCTGCCCGTTATCACTGATTGCGTAGGTTCCGGATATGAAAAGGTCTTTATCATTGATTGTCAAGATATAAACCCTACCCATTTTTTCCATTTTATTTTCAGCCATTAAAAGATTTAATTTTGCTTCTAGAAATTCTTGCTCCAAAGCTTTGATTTTTTCCTGATAAAGATTTCCTTTTTCACCTGCTGTCGCTGTTTTTTTCCATTTCTTTATTTCTTCATCCCTTAGCTGCCATTTTAAAAGCTCCGCTTTTGCGCGGTATAAAGATGCCTGAGCCATGATCTGCGACATTTTTGAAAAATAAACCGACCAGTCAAATTCTTCTTCTTCCAGATAATATCTGGCTTCTTCATAATATTTTTTCGATTCTCCAAATAGAAACGGAAGAAAATCCCTTGTTTTAGGATCGCTTAATGCTTCCGCTATTGCTTTTGAAGCATTATCGATTTCAATTTCAGCCTCTTTCTGATCATATTGCTCAGCCGAAACAAAAGATGAACAAATAACTAAAGATAGAAAAAATAAAAGCGCAACCCGTTTTAATCTCATTTTTACCTCTTAATATCAATAACTTTTAAATTTAATTTTTAAATAAAAAAAATAAAGAAAAAAAGTCAATAAAAAAAATTTATTTATAAAAAATTGAGATTTTTTCAGACAAGGTAATTTAAAATTTTAAAAACAAAACCTTTTAAATCGACAATAGGTTTTAATATAAAATCTTTGACTACATTAGTTTTTAATAAATATTGAATAATTTCAGGTTTATTGACACCGGAAGTTACAATAATAGGCGCCAGTAAATTTTTACGAAGCTCCTTGTATTGTTTCACAAACTCTACCCCGTTCATTTTCGGCATCATTAAATCCAGAATGATTAAATGAGGATTGTAATGAATCGCATAAGAAAGAGCATCCCGTCCATTATCAGCAATCTTATAACTGCATTTGAGCTTGTCCAGTATTTTTGCTATCAGCATCTGACTTCCCTTATCATCTTCGACAAGAATAACCAGTTTCTCTTCGAGATTTGCCTTCTTTTGGGTTTCTTCTGAAATGCCTAAATTACTTGCATTTTCAGCCTGACGGATAATAATTTCCTCAATATTTTTTTTGACTTCAGAAACATCGCCGATTGATATTCCCATATATGAAAGTTCATTGGCATAATAGATTTTTGTAATTCCTTCACTTCTGAGTTTAAAAATATCTTCTTTGGAAAAAATATCTCCCGCCTTTTTTATCAGATTCCCATACTCATCATAAACATTTTCAACTAATTTAATATTTTCTTTTAAAAAATCAATATCCAGCCCCAGATTATTTCCCTTTAAATTGATATTTTGAAGCCTTAAAAAAGCTTCCGCAAAAG
The DNA here is from genome assembly GCA_001829155.1 of Spirochaetes bacterium GWB1_36_13. Classification (GTDB taxonomy): domain Bacteria; phylum Spirochaetota; class GWB1-36-13; order GWB1-36-13; family GWB1-36-13; genus GWB1-36-13. The sequence goes on along the minus strand of MIAO01000061.1, from coordinate 52,063 downwards.
AATTTACCTGTTCTATCTTCCGCAAGACGGGGTTTTGATGAATAAGGTCAATAATTCTTTTATCCATACTTAAAAATTTAATCGCCTTTGAATCAAACTTTAAATCCTTTATAAAACTAAATGAATGTTCAATCAATTCAGTCAAGTCTGAATCCATGTTCTCAAGCTGCTGAAAAATAAAGATAATTCCAAGGATTTCATCTTTTTGAATAGAATGAATAATAGAATATTTCAGTTCATGCACTTGTTCCCATGTTATTTTCCCCGCTAGATCAACAACACCTATTTTATCGTTGATAACCAGTTCGATATGAGATTCCTTATCATCTTTTTTATAATCATTTTTTAAATTGGAATAAAACATATTTTTAAACTGAAGAACATTATAAGGAAAAGGAAGATATCCTTTAAAACCAACAATATGTTTCCAATTCAAGCTAGCCTGTTTTCTTCCATAAAGAAGGATTTTGAAGTTTTTGGTTGCCAGAAATTGGATAATATTTTCATAATTAACCTGAAGATCAGAAGATATCATAATAAAGTCCGGTTTTAGAATATTAATCTTTAATAAAGAATTATCGATGTCATTGACTACCATACAGTCAATCGCCCATTTCTCAAAAATTTCTTTAAAAAACTGGATATTTTCTTTATTTTCATCCACTAAAAGGACTTTATACATTACCATACTAATCTCCTAAAAAATGATTAAAAAAATCTTCATTATACTCTATTGGATATTTTTCAAGAAGGTTTTCATAAATTCCTTCCAAAATATTTTCCAAAGAGTGTTCAAAAAAGAAATTTTTTAAATCTTCCTCAACTTCTTCATAGTCTTTTTTCACTTCTTCATAATGTCCGGAAAGATAAATAAAATGCTTAATGTCATTATCTTCTCTTATTAAAATAATTTTTTTCTCAGAATTACCAAGAATTTTTTTATAATTTTCAGGAAATTTTACTTCAAGCATTTTTTCATCAAAATAACCTATTTTTTTAAATTGAATTCCTTCTTTTAAGAGCTTTTCTTTGTCAAAAAAAGATTCACTCAATAGATTTTCCTTGTCTTTTCCAATAGAAAAAGCTTCTAAAAGATAGGCGTCTTTTAATATAAAATCATTTGCTTTTTCATAATAGTCCCGAATCTCGTTTTCCCGACCTTTTAAATCTTCTCTTATTTTTTCTTTTATCTGATTGATAAAAAGCTGTGATAAAAGGTCAATCTTAACAAATAAGAAAAGGTCTTCTTCTTCGAGTTTTTCAGTTTGAAGAGCCAATTTAACTTCCACTTGTTTTTTTAACTCTTCTACTTCTTTCAAAATCATTTCTTCTGAAACTAAAAAATGGTTTACTTCCGCATCTTTTGCCAAAAGCATTTTATTCACAATTGCCCAGACAATTTCCATTCTTTCTTCTGAACTTTTAAGATTTAAATCATCAATATAATGAAAAAGAAAAAAAGTACGGAGAGGCCATTCAGACACCCATAAGACAGGCGTTCGGTCACTTTTGATCATATATTATCCCTATTCTGTTTTGCTTAATTTATTTTTAATTTTATCTTTTGCATAAATATCGGCCTGTTCGAGCACTTTTGTCATTTTTTCCTTATCTATCAGATCAATAGGTCTGTTTTGAGCATACTGTCTCGCATTATCGGTAAATCCTGAAACAGAAACATAAACTGACTTCATGGTATTATTTATTTTCATATTGTCAATAATATTCGCCAGTTCCCTTTCTTCTACTTTATTGTTTTTTCTGGAAATGAGAATCAGGATTCTTATTTTTCTGGTATTTCTCCATTTTGAACCTGCTTCCGTGGCAAGAAACTCTATATTTTCATCATCCAGCATATCTTCTTTAATAATCTGATAATTCCACATCTCGACAATATTTCTCGACATAATCTGAAAGCCTTCTTTAGAAGCGACAATAAAGTCTTTGATTCTGTCATCCACCCGAAGATGCTCGTATTCGGAAAGTTTATCCTGAACATCCATATAACTGGGTTTAATTTTAACAATCTTTTCCCATTGTTCAATCGCGGAAATAATATTCCGCTTCATTTCAAAAGCTGATGCAAGATTATAATGCATTGCTAGAGTTACTGAATTTTCCGAGCTGATATTTTTCAGATACCCGTCAAAAACATTTATGGCTCTATCCATCTGCCCCATTTCAATATAAATTTTTCCTTTTTGAAGAATCGTCTTCGGTCTCATCTCAGAGTCTCTTTCACTGTATGCAAATTCTCCAAGAGCCTTTTCATAATTTTTATTCATATATTGTATCATTCCAATATAATAATGAGCCTTATGAAGCGCAGTATCATATTTTAGTGCATCTGAAAAATGACTGAGAGCATCGTTGTATTTTTTTTTGTCATAAGAAATTAATCCCACATTATAATAGGCTTCAGGGAGTTTTGGATTTCTTTCCAGAGTTTTCTGGTAATAAGTCAAAGCAGCGTCTAAAAACCCCTGTTTTTGAAGAATCTGAGCTATTTCATAATAGTTTTTATAGTTTTTAGGGTCCAATTGTGTCATGAGTAAAAATTCTTTTTGAGCTTCTTCCAGCTGATTATAATGAAGATATATTTTTGCCAGTTTTTCCCTTACTTCAATCTCTTTAATCTGTTTACCAAATCCAGGGTTTCGGATCACCTTTTTAAATTCTGGAATCGCCCATTCATAATTATTGGTATTAAAATAACAAATCCCTAAATAATAATGAGCTAAAACATTTTCATCATCTTTAATAATCATACTTTTAAGAGGCTCAATTGCCTTGTCAAAATTTTTTTCTTCAATCAATTTTTCTATTTTCTCGATTTTCCCCAGATGAAGAAAACGCCTTAAAAAAATAAATGTCAAGACCACGACCACTAAACCGACTACCCCAAAAACTGGATCAATAAACATAAATCTTACTCCTGCATTCTATTGTTCTAAGAAGTTGAAAACAACTTCCGCAAAGTCTCTGGGCCTTTCCAGAAGAGGATAATGCCCTGTTTTTTTGAAAACAAATATCTTTTTATTCATAGAGTGAATGGAATCATAACCTTGGATTCCATATTTTAAAGGTACCAGCTTATCTTCCTCGCCCCATAGAAAACAAATCGGGATTGAAAGTTTAGGCAGTTTATCATCTATATAAGTTGTCGGTTCCAGCATAGCTGACATTGACTTTTTAATAGCGCTCACTCTTTTCAATCCGTCCTGAAGGAGTTTTTGATAGTTTCTGGTGATAATATATTCGGTAATATTATTTTTCCGTTTAATTGCGACATCATAAAAACTCTTCCGAAAAACAGCCTCATCTTCTACCATTGTAGTATTTGATAAAAGCTTGACCCAATCTAAATAAGAAATCTGCTTCAGCATATTTCCGGGAACAGGCATGGCTTTAAAAAAAGCTGATGCAAGAACATTAAAACGCCTAAGCCCAGCGGTATCAACCAGAATCAGTTTTTCAACTCTATCCGGATAATGATAAGCAAAAAGCCCCGCTGTCTGTCCTCCAAGAGAATGCCCGACAAGGTTAATCTTATCAATGTTATGATAATCTAAAAATTCTTTTATAATTTCTACATAGCGGTGAAGATTAATCACACTCTCATTTTCAAACTGTGTCTGCCCAAAACCGGGAAGATCCAAAGCAAATGAACGGTAATGACTGCTTTTAATATAGAGATACTCGACTGCATAAAACCAGTTTAAAGAATCTTCCGTCATTCCATGGAGAAATAAAACATTTTTTTTAGGTTCTTTTTTTTCATCTTCTCTTACAAAATAAGCAATTTTCGCATCTGAAGTCTCAAAAAATTGATAATTTGATTCATAATGATTCAATTGTTTATTGATAAAAATCCGCTGCTGTTTTGATGTCGCAGGAAGTTTTGCGGCAAAGATATTTTTTATCTTAAGCCAGATTTTTTTAAACATTTCACTGCCTTTTTTATTATTTGTTTAATTTTTGTATAAAAAAATTATTGAGAAAAACTAAATCTTTTTTAGCTTTTGTCACCTTAAATTTAAAACTATTTCCGTTTAATTCAATACTTATTTTTGAATTTAAATTATATTGTTTTTCAAAAGGGTAAGTCAAAAGGATTTCTTCCGGCAAAGCTAAGTGCTTATAGTTCATTTTTTTTTGGGGTTCATACTGAATAACAAGATTTTCTTTTTGATAATCAATATTTTTAACATTCACTTCGATTTCTGAATCAATTTTAACAATAGCAAAAGTCGAAGGATTATTATCAAATGCTTTTTCAATGCTGAAAACCCTTTCTTCCGAAATGGAAGGAATATACCATTCTCCCTCACACTGAAGAACCGTGTTATCATAACTTGATTCCAAACGAATGGGACTTTCCCCCTTAAAAAGATTCTGCATAAGTACCCACCCCTGCACATCTCCCAGATTCACCAACGACCAGATTTTATCTTCCCCAAATAAATACGCTTTAACACCCGATTCAGCTTTTTTAAGAGTCTTTGCTGTTAAATCGGGTTTCAGTTTCACATCTGTATCTTTGATAAAAGTCACAATCTGAACTTCCCCGCCGTAAATCTTGTCTAAAGCAACATATCCTTCAATATTTTTCTCATAACTTACTCTGCATGTTTTTTGACTGCATTTTAAGATCTTAATGTATTCTCCTCTTTTTAAAGAATATTCAGTTTTCTTTTGAAGCGCTTCGTCTTGATACAAGTCAGTTGAAGTTAAAACGATGCCGTCTTGAGCGCATCCAATAAAAAGAAATAAAAGAAAAAGAAATAAATAATTTTTATTCATTCGGTAAAACAAAATAAACTCCTCGCCCTTTTTTTATATCAACCGGAAGATGAAATCCAATTTCTCCATCCAGTTGAGTTCTCCCATTCCCTTCAATTCTTACTTTTTTCGCTTTCAATATTTTTACTTTTGGAGAATAAATATGCCTGTTAAAAAAAACTTTCAGTATAAAAAATAATAATTCTAAAAAGCTTTTTCCTGAAAAAAGCGCAACGAAAAAAAAATCTTTATCAAAAACAGGATGAGGGGTAAATTGGAAAAAACCTCCGTATTTCTTACAATTACTCACAACCGCAAAACTTGCTTCATGCTCTTCTTTTCCATCTAAAATAATTTTATATTTTTTTTTAAAATTATATTTTAAAATATTTTGCAGGAAAGCGATGACATAAGAAAAAGTCATTAATGTTTTTCCTTTTGTTTCCACTTTTTCAACAAGATAACTATCAAAACCAATACTTTTCATTAAAATAAAAGATCTATCCCCTGAATATCCGGGATAAATCATCTTCACATTCCAGTCATTTATAATTTTTTCGAGCGCTTTGACCGGATTCATCAGATAGCCATTATCTCTGGCAAAAACATTGATTGTCCCGTAAGGAAGAAAAATAAACAAAAGATCATCCGATTCTCTTAAAGCAGTCATTGCCATATTCAAGGTTCCATCGCCTCCGCAGGCGACAACCAATTGAATAAGAGGTTCTTCTCTTTTTATTTTTCTAATTTCCTCGTTATCTGTTTTTCCATTGGTAATATAAGTCAGGACTTCCCCTTTGCTTTTTAAAATATTTTCCAGAGAAGCTTTTTCTTTTAAAGCTTTTTTTCTGCCGGATCTAGGATTAAGAATTAAAAGGATTTTCATTGATTTCAAAATCTTCCCACTTTTTATTCAGATGATGAAACAATAAAAAATCAACCGTTTCCCTTAAAAATTCCAGTTCATCATCTTTCACTATTAAATATATAATCTCTTCAAACTTAGAATAAATTATTTTTATTAAAAATTCTTTTAAATTTTGATCAAAAAAACGGTAAATCGACTCGGGAACGGCGCATTTTTTACAGACAGTCATTCCGTTTTTGATATTCCAGGCAATTCCACTTTGATTTTCTTCGCCGCAGAGGGAACAGTATTTTGGATTTTTTACAATTGAATGAATAATTAAATATTTTATTACGAATGAGTAAATTAAAAGATTCATTTTTTTTTCATCTGTATCTTTATCGAGCTGCTTAAGAAAAACAGCAAACATTTGAAAAATCTTTATATTTTCTTCTTTTTTTTCAAAAAATGAAAGATTGATAAACTTTAAAAAAGGAAATATTTTCCAAATAACTTCATAGGAAAGACCAGAAGTAAAAACAACTTTAATTTCCACTTCCTCGAGAATATAAAATGAATTTTTGCCAATCGAAAACGAACCCTCCACCCAATTCAGAGTCTCAAGTTTTCCCCTGAATTTGCTTTTCATTTTTCTTGCTCCGTAAGCCATTGCGGGAACAATTCCGTGATCCGGAGTAAAGATTCTGAATATTTTATGACTTTCCGCATAATTCATAGAATAAACAATAATCCCTTCAAGGTGAATTTTTCTTCCTGATTTCATTTTTCCTCAAGATTATACATCAAAACAAATCATACAAATATCATCCTCAAAACTCTCATTGCCCCTAAAACGGGCTAAATTCTGATAAAGATTTTCTATGAATAATTTCGGGGAAAGGGAATAACAGCCTTTTAATATTTCTTCTATCTCATTTTCAAAATAGTATTCTTTATTTAAGTCATTGACAGTTTCGGTAAGCCCGTCTGTATAAAGAAGGACCCGATTGCCTGATTGAAAAAAAAATTTATTATTTTGATAAAGCGTTTTTTTCATTTCAAGAAATTGATTGTCAAAAACAGCAAGCGGAAAACCTTTTTTTAACATCGGAAGAAAATCAACACTGTCTTTTTGAATGACATAAGGCGGATTGTGCCCTGCATTCGCGTAAATCATGGAATAATCCTCATAGGAATAAATTCCATAGAAAGCTGTGATAAAATTATCCGCAGTCTGCTTGTAAAGCCCTTCATTGAGATAAGATAAAAAATCCGCCGGGTTTTTTTTGACATTTCCTGCCTGCAAAATAAAACTTTTGATCATGGATGTGATAAAAGCGGCAGGAATTCCATGTCCGGAAACATCGCTTAAAAAAAATCCGATTTTATTTTCCTCCGGAAATGGAATAAACTCGTAAAAATCTCCGCCTACCTGACTCATCGGCTTATAAAATGAAGCAATATGAGGAGCAGGCTCAACCGAAGGAATTAATGACTTTTGAATTTGACGCGCCATTTCAATTTCTTTTTCAATTTCAACATTCCTGATTTTCAGCTTGTTTTTTTCTTCTTCAAGTTCCTGAGTTCTTTCCCTGACCTTGCACTCGAGATTTTTATTCATATTGGTTATTTCTGTAATCTGATTTTTGAGCTGACTGCTCATCTGATTCAAACTTTCTCCCAGATATCCCAGTTCATCTGAAGACACAACCTGCATCTTTGTTTCATAATCCCCCTGCCTGATCTTTTCTGTCATGTTTTTCATTGCCTTTAAGGGATTTTGATAGTATTTAATCATTAGAAAAGTTAATACTAACCCTGAAATGATAAAAAATAAAGCAATGATAAAAAATGTTTTTCCAAATTGAGAAAGATGAAAAGAACTTTCATTACAGAAAAAATCGTAAAGATGAATTGATATCATCACAAAAGGAAAAATAACTATAGCTAAAAAATAAAAAACAAACCGAGTGCGAGTTGATAAATTAACAACACCTGTGTAATGGGAAATATCTCCCATTGGGAAAAAAAATGGAATAAAAATCTTTCGGTTTATATATTCAAAAAAATAAAAAGAAACAACAAATGATAAACTTCCAAGAATAAGATCATGAATCAGAGCTCCAATGAGAAATTGAGAAATCTCAAAATTGATATAATTTTCTGATTGTAGAATATAAAGCATGAGACTCATGCCTACAAAAGAAATAATCCAACCCAAACTTGATAAAAAACCAATGGTTAAAGGAAGGTTCAATATTCTTTTGGCAGTATAGGAATCCATAGGCTTATGATTTTTTCTTAAAAAAAGAGAAATAGGTTTAAAATGTTTCAAAATCAAAAAAACTGGAATTGAAAAAGGAAATATAATATTAATAATAAAATTAATCACTTTAAGACTGATTGGAAGGAGATGCATCTGCTCAATTAAATTATCACTTGTGATTTGCAATAAATTTTTTTCAAATAAAAGCGAAACAAAATTTGATAGAATAGTTCCACCGACAATAAAAAAACTATATTTTTTGATTGTTATAGACTGACAAAATTGTTTGATTCCTTTTTTCAGTTTATTCATAAGATTGCCTTTAATAATTTTATCATTAAATTTAATATATTCTTTTTTTATTATTTAGATTTTTCATTATATTTATTTAATAAAGACTCTTATACTACAGAGGAAAAAATGAGAAAAATATTGATTTTCTTTTTAGTTTTATTTTGTGTTAATTTTCTTTGGGCTGAAGAAAAAAAAGAAAAGAAAGACGAGCCCCCTCAAAAAGACTATTATCATGAAAATTTTGATGAGATGGACGAAGCGTTTGAGAAAAAATTGGAAAATGAAAACAAAGACACAGACGACGATCTGGAACTCAGACCTAAAAAATCATTTTATTATTAAAACAAACTGACTTCTTGGAATTTTTAAATTTTGAAAAAAAGAGCCGTTATTGGAGATATGTTTGCTTGATTCTATTGTAAAAGATTTTGCTCATCTGCTAAAAAAAGAACTTAAGGACAATTTAAAAAATTTTTTTCTTTTTGGTTCTCGAGCCAGAGGAGATTTTCATGAAGGCTCTGACTATGATTTTTTGATCGTACTTGCTTATAAAGATTCTCTCATTGTTGAGCAAATAAGAAAACTGGAAGTAAAATTACTCAGTCAATTCGATGTTTTATTAGCAAGTATTATTTATGATGAAAATGAATGGAAAAAAAGAGAAAATATGCCAATAGCTATAAATATACGAAAAGAAGGTATCTCTATATAAATGGAAAAACTGACAGAAATACAAGCACTATTAAAAAAATCAGATAGTAAACTTTTTACTGCAGAATTAGAGTTTGAAAATAAAAGATACGATGACTCTGTTTCCAGAAGTTATTATGCGGTTTTTCATGCCATTTCAGCATTGCTTTTATCAAAAAACCTGACTTTTTCATCTCATGGACAAACAATTGGAGCTTTTAACCGTGAATTTATCAAAACAGGCTTATTTCCAAAAGAATTTAATAATTTTATTCATGCATTGTTTGAAGATCGTCAAATTGGTGATTATGATGCGATGTCTGAAATAGATTCAGAAACAGCTGAAAAGAACTTACATTATGCAAAAACAATCATACAGGCTGTAAAAATTTACTTCAAGCAATAAACTTTAAATCTTCTTCTCTTCTTTTTGAGAAATTGAGATAAAAAATAATTTTACCGCTACTTTTGGAAGCGGTTCTCCGGTTGATAATTCTTGTGATTTCCGTTTGCTCATTTCCCATTCTTTTCCAGTCCAGTAGTCATAAAAATAGGAAAATATTTTAGTTTTTCCAAGATCGGTTTCTAAAACAAAATCATTTAGTTCCTGAATGTTTTTTTTATAGATAAAGGAGATTCCTTTCAAATCTTTGATTTCGTATTCAGAAGGATAAAAAACAAAAGCATTGTCTTTATATTTGAACCCCTGCCATTTTTTTACGCTGACAGACTGAATATTTTCAAGAGTAAATTCCTTATAAAATTCAAACCCGTTTTTTTCACTTGTGACAAAAATTTTAAAATTTTTAATCGATGCAGTTCCTTCAAAGACTATATTTTTATCTGAAAAGAAAACCTTGACTTTTATTTGATTTTTTGGAACTTGAGAAGACGCTTTCTCATCAGTTCCTACTTTTGGATCCTTGGGATCATTTGGATTATTTACCGCATAAAGCATTCTGAAATGAGAAAGCAGAAAAATCAGGAAAAAAATTTTTTTGATCATTTTCCTTCTAGTATCTTAATGATTTTTTCTGTAATATCCAGTTCCGGATCGGCTATCAAAACATATTTGTAGTCAATAATAAAATTAAATCCAAGATTGGGCGATTCTGTCCGGATTGTTTCAAGAACTTTTTGATAAACTGGGGTCAGCATTTCTTTTTCTTTCTTTTCCAGGTCTTTATTGGCGTTATTGATAAAGATTTCCAGCTCTTGTCTTTTTGCTTCAATCTGGGCTAAATAATCCCTGACCTGCATTTCTGAAAGTTCTTTTGATTTTGATTCCAGTTCGCCTTCCAGTTTTTTAATATCATTTTCCATCTGAGTTTTTGTATTCTCATAAGTATCTCTCTGATTTTTTAGAAAATCAAGGACTTTTTTTCCTTCAGGATAAGTTTTTATCACTTTTTGAAGGTCAATGTATCCTAATTTTATTATTTTTGTTGTGCTGCTTTGCGCCCCAAGGCACAACGGAAGCCCAAAAGTCAAAATAAAGAACAGAGTGATTTTTTTCATTTTCCCCCCAAAATTAATCATTCGTGTTTTGTTTTAGCCTTTCTTCTTCTCTTGCTGTCAGTTCTTCCAGAAGAAAAGTATTAAAATCCACTTTTTCATCATAAAAAAGAATAAAATCTTCCTCAGGAAAAATCAGGCTGAAACCTTTTTTCCGCCTTGCTTCTTTGATCGCAAGAATAATTTCTTTTTTCAGCTCTTTTCCCTTAAGCGTTTCCAGTTCCAGAAAATCTTTTCTTTTTTTTTCTTCTAAAACCGCAATTTTCTTTTTCAGGCTTAAAAGTTTATTATTTAAATTGATCCTTTCGGATAAAGGCCCGTTCATATTTTTAATAAAATCATACTCTTTTTGATAAATGGAAAGCTGATAGTATTTCTTATCCAGAAAAAGATTCCAGCTTTCCCGAAGTTCTTTTGCTTTCAAATATTCTTCTGCTACTTTTTCCATTTTAAAAACACCGACTTTAATGAGAATATCGGCTTTTAAAAAAACAGGAAAAAATAAAAAGAAAAAAACAAAAAAACGAATCATCCCTTCTCCTAAAAAAATCCGGCAATCGAGAGGACAAATGTCCAGTTTCCAAGACCTAATCCCGGCTGTTGGTCTTTAAAAAATCCGTCTTCCCATTTCAGCCTTTTGGCAAAATAAAGGCGGATCGGAAACATTGGGATTTCAATTTTCAGCCCCCATCCGGTACTGTAATAAAAATCTTTCAGTTTTAAAGGAAGGTCATCAAATCCGCCTTTATCACTGACATTTCCACCGTCAAAAAAGAAAGCCCACCATAAAAGGTTTTGAGTTCCCGGTATCGGGATTCGAAGTTCGCTTCCTAGACTCACTTTTCCCAGTCCTTTTACTTTATCGTCATAAAGCTGATTTTCCCAACCCCTTAATTCCCGAATTCCGTCAAAATCCAGCCTGTTTTCTGAATAGAGTTTAGGAGAATTTTTAAAAGGTAAAGCGGTAATAGTTGAAATACCGATGTGGTTTGCCCATACCAGATTCCATTTGTATTTTTTAATTTCTTTCAATGTCAGATAGCCTGAAAGATCAACTGAATAATTGATAAACTGGTTATAGCCGCCCTGAAGCCCGTAAAAAGTAACATCAGGAGAAAAAACGATTCCTTTGGTTGGAGTAAGATAATTATCGGTTGAATCATAGCTGACTGAAAATCCGGTTTGGGTAACCGGCTCATATTTTCCAGTCTTCAAAAGAGTACGAAGCCTGTATTCATCATCTTCATAAAGATTATCCACTGTAATATTTTTTGCGTCATAGTATTTTGAAAAACTGAGAGACTGTCTGGCTCCCGCACCCCAGTATTCTGAGATCGAATAACCAAACCCTAATCCAAAAACCAGACTCTGGCTTTTAAAATACCTTTCATCATCTAAAGCATCGGCTGTACTGGAAGCCATCCCATCTCCGTTTCTATCTTCATCCGAATAATTATCAAAATCAGATGCGCCTTCATTATAAAGACTCATTCCGCTTCCGTTGTTATAATATTTATCGATCAGCCCATTGTGATCCCGGTCATAAGAAGGAATCACATCATTCTGAGCCCATTTATAAGAGATGGAAAAACTGTAGCTGACCGGAATATATCCGATCCATCTGGAGCCGAATGAGGTGGAAAGGCTCTGGCTTTTTTGACCGTAATCGCCTCTAAAAGAAAGATTATACCCTTTTCCTAAAAAGTTAAGCTCTGAAATCTGACCGAACAGCGTAAATCCTGAAAGGGTTCCATATCCTCCCCCCATCGTCAGCATTCCTGTTTTCCCCTCTTCCACTTTCCAGAAAAGGTCAATCAATCCTTCTTCACTTCCGGTTTTCGGTTCAAATTCAGCATTCGCAAAAAACTGGCTTTTCATCAAGCGTTCATGGGTCCTTAAGATTTTTGAAAAGTCGTAAATTTCTCCTTCCCGAATTCTAAACTCCCGGTCAATCACCGGTGTTTCTGTCTTAGAGTTCCCGATAATGTACATATTTTCAATATGTACTTTTTCCCCTTCATAAATATCAATCACATAGGAAATAACTTTTTTTTCTTCATCAACTTTAGGTATAGGCGTGATTTTAGAATAAAAAAAACCGTTACTTTGGTAACTCATATAAGAATTTCTCATAAACTCTTCAAACTTGGTATCGTTATAAACCGATCCCTCTTCCATATCAAACCCTTCAAAAAGGGATTTGGTGGTTATTTTTTCATTCCCGGCAAGCTCAATCTTTCCGAAAGTATATTGAGGACCTTCTTCAATTTTGAAAGAAAGATAGTATCCTGATTCTTCTTCAGGATGAACCGTAGTCTCAGATTTGATCTCAATTTTAATATCCGGCATTTTCAGCTTTTCAGCCAATGTTTTTTCCAGAATTGTTTTTTCATTATTTAAAAGCTCTAACCGGTTAAAAATATAAGTTTTAATTGTTTCAACAGCCTTTTTTTGTTCATCTGTCCCGGCAATGCTTTTTAATATTGAATCAATTTTAGCCTTATCAGGATTAAACCCGTCTGTTTCAAAAACTTTTTTCAATCCATCTAAAATGATTTCTATTTTATCGCCTTCAAAATCCGCATTTTCTAAAACAGCGCCGATGCGTTCCATCAGTTCAAGAAAAGAATATTTGACTAAAACTGAAATTTGATCAATTTTAAACTTCATATATCCCTGACTCTTTGCAAATTTGATCATTTTATCTTTGTCTTCTTTAAAATCATTTGCAAAAAGGGGCAGCTGGTAGTCTTTAATTCCTAAATATCTCGGCTCGCTGATTTTCTCCATTGTATCTTTTAAGTCATCCGGATCAATATTTCCAGTTCCAAGAATATCCAGTTTCTGAATATTGATTTTTTTTCCTTCCTTAATTTCAATCACCAAGACACCGCTGTCTTTCAGAAGCGAATCATCTGTTCTGGCTTCAGTCTCTGCAAAGCCTTCCTTAACATATTCCTCAAGAATTTTCTTTTCGTCTTTTTTCACATAATAGGGGTTATAAAACTCCCATTCCTTATTTTTCATAAACTTTAAGATATCTTTCCGTTTAATTTCAAGGCTTGCATCTTCAGGATCTTCATATTGAAAATGGATCGATTGAAAGATTTCAATGACCTTATCTTCATCCGCATCGGAAGTCAATTCATAAATCATATCTTCTTCATTTTTCTGATAAGCTTTCTTGATATATTCATAATCTTCCTGATTTTTTGCTTCATCCATCTTTCTTTTCTGGACAGCTTTCAAGACATGGTATTCAAAATCAAAAATACTGATTTCATCCCAGGCTTTATACTCAAACTGCCCCATAATTTCATAGTCTTCATCATCAAAAGTTTTCTTTTTCCGGATCTCTATTTTAAAAATCTGGGGTCTTTCTTCCACAATATAATTTAAGGTCAACTGTCCGTTTTCCTCTATTATTTCCAGTCTGATATTTTCAAAATATCCGAATTCATAAAGATTCTTTAAATCTTTAGAAGCTTTTTCATCAACAAATTCCATGCCTTGAGATAAATAAAGAGCAGGCGTTAATTTATCCTCTTCTGCGTTATGAAGCCCGAAAAAATGGATTTCTTTTATAATTTTCCCCTGATAATCAGAGGCATTTAAAAAAACGGGACAAACTAGAAACACAAGGGCTGCCATAAGGCTCTGGGAAATTTTACGCATTCTTTCTCCTTTGATACATTGAAAATTAGTTTTTTAAAAAAAACATGCAACTTTTTTTCATTCTTCTCGTCTTTATTTCAAAGATTTTTTTGACTAAATTTAAAATGCTTTAATTTTAAACTTTAAAAAAAGAAGTTAGAAAAAATAACTAATATTAGACTGCAAAGTCAAGTTTATAAAGAGAGGAAACAATGATTCCAAAAAAAATCGAGATCATGGACACCACTTTGAGAGACGGTGAACAGATGGCCAATGTCTCTTATTCCGCTTCTGAAAAACTGAATATTGCAAAGATTCTTCTTCACCAGACGAAAGTTGACCGTTTAGAATTGACCAGCGCGAGAGTTTCTGAAAAAGAAGGAGACTCAATTCAGCATGTGATCCAAAATCTTGGGAAAACTAAAAAATTTGAAATTCTGGGGTTTGTGGATAATCATAAATCAATCGACTGGATCAGAGAATGCGGGGGGCAAACCCTGAATCTTCTCACCAAAGGTTCTTTAAAACACCTGACCATCCAGATCAAAAAAACAAGAGAAGAACATTTAAAAGATATTCTTAGCGAAATTGATTATGCTCAAAAATTTGATTTTGATGTCAATGTATATCTAGAAGACTGGTCTAATGGCATGCTTCATTCCAAAGAATATGTTTTTTTCATGATTAAAAATCTGGCTGGAAAAGTAAAAAGAATCATGCTTCCAGACACACTTGGAGTATTAAATCCCAGCCTTACTGCTTCACTGATTTCTGAAACAAAAAATGAGTTTCCCGACTTGTTTTTCGATTTTCATCCTCACAACGACTACGGTCTTGCCACTGCAAACTGCATTGCGGCCGTAGAAGCCGGCGCTGACGGACTTCACCTGACAGTAAACGGAATGGGAGAACGGGCAGGAAATGCTCCTTTAGAAGAAGTTGTGACTTCAATTAAAGATTTTTTTCCTGATAAATATTACACTTCCATAGAAGAAAAAACTTTATACAAAGCTTCTAAAACAGTTGAAATCTATTCTACCAGCAGAATGTCTCCGAATAAAGCAATTGTCGGAAGCAATGTCTTTACCCAGACTGCTGGAGTTCATGCAGACGGCGATAAAAAAGGAGGACTTTATGAAAATAAGCTTCTTCCTGAAAGATTTGGAAGAGAAAGAGAATACGCTTTAGGAAAACTTTCAGGAAAAGCGAATCTGGAACAGAATCTCAAAAAAATGGATATTCAGCTCTCTGAATCTGAAAAAAATAAAGTATTGAAAAAAATCATTGAACTCTCTGAAAGAAAACAGACTTTTACGGTAGAAGATTTACCTTATATTATCGACGATATATTAGATTCCAAAGAAACTGAAAAAGTTTTTTCAATCAATTCTTTTATTATCACCACTTCTTTCCATCATCAGCCGGTAGCTACTATCCTGATAGACTTTCAAGGAGAAACTATAGAACAGACCGCATCTGGAGACGGAGGTTTTGACGCTTTTATGAACGCGCTTCGAAAAATATCAGAAAAAGTTGATCTGAAGATTCCAAAATTAATTGACTATCAAGTCAATATCCCTCCTGGAGGCAAGACGGATGCTTTGGTGCAAACCACTATTATCTGGGAATATGAAGGAAAAGAATTTAAAACCAAGGGAGTTCATTCCGACCAGCTGACAGCGGCGATTGAAGCAACTGAAAAAGTGATTAATAAAATCTGCGGATAATAAAAATAAAGCCGATGATTCGAATCATCGGCTTTATTATTTTATTTTTCAATGATTGTTATTGATTTGAAATTAATCCCTGCCCCTGATTTTCATCAGCAGTCTCAAAATTTCAATATAGAGCCAGATTAAAGTAACCATTAATCCGAAAGCAGAATACCATTCCATGTATTTCGGCCATCCTTCCTGATTTCCCCTTTCAATCATATCGAAATCCAGAATCAGGTTTAACGCTGCAATAATCACCACAGCTGTGCTAAAGGCGATTCCAAAAAGTCCTCCTTCATGGATAAAAGGAATTTGAATTCCAAAAAATCCCAAAACTATACTCACCAGATAAAGAATCCCTACTCCGCCGGTTGCGGCAAATAGCCCCATTTTAAATTTTTTGGTCACTTCCACAAACTTAAACTTATATGCTGCAAGCATGATAAGAAAAACACCGAAAGTCAGTCCTACTGCCTGAATCACAATTCCCGGATACTGAGTTTCGATAAAACCGGACAAAGCTCCAAGAAAAAGACCTTCACAGATTGCATATAAAGGCGCTGTCCACATCGACCATTGAGCTTTAAAAACCGTGATCAGGGCAAAAACAAGCCCTCCTATCAAACCTCCGATCATCAGAGGCATTACGCTCTTTATCTGAGAAAGAGAAATTCCTGCCTCCTCCCCTACCAAGACACTCATATCAACATAAGCCAGCCTCCAGCTGAAGAAAGCGCCCGCTAAAACCAGCAGTAAAAGGATCGCTGTTTTATTGACAGCGCCTGCATCCGTCATCTTCTCTGAATCGACTCCGCTTCCTACCAGTCTTCTTTCTATCATTTTGTCTGAAAAAATTGGATTTCCCGATCTCATTTTTTATTCCTCCTTATTTTTTTCCCCATTTTGCGATATAAGGAAAAGCCTCAACCGCTTTATCAAAAAAAGATTTATTGGACGCATTGATCATAAATATCCAGTTTTTGTTGTTCCAGATATACCAGAGCCGTCCCTCTTGATCCGTTGCTTCAATCTGAAACTCCTGATTGACCGAAGACTGCATTCTTGAAGGCATTTGATTCGTTTTCGGCGTGATATAGGACTTGTAAAACTCTATCGCATCTTTCGGGCTGCCGGTTTGAATTACAGAAATCTCAATTTCTCCCGTACCGTATTTTGCGGTAAAACCTAAGACCGTTTTTGGAAGACTCATTTGAGTAATATCCCGTTTCAATGAATCAATTTCCACAGGAAAAACCTGATCAAAATCGGCATCAGATGGGGGTGTTTTAAAATTTGTGTTGTATTTTTTTGCACATCCGGAAAAAACAAAAAAAGCAGTCAAAAGTAAAATACTCCCTAATATTTTGTTTTTATGCATTCAAACCTCCTGTATTGTTTACCTTTGTTATCATTTTTAATGAAAAGACTTTTCTAAAAAGAATAACAAGTTTTTGTAAAAAAATCAAGTCAATCTTTGAGTTGTAAAACAACAGGGCAATGATCCGATCCTTCCACTTCATTTAAAATAAAAGCATCTTGAATTTGATCTTCCATATTTTTTGATACCAAATGATAATCAATGCGCCATCCTATATTTTTCAGCCTTGCCTGAAAACGGTAGCTCCACCATGAATATTTGACTGTATCAGGATAAAAATAACGGTAAGTATCAATAAAACCGCTTTCCAGATAGCGGTCGATCCATTCTCTTTCAATAGGCAGAAAACCGGAATATTTTTCATTTGCTTTCGGATTTTCCAGATCGATTTCCCGGTGAGCTGTATTAAAATCTCCGCAGATAATAATTTTTTTCCCTTTTTCTATCAGGGAAAGAGTCTGTTTTAAAACACTGTCATAAAACCGGAGTTTGTAATCCAGCCGGACTTCATCTTTCTGTCCGTTTGGAAAATAAATATTAAAAAGTAAAAAATCCTGATACTCGGCTATCAAAATCCTTCCTTCAGAATCAAATTCCATGATGCCGATTTCTTGTGAAACTGAGATAGGGGCGATTTTTGAATAAATAGCCACACCGCTATAGCCTTTTCTTTCAGCGGAATGAAAATAGGAAGAATAACCTGGAATATCTCTCAGATTATCTGAAAGCTGTTTCTCTTCTGCCTTGGTTTCCTGAAGACAGAGAATATCGGGATTTTCTTTCAAAACCCAGTCTGTAAATCCCTTTTTTTCAACCGCCCTGATTCCATTGACATTCCAAGAATAAATTTTCAACTTCTTCTCCTTTTTGGAAGCTTATAAAAATAATTGGTAAAAAAAATTTTATTCGTTAAATTTTAATTTATAAAAATAATTCCGATTCATGAAATGATTCCTAAAATATTAGAACTCTATAAACAGAAAAAATTCCGTTCCGCACTTAAACTTCTTTTGAAAGAACAAAGGAAAAATCCTTACCGGGCAGAAGTTTATCTTCTTTTTTTTCTGATATACAAAAAACTCAATGAAGAAAAAAAAATGCTGAAATGGCTGAAAGAAGGATTTTATCTTCTTCCAGATTCCCTTGCAATTTCTGAGCTTTATGCTTATTATTCGATTTTTCTTTTCAAAAACCCGAATTCTTCTCTCCCTGCCATTAAAAACCTGATTGAGAAAAAGTCTTTCTCAGTTTCATTTTTGCTCAGCCGTTACTATTTAAAAAAAGGCAACCTGGAAAAAGCGCTCTTTCACTCAAAGTTTCCCACTTTAGTTTCCAATAAAAAGATTTTTTTCCGTTTAAGATTTTTTCTTTTCTGGAAATTCCAGATGAGTGAAAAATTAAAAAAATACCAGAAATTTTATTTTGTCAGAAAATTAACGGGAAATTTTTCTTTTCAAGATGCGAATAAAATAAAAACCAATTATGAACGGATTCAAATTTTAAAAAAGAAAGGTATTATTGATTTAAAACCTAAACTGATTAAAAATCCTTTATTTCAATATTGGATTTTTAAAAAATACGGTTTTTTTATTCCCAAAACTCATCTTTGTGTTCTGATTCAGCTTTTAAAAGAAAAAAATTTTGATATTTTCTTGGAATTAAATGAAAAAAAGAAGAAAAACAAGCCTCTGATATCCGAAAATTTAATCAAATGGATTGCTTTGATAACGCTTGGAGCAGTTGTATTTTATTTCCTGAAAGAGGTTTTTTAAAATTAAAGCAAAATGGATTCTTATTTCATTATTTATCATTCCTTTACACCTGTCTGCTTTAAATATAGAAACTCATATTCAAAATAAGCATTTTCAGGAAGCTTATCAGGAATTGCTTGAATTGATTCAAAAAGATGTCGGGATTATTGAAAACTATGCTGCTCTTCTTTCTTATTTTGACAAAAAAAAATATCCTGATTTTTATGAATTTACTGTCACCAAAACCAACGAACTGCTTAAAAATCACTATTATCGTGAAGCCTTAAGGTTTTATCAGCTCTTAACTCTTTTCGAAAAAAACGATACAGAACTTTATAAAAACTATAAAACAGCTTATCTGGCTTATACTTCAAGCATTTTAGAGATTAAAAAAGCTATTGGCGAATACCAGAAGGGAGAAATACAGACTGCCAAAAAAAAATTGCAGGATCTTCAGGAAAAACTCCCGGGAAATTCTAATTTACAGGAAATGGTTAAACTGGGAGAAAAAGAGATTGAGAAAAAAATAGAAAAAGACTATATTCTTCCAGGTATTCAAAGAATTGAAACTTTTTTACAAGAAAAAAGGTTTAATGAAGCAAAAGGATATTTTTTAATGCTGAAAAGGCTTTTAAAAGAAGAAATTCAAACTAGTCTAAAAATAAAAATTAAAGCTGCGGAAAAAAAATATTATTTTGAAGAAGCTGAAAAAGCTGTTTTGGAAGCAAAAGACTATAACCTCGCCATGGATAGGATTAAATCTTACCTTGCCTTTTATCCGGAAGACAATGACGCAAATCAGAAATTAAATCAATATAAAGAGATGAAATTAAAAGCTGAAATGCAGGTTGAAGCTTACAATCAGCTGAAAAAAGGCGATTACTATTTGAGTCAAAAACAATACAGTCTGGCTGTCTTTCACTATAAAAATTATCTGGATATGGTAAAAGAAGACGACCAAGTCGAGAAAAAAATTAAATCTCTTGAAAAAATGATTGAAGAAGAAAGAAATAAAACTTATTTTTATGAAAATTACAACAAAGCTCTTGAAAAAATAAAATTGAAAGATTTAGAAGGAGCTTTAAAACTCTTTGATCAAATCAAGAATTATAATTATGAAAAAGAAAAAGTTACTCTTTACCTCAATAATATCCGTGAAGAACTTGAAAAGATAAGAATTGAAAGAGAAAAAGAAAATACTGCCAGAAATTATTTTGAAGAAGGGCAGAAAAAATATTCAAAAGAAAATTATCGCGAAGCTTTGGATGATTATCTTTTATCTTTCTCACTTTTAAATGAAATTAACGGCAGAGAGCTTTTAAAAAAAGATGTCCAGGATGCTGTAAAAAAAACTCAGAGCGTTTTGAAAGAGATTGAAAATAAGAGAATAAAAGAAAGACTCAATAAAATTGAATCCGGAATCAATAAAGGGAAAAGAGAATATTTTTTAAGCAATTACGATAAAGCGCTCGCCTATTTTAATGAAGTTTTAGAACTGGATGACTCAAATATCATTGTGAAAGATTATAAAGAACTGATTGAAGAAGCGCAAAAGATCGATGCTATCGGAAAAATATCCGACAGAGATCCTTTTTATCCCCTCTATCTTTCATTAAAAACAGAAGGGGAACGATTGAAAGAAGAAGGAATCGCTGTCTATAAAAATAATCAGGAGCAGGGAAAAGAGATTTTACTGGAATCTCTTAATAAATGGCAGACTATTAAAAGAGCATTCCCTTATAATGAAGAAGCAAGGGTCAATATTAGAAGTATTTTTAAAATTATTGATGAAAAAGGATGGAAAGAATCGATAGAAGATGATATGAAAAGAGCAATAGACCTTGCGGACAAAGGCGAAGAAAAAACCGCCTATAAGCTTTTAAAAGAGCTTTATGACGAAGCCCCTGATTTTCCAAAACTTTCTCAATATATAAAACAATTTGAAAAAAAACAAAAAGAATCGGTGAGAAATTATTTTACGCCTGAGGAAAAAACAGAAGCAAAAAACTTATATAACCAGGCTCTCAATTCTTTTTCACAAAAAAAATATCCAGAAGCTTTAAAATTAACCGAAAAAATATTAAAAATAAATAAATATTCGAAAGATGATATACTGGAAAACGCTAAAAGTCTTTATATTAGAATTAAAAGTAAAATGGATACGGAAAGTCTGGAAAGTTTAAATTTAAGTATTGGACAATTAGAAGAAAGAACTAAATATTACCGCGAAGCTTTGAGTTTTTACCAGCAGGGTGATTTTAAAAAAGCATTGGAATTCGCGAAAAAATCTCTTAAAATAGACCCGACTTATAACGCTGCTCAAAGACTTTTGGACTCTGCTGAAAAAAGGTTGAAATTGTGAAAAAAATAATATTGTTTTTATTTCTTCTCCTTCCTTCTTTGGTTTTTTCACAAAAAGAACTGAATTTTATCCGCCATAAAGAAATTGAAAACGGAGTTCTTTCCTTTAAAGTAAAAAATTATAATAATTACATAGGCGTTCTTTATCTAAAAGAAAAAAAGAAAAATACTTTTGTTTTAACCTTGAAAACTTTTTTTAAAGAAAAAGAAATTCAGGATATTGAAATTACTACATTTAAAAGCAAGGAAAACCTGAATTTTGATTTTTATATTGACAATGCCAATGCTTATCTTGTCTATCAAACTCCGGACAATACTATCTTTTATGAAAAAATCGATTCTATTTACTCTAAACCTTTTTTTGCCTATAAAAAAGAACTCAACCAGGATCAGTCTCAGGTTTATTCTCTGCCCAGTATTTATAAGTTTGGTTCAAAAATTTATGTTTTTTACCATAAAGAATCCGTTAAAAACAAACTCGACATTTTACTTCAGGTTTCTGAAAACGGAACCGATTTTAACCATCCCCTTAATTTTACAGAATCTTTAGGGTATGCTGTTTATCCGAAATTATTTGTATTTAACAGTCAATTAGGAATTATTTTTCAGGGCAGAAGCGGTGAAATTTCAGGAAAAATTTATTTTGAGCTTTACCTTGCGAAAATTGATTCTCTGGGCACTCGAATTATTGATATCAACAAGCTGACAGAAAATATCGGGGATAATTTTGCGGCCGATTTAAGTTTAACAGATGGAAGAATTCTGATGAGCTGGGAAAACCGTTTGAATAATTGGCGCATTATGTATAATTATCTTTCTTTAAATGAAATCAAACTCTTGACTTCTCCCAAAATATTGACTTCAAATTATTATAATTATCATGCTCCTAAACTAGTCCGGTTTCTGGACGAGCTTTATCTTTTTGTTCAGAGAATCGGCAGCAACAGCGACAGCCTTTATTATTTCAAAATCAACTCAAAAGGTGAAATCCAGGAAGAGAAAGAAACCAGAATAGAACTCAAAGAAAATTTTGTCATCAGCGCTTCTTCCTGCTGGCTTTTTTATCTGGATACCAAAAACAGGATTCTCAGAGCTTCAGCAGACACTGATACGGCTGAAATAATTTTACCCCCCTACCTTCAGGAAAAAGAATTTTTTGGAAGAAACAATGTGAAAATAGAATGGCTCCCGATAAAAGACGAGAGCGGAATTGAGGGATATTATTATCTTTTTGACAGAACCCCCTATTCCATCCCCGATGAAGTCAATAAACTGGATTCTTCCACATCTTTTATCAACCTCTACGCTCCTCAGGAAGGTGTTTGGTATTTTCATCTTTTTTATCAGGATAAAGCTGGAAACAAGAGTCAGGTTCTCCATAAAAAGATTCAAGTCGATACCACTATTCCCTATGTTGGAAAAATTGATTTTTCAGCTAACGAAATCATTGATTCTGAGAAAAATATACTGGCGAATACTAATAATATTAAAATCAAATGGAATAAAAATGAAAATGTTGAATACTATCAATACATTGTAGATGTCTATCCTAAATTTTATGAACATAAAATCAAAAAAACAGAAGAAACTGAACTTCAAATCCCAACTCTTAAAGCCGGAAAATACTATTTTCATATTCACCCTGTCTCCCGATCTGGGAATAAAGGCGAAGTTATCACTGTCCCGTTTATTGTACAAAAATATGCTCCCTCAAACACTCTTCAATTTACAAACTATAATAACAATGAACCTATTATTAAAAAAATTATTATTAAACAGCTGGTTGTGAAAAACATTAATCTCATCCCCATCCCCTCCTATCTTTCGGCAGGAGAAAATCAATTTTTCACCATTCCCTTCTGGGATCTTCCCGTCAGAATCAAATTAAAGCTGATTGTTTCCCTTGCTCTTGTTTTTTTGATTGTAGTTCTTCTCTATATTCTTCTTTTTATGAGACATCAAAAACTTTTTAGCCTTTACCGGCATATCCATGCACTTTCTCATGACCACCTCTCTTTTCATGACATGCTGGATCAAAACATCCCTGAATTTCAAATTGAAGAAGGTTCCGGGGATGAATTTTTAGAAAATCTTGATATGGAAACACTCAAAAAATATCAGACTCTTATTGATAAAGCCAAAAATTTCGATCTTTCTGTTCAGCATCTTGAAGAAGAAATTAAGCATAAAAACCTTTCAGCCGCAAAAAAAATTCATGAAAAAACCTATGAAACAGCGATTTTAGAAGAAGTTATCCATGAAGCCGATGAAATTATTACTGACGCAGAAATTATACTAGAACCGAAAGCAATTACCGAAGCTGAAGTTATCTCCGAAGCTGAAATTATCTCCGAAGCTGAAGACATCTCCGAAGCTGAAGTTATCTCCGAAGCTGAAGTTATCTCCGAAGCTGAAGTTATCTCCGAAGCTGAAGTTATCTCCGAAGCTGAAGTTATCTCCGAAGCTGAAGACATCTCCGAAGCTGAAGTTATTGAAAATAAAGAAATAAATACCAATCTGACTGATAATATTCAGCCTGAGGAAAAAGAAAAAACAAAAAAACCTGTTCAGAAAATCAAACAAGAAGCGCCTCAGACGGAATTTAAGGAGAAGCTGAAATTAAAAATCAAGTACTCTTTTTTAATTACCATTCTTGTCATGTTTACCATGGGAATCGGAAGTTTCATCAACGGGATCATCACTTTGAAAAATACCCGTTCCAATTTGAGTAATGAAATCATGAAAAGGGCTGAAACTGTTATTAAATCCTTGTCAAACAGCATGATAGAACCCGCTTTGGTAGATGATTTTCTATTAATTGTTGAATATATTAATAACTATAAACTTGTGGAAGATATTCTTTATACTTCCTCAGAAATTGTCTTAAAAAAAGACGGGAAACTCAAAGTGTCTTTTAAGGATACTGAAGATGTTTTTTATATTAAAGACAATTTAAATAATTTAGATGAAATAAAAGAAATAGAAATTGTGAAGAAATTGATTCAAATGACCAATGAATCAAAAAAACCAGTTCTATTGATCGATCCTCCAGTCGATACTGAAAATCTTTTGAAAAAGTATTCTCTTTACTATCCCGTTCTTTATTCAAAAGATAAAAACTATGACATGACAGAAAATGATATTGGGACAAAATTTTTAGGGTATACAAAAATTGAATTCTCAACTGAAAAAATTTTTAAAGTCATTGAAGAGCAGAAAAATGAAATTTTTAAAATCACCATTATTATTGCCATTATCATGATCGCTTTCGGGGTGGTAGGAGCGGTTTTTCTTTCTTATCTGACCGTTAAGCCAATTACCAATCTGGTCAGCGGTGTCAAGATTGTAGGGGAAGGAAATTTGGAACACCAGATTCCGATTAAAACCCATGACGAAATCGGACGACTGACTTTTGAGTTCAATAAAATGACCTATCAGCTTTTACAGGCTCAGGACGAGCTGATTAAGAAAAAAGTTTTGGAAGAACAGTTTTCGATCGCGGAAGGTATCCAGCGCTCTTTGATTCCTACTACCAAATTGATTTTAAAAGAACTTGAAATATCGGGTTTTTACAAAGCCGCTCTTGGAGTCGGGGGAGATTATTTTGATTACTTTGAAATTGATAAAGACCGTGTGGGCGGTATTTTAAGCGATGTGGCAGGAAAAGGGATTCCCGCCGCATTGATGATGGTGAATATCCGTACTGTATTCAGAACCAATATCAAGCGCCCCAATATTACGCCAAAAGAAATTATTAATATTTTGAATAATGTCTTAGCGGAAGACCTTGCCAACGATATGTTTGCGACCCTCTTTTTTTACATTTACAATAAAAAAACAAAAGAAATTATTTTTTGTAATGCGGGTCACGGTCCTCTCACCTACTACTGCGCCAAAGAGAAGAAAGTAAAAACCGTAATTTCCAGAACCATGCCTCTGGGGGTTATGCCCAATAACACTCAATACACCAATCAAAACACAAAACTTGAATCCGGTGATATTGTGATTCTTTTTACAGACGGAATTTCTGAGGCGATGAATACAGTGAGGGAAGAGTATTCGGAAGAAAGACTTTTCAGAATGCTTGAAAAAAACCAAAGCAAAGATGTAGAGGAAATCAATAAAAATATTATTTCCGACCTGGACGATTTTGTCGGCGAGGCTCCTCAGCACGATGATATTTCATTTATTACGATGAAGATAAAATAAAATTATCGATAAGAGATATGGATGGTTAGTATTCTGTTTTTTGAACAAAGATTACTCAGACAAAGTAAGAAAAAAAAAATTCAATTTCCAAAAATCAGCTAAATTCCGTATTTTTTTATTTTTCGATACAACACAGTCCGATCAATATCAAGGATTTGTGAAACTTCTTTCTGAGTCGGATATTTTTTTAAAATCCTTTCGATATATTCTTTCTCTTTCAGACCAATGTATTTTTTTAAAGTTAAATCTTCCCTCGGCTCACTACTTTCTTTTTTTTCATTGAAAGACAAATAATTTTCCAAGTCTGATCTTTCTATGATTTTTTTATTCGTGGTCATAATAACCGCTCTTTCCACTATATTCCGAAGTTCCCGAATATTTCCAGGCCATGAATATTTTAATAAAAATTCAATTGCTGAATTTGAAAAACTTTTCTCCTCTTTCCCGATTTCTTTGAGAAAAGCCGTGATTAAAACTGGAATATCTTCAATCCTCTCCCTTAAAGGCGGCAAATGAATATGAATCACATTGAGACGGTAAAAAAGGTCTTTTCGAAAATGATTTTTTTCAATCTCATTTTCTATATCAATATTGGTAGCTGCTACAATACGGGTATTCAGCTGAATCACCTCAGTACTCCCAAGACGGCTGAAAGATTTTGATTCCAGTACTTTTAAAAGCTTTGCCTGAAGAGTAAGCGGAAGTTCTCCGATTTCATCCAGAAAAAGCGATCCGTTGTTTGCCAGTTCAAATTTCCCTTTTGTAGAATAAACGGCTCCTGTAAAGGCTCCTTTTTCATACCCGAAAAGCTCGCTCTCCAATAAGTTTTCTGGAATGGCGGCACAGTTAATATCAATAAAATTACCCGATGATTTAAAAGAATAGGAATGAATATTTTCAGCCACAATCTGCTTACCCGTTCCGTTTTCCCCGGTAATTAAAACCCCCGCGTCGGTTTTGGCCGCAATTGTGATTTCTTCCCTGACTTTTTTAATAATTTTAGAGTTTCCAATCAGTTCTTTGACATCTTTCTTTTTAATCTTTTTTAAAACCAGATTTTCTTCTTTCAGACCTTTCAGTTTTAAAGCATTTTCAATAATTGTAATGATTTTTTCTATTGAATCCGATTTTTCTACAAAATCAAAGGCTCCTTTTTTGATCGCTTCAACCGCGTTCATAATATTAGGCTTGCCTGAAAAAATAATAATTTCCAGAAGAGGAAATTTTTTCTTTACTTCATCCAAAATATCAAGACCATTTTTACCCGGAAGCTGGAGATCCAGAATAATCAAGTCCAGAGGAACGGTATAAATCAGTTTTTCAGCTTCTTTCCACATTGCGGCAGTATAAACGAAATAGCCTTTTTTTGAGAGAAAGGTTTGAAAAAAAGATCGGATTCTTTCTTCATCATCGACAATCAGGATATTAGATTTCATTTTGATACTGCTCCCAATCTTGATAAATCTCCTCTAGCTCTTTTTCGAGTTTTGAAATCCTCTCACCCAGTTCTTTCGACTTTTGAAAATCATTATAATACTCTTCACTGAAACTCAATTGCTTTAATTCAGTCGCTTCGCTTTCTTTTTTCCGGATGAGTTCTTCCAGTTTATCAATTTGTTTTTTTAAGTTTCGGTTTTTCTTCCCCGGATTTTCTTTTTTTTCAGAATCATTTTCTTTTTTTTCTTTTTTAGAAAAATCATATTCTCCTAAATGTTCAATGATTTTATCAAAATCATAAGAAGTAAATTTTTCTAAATTCCCTTGATTTAAAAGATAAAGTTCAGGATTCAGGCTTTTAATAAAATCCCGGTCATGGGTTACAAAGAAAATATTTCCAGAAAAAGTTTTTACAATGTTTTTCAACGCATGCACCGAATAAATGTCCAAATGATTGGTAGGTTCATCCAAAAGGAGAAAGTTGATGTCATCCATTAAGACAGATAAGAGTTTGAGCTTGATTTTCTCACCGCCTGAGAGTCCCTTTACAGGTGAAAAAAAGGGCAGCCTGAAATCGCCGAGATAATTTTTAATCTCCTGATCTTTATAGACACTGTCAAAAATACGAATCAGATAATCAAAAGGCGTTTCTTCTGTATCCATACCATTGACATTCTGCTCCAGATATCCTATTTTGACATCGCGGTTCCATACGATCTGCCCCTGATCAGGCGCCATGTTTCCGGTTAAAATATTAAAAAAAGTCGTTTTCCCGCTCCCGTTAATCCCTAAAAGCGCTGTTCTCTCCCTTGTTTTCACTCTCATTTGAATATTTTCAAATAAAAGCTTGCCCCCTAAACTTTTAGAAATCCCCTCTACTTTTAAAGGAGGATCATAAGGTTTTACTCTTTCTTTTTCACGAAAACGAATACTGTAGTCTATTTGATGAAGATTGACAGCATCCAGTTTTTCCTTCACTATCTCAAGTCTTTTTTCTTTTGAGGAAGCCTGGGTAGAACGGGTTCCCGCTTTAAATTTGGATACAAATTCAAAAAGTCCGTCATACTCGTCCTGATAGATTTTCTTTTCTTTGATCAACCTTTCTTTTTTTTCCTCTTTCTGCCTTAAAAAATTATCCAGATTTCCTTTATATTTAAGTATCTTGTGATTTTCAATCTCGCAGACAGACCCTACCGTATTATTGATAAAATCCCTGTCGTGAGAAACCATGATAACTGTTTTAGGATATTCCCGTACAAAGCGTTCCAAAAAAAGAGTATTCTTGATATCTAAATGATTAGTCGGCTCATCCAGCACAAGGATATCCGGCTTTTGAACTAAAAGAGCCGTCATAAGCGCCCGTCTTTTTTCTCCTCCTGAAAAAGAAATAACGGGTCTTTCAAAATCTTTTTCAAGGAATCCCATTCCTTCAAGAATTTTCTTAACCTCAAAAATAAAATCATATCCCCCCATTTTCTCAAAAAGAGAACTTTCTTCAGAATATTCTTTCATCAGAGTTTCATCATCTGGTTTTTTATGAATCGCTTCTTCCAGTTTTCTGACTCTTTCAAGCCTTTCTTTCTGAGGGAAAAAAGAAAGAATATAATCCAAAAGAGAAACTTCACTTTGAGGCAGCTCCTGCTCAACGGTTAGAATTGTTTTCTGAGAAGGGAAAACCCGTTCTCCTTCAAATTCTTTTTCCCAGCCCAGAAGGATTTTCAGCAGAGTTGTCTTTCCGGTACCGTTTGCCCCGATTAAAGCTGATTTTTCTTTCTCATAGAAAGCAACTTCAGTGTCCTGTAAAAGAACTTTAGTTCCGTAAGATTTTGAAAAACGGTTCAGGAAAAGCATTTACTGTCCTTCAAAATAATCCCGGGTTCCTCCCGAAGATTTACCTTTATAACCGCTGGAACCGAGAAGAGGACTTTTTTCAAGTTTTTCAACCATTCTATCAACCCGGAAAAGGATAGTATTGAGCTGTCCCATGGTTTTCGGAATATTGTAATTGACAGAAGAAGTAATCTTTTCAACATCGATCAAAAGAAGATACACCTGAGATAAAATTTCTTTCATTTTCGGATTTAATCCATTCACCATGTTTCCGCTTGAACTTAAAAGAAAATTGACTTCCGCTGTCATTCTCTCCAGATTGGATTTTAAGGCAGGGCTTCCCATTACGGAAAAAACACCACCCTGATTCAGCTGCATGGTAAAAATATTTAAATGATACAAAAGAGAGGTCACATTTTTAATAAGCTGACCCTTGGGATCCAAAAGAGAGGTCACATTTTCCAAAAGAGGGTTGATTTTATTGAGAATAGGAATCTCTTCTTCCTGTTTATCATGCCCGAGAGATAAAAGAAAAGCGCCTGAAAACATTTGATTGGAAGGAATAATGCTGCCGTTGGCAAGCGCCGGATAATAATCGGTGCCGGGCGTGATTTCCACTTTAAAGCTTCCCAGCATTCCAAACAAGGGGGGGGTAAAAATAATAATACTGTCAGTTCTGACTTTCTGTTCATACTCTTGATAAATAAAAAAATTGACAATAACTTTATTGTCTTTATTAATCGAAAATCCTTCTACTTTTCCAATAGCCACATTCGGACCTTTCAAAGTGATCTCCTGCCCTGCGGCAATATTATTGGCTGTATCAATAATCGTATAATAAGTTATTTTATCAGAAAAAAGCCTTTTTTGCTTGGCTAAAAGAACAACCATGGTAAAAACAAAAAAAATCGCCAGAAAAATAAAAATACTGACAATTTTTTCAAAATGTTTTAATCGAAACGGTTTTTTCATAAATTTTCTCTCTTACTTCAATATTCTTAAAATTTCACTTTCAACTTCTTCTGTTTTTATCAATTTAATATTCGACAAAAGTTCCTTCACTTCTTTATCATGAGAATATTTTATATCGTAAGGTTCCCCTTCTTCCTTGATTCTGGATTCCATTAATACCCCTACTGTATCGCTCACATTAAAAATAAGATCTGTATCGCTGGAAGTCATTAAAACCGCTTTTTCCTGATCCTCAAATTCTTCAATGATCTCAATGATAAAATGTGAAGTTTTTTTATCGATCAAAGCAGTCGGTTCATCCATTATCAAAACATCTGGATTATCAATAAGCGCCCTCGCAAATCCGACCAGTTTTTTTTCACCTAAAGACAGGTCGGAAGGCATCAAATACTTTTTAAGATAAAGATTAATTTTATTTAAAAAAAAATCAACTTTATCCTCAATTTCCTTCTCTTTCAATTTAGTGTGGTATTTGAGCCCTACTGAAAGGTTATCGTAAACATTCATATTGCTCACAAGAGCCGCATTCTGGAAAACAAAACCAATTCTTGAGTTTATTTTCAGGCGCTGACTACGGGAAACATCATAAATAGATGTATCTTGAAATAATACTGCACCGGATGAAGGTTCCTGAATCCCGGCCGCGATTTTTAAAATCAGGCTCTTCCCTGATCCATTATAGCCAATCAGACAGTAAGTCTGTCCTGTCTTGAGATTGATAGAAACATCTTTTATAATATCTTGAAAAGAAATATTTTGTAAAACAAGCCCCTGGCTCAATTTTTTTCACCTTTTTCGTTTTTCTCAAGATTAATTTCTTTTAAATCAATTTTTTCATGATGCGTCAATAAATGGTATCCGCCTAAAATAAAACCCGGCAGCATGGTCATTAAATTTAAGATGATAATAATAGGTGTCGCTATACTCTGTTCAATTCCGAGAATCTTTACCAGCCCGATATTTCCAAAATAGTGAAAAGTTCCAATATCCCCCGGAGCTGCGGGTATCATGATACCCAGATTAATCATAATAATTGGAATAATACTTTTCACCAGCATTAAATCAAAATGAAGCCCGAAACTGAGAAGAAGAAAATAAAGGGAAAGGACATCAAATATCCAGATAACCATGGAATAGAGAATCGAATTGACAATAATTGAAATAGAATTTAAAGATCTGAACCCATGAAAAAAATTATGCAGAGTATCGGCTATTTTCCGGTAGGTTTCTTCTTTGAGAAAAAAAAGGACTTTAGTTTTAATAAATAAAACAGCTTTTTTAGGCATAGTATGATATGAGAAATAAAAAATAATTCCAAATGAAACAATTCCTACCATCACAATTCCAATTTTAAAAATCTCTCCCTGTGCATTGAAATTAAAAAGAAAAACAAGAAGCGCCAAAAGAATTAAAGAAATCACATCAAAAAACTTTTCTGCAAAAATACTTCCCAGAACCGATGACTTGGAAATATGTTCTTTTTTATTGAGCGAATAAATACGGACAACCTCTCCCATTCTGAAAGGTAGAATATTATGAAAATAATAGCCCACCATCATAGAGGAAAAAACATGAGAAAATGGAATCTTTTTAATCGGTTTGAGCATTTCTCTCCAGCGGATGCCTTTAAAAAAGAAAAGTCCCAGCATGGAAACAAGCGAAAGCGCAAGATATTGCACATGAATTGTTTGCAAATTAGAGATAACTTGATGAAAATCAGTATCTTTTAAAGTAAAATAAAGTAGTAAAATACCAATCCCAAGACCGATATACTTTCCGGTTTTTTTTATAAATAAACCAATCTTCAAAATTTCTTCCTTGAATCTTTTTTCGCTTGAACCCTTTTCAGAAATATTCATTAAAAATATATTGATTTTTTTATTTAAATAGAAACTGAATTTTTTTACAGCCTCTTTTCAAGAAAAAAAACAGCCGGAAAAACAAATTATTTTTTCCGGCTCTTCCCATCATTATTTAACCCTTGTTTAAATCTTCAACCATTCTTTTCATAAACCCGGTTAAAGCGTCTCCTTTCAATTTTCCAGCAGAAAGATAAGCCAGATCTTTCATATTTAAAACAATTTTCTTTGCCTTCTCACTATCCGATGAATCATAAAGCATGACTTTGGCAGCAAGGGAAGACTTTGCATTGATGGTTAAAATATCTTTTGAAAAACTTCCCATATTTTTCTTGCCCATCATCATAGCCGTCATTTCCTGCATTCGCCGGATCGCTTCAGGATTAATCAGCATAGACGGCATAGTTTCGCTTTTAAAAGGCTTGAACTGGATCTCAAGATTTTTATCATCGATATATTTTTGAAACACTTCTTTCATTTGTTTTTCTTTTTCTTCAGAAAAAGGATAAAGAGAATCAAAAATAATTTCATTTAAATCAGAATCCGCGCTCGCAAACTTGATATCTGTTTTCTGTCTTTCCAGAAAATCAATAAAGTGAGAATCAATCACAGAATGAGTTAAAAGAGTTTCAATCTGGTTTTCTTTTAATATCTCTTCGATGCCCGCATTGTCTTTTTCTTCTGAAAGATAAAGAACCAGACTCTTGTTGTCTTTATTGATATTCTTATCTTTGTTTCTTTCAATATATTCTTCCAGTCCTACCCAGTTTTTTTCCAGATTTTTGAAAAGAACCGCTTTTTTCAGATTTTCATAGAAATTGGTGTCCTGAATACAGCCAAATTTAATATAGGTATTGATTTCTTCCCAGATTTGAATGTATTTCTCTCTATTATCCTCATAAATCGATTCCAGTTTTTCAGCTATTTTTTTCACAATATGGCTTGAAATTTTCTTTGTTCTCGGATCACCCTGAAGCTGGCTTCTCGAAACATTGAGAGGAATATCAGGGCTGTCTAAAGCGCCCATGATCACTGAAAGAAACTCAGGTGTCACTTCTTTGAGTTTATCTGCGACAAAAACATTGTTGACAAAAAGTTTGACATTGCCCTTGGAAGCGTCCAATTCATGCACTAATTTAGGAAAATAGAGAATTCCAGTCAGTTCAAACGGGTAATCCGTCTTTAAATGCACCCAGAACAAAGGCTCATATTCCCCAGGGAAAAGCTCCCGGTAAAACTCGATATATTCTTCATCTTTAATATCAGCCGGATTTTTTTTCCAGAGAGGCTCGCCTTTATTGATCACTTCATTTTCAAGTTTTATTTTGACGGGAAGAAAATTCGAGTATTTTTTGATCAGTTCCTTGATCCGGTAAGTTTCTAAATATTCTTTTGAGTCTTCCAGAATATGAAGGGTAATATCGGTTCCGACTTCAGTTTTTGAAACAGGTTCCAAAACATACT
The DNA here is from genome assembly GCA_001829155.1 of Spirochaetes bacterium GWB1_36_13. Taxonomy (GTDB): domain Bacteria; phylum Spirochaetota; class GWB1-36-13; order GWB1-36-13; family GWB1-36-13; genus GWB1-36-13. The sequence goes on along the minus strand of MIAO01000061.1, from coordinate 19,039 downwards.
TCACGCTTCCATCCGATTCCCAGTGAACCGCCTGACTGTCTTTCTGAAAAGATTTTGAAACGATTTCCACTTTGTCAGCCACCATAAAAGAGCTGTAAAAACCCAGACCAAAGTGTCCGATCAGATTGTTCTGATCCTTGACCTTCTCGTATTTCGCAACAAATTCTTTTGCGCCTGAAAAAGCAATCTGGTTGATATATTTTTTGATTTCATCCACAGTCATTCCCAGTCCGTTATCGCGGATCGTCAGAGTTTTTTTCTCTTTATCAGGAATAATTTCAACGCAGTACTCCGGTTCCTCTCCCTCGAAAATCCCCTCCATTTTCAGCTGTTTCAGCTTCATCACCGCATCGTGGGCATTGCTGATCAATTCCCTTAAAAAGATATCATGCTCTGAATAGAGCCATTTTTTGATGATAGGCAGCAGGTTTTCAGTACTGACTGAAAGATTGCCTTCTTCTTTTTTCAGTTCTTCCATCTTTTTTCTCCTTTATTTAAAATTCATTTTTAACATTTTTTTAAACATGCCCGTGTTTTATTTTCTATTTTATTCAATATTGAAATGAATCATTTATGAAAAAACACCCTATAAAATTTAATGATAAAAAGTGTTTAAGGCTAAGTTTTTTTTATCTATTTGAATAAAGAATTTTTCTTCATCTTTTCTTCAAATTTCATTCAAGATATTGTCATAACAAAGGCTTAAACTTATATTCAGCTTTTTATGAGGAGGCAAAAATGTATCAAATACTACAAGAAAAAACCGAAGTCAATATTCTGAAACAGATAAAACCTTTCCATGGAAAACTCGACCAGATTCTCCAGTTCAAGCCCAAAATTAGATTTTTGCTTTCTAAAGCAGGTTTTACTGTCAAAACAGCTGAAAATCCTTATGAGTTTCAGGAAGTATTAAAACTGCGCCACAGAGTTTTTTATGAAGAACTTTTGCATAAAAATCAGGAAAACGGGCTGGATATGGATGAATTTGATTTTATCTGCGATCATCTGATTGTCATTGATGAAAAAGAAAACCGGATTATCGGAACCTACAGGCTCAATTCATCGCTTTTCACGGATTATTTTTATTCAGAAACTGAATTTGATATCAAGAATTTGAAAAAACTTCCCGGAACCAAACTTGAACTCGGAAGAGCCTGCATTGAAGCGGATTATCGAAACGGACTGACTATTACCCTTCTTTGGGCAGGGCTTTCAGAATATATCAAAAAAATCAATGCGCGCTACCTCTTCGGATGCTCCAGTGTAAAGACAGTAGATACTTTCCAGATTGGAACTGTTTTCCAATTTCTCAAGGAAAGGTATTATTCTGATGTTTCTCTCAGGGTTTACCCGATTGGGAAGTTTAAAATCGGAAATATCTCTTCCTATGCCGATTTTATTTCGAATGTGACCCGTTCTTATGATCCCAAAACCGCTAAAAAACTAGTCCCTTCTCTTTTGAATTCCTACCTGAAAGCAGGCGCCTTTATCTGCGGGGAACCAGCTCTGGATAAGGATTTTCAATGTATCGACTTTCTGACTCTTCTCGATACTTCAAGCATGAAAGAAACAGTTATTAAAAAGTTTGACCTCGGTTCATGAGATATTTCAATTATTTTAAAAGATTCTGCCGGATACCGGCGGTTTTTTTTCTGATTTTTTTATTTGTATTTTCCGGAACAGCCGGCGGATTTATTTTTTCTTTCCGGAAAAGAAAAAAAATTCAATTTTATACTCAAAATACATCATTTTTCAGCAGATTGATCATAAAAGCGCTCAATATAAAAATCCGCACTGTACCGTATTTCTTTATTCCGCATGAATTGGAACAAAAAAAATTTTTTATTATTTCCAATCATCTTTCTTATTTAGACATTCCTGTTATTTCATCTTTTTTTCATTCTCTTTTTATCAGCTCCATAGAGATAAAAAAAACTTTTTTTTTAGGTAAAATCGCAAAAACAGGAGGCAGTGTATTTGTAGAAAGACGATCCCTGAAAACAATTCAAAGTGACATTGAAAAAATATCAAAGCTTCTGAATTCAGGGTTTAATACAGTTCTTTTTCCCGAAGGAACGACTTCTAATGGAGAAAAAGTCCTCCCTTTTAAAAAATCTCTTTTTGAAACCGCAGGAGATCAAACTGAAATTTTACCGATTTGCATTCAATATATTGAAATCAATAAAGAAAAAATAAATGATAAAAATAAAAATCTGGTTTACTGGTATGGAAAAATGCCGTTTTTCAGGCATTTTTTAAACCTGATGTTAAAAACAGATGAAATTCTTCTAGAACTCCGCCTCCTCCCTGTCTTAAAGGTAGAAAGGGAAGGATTTGACAGAAAAAACATCTGTGAAAAGATTTACGAGACAATTTCCAGAAGTTATCTCAACTAGACTTGTTCGAGCTCTTTTTCTAAATCAATGTCCTGAAGCTGCATAAAAAGGATTTGTTCAAAATCTTTAATGGTCAAATATCCGATATCAATCAGAATCTCACCCAGTTTTTGATTTTTTCTCTTATATCTTTGTAATGCCAATCCAACATTTAATTCTTCTTTTGTAATCAGTCCTTCTTGAATTAACATCTGCCCTATCTGCATTCTAGTTCCTCTTTTTTTAAGAAGTTTCTAAACTTTTCATTAATAAATTTACGCTTTTTTCTATTTTTGTCAAGAAAAAACAACTGTTTGTCTTTAAAAAAAAGGTATGAAATCTGTCATAATCTTAAATATTCCATTTTCAATCTTAAGAAAATAAAGTCCCGAAACCCCTATCCTGGAATAATCGTTTACCTGTGAAAATTGAGTATAATAAAGATTGTATCCGCAGCCGTTGCCATAGCCCCCTCCATTATCACTGAAAGCTTCCAGCACTTCTACCAGAGTATCGCCTGTAATACGGTCATTTTTTCTGGAAACTCCCCTTGAAACAGCCTCATAAACAAGATCAGTAAAGATCCAGCCGAGCATTGTGTAGTTTGAAGGCTCTTTGTCAGGATAAAATTGTTTATAAGTCTCTTTAAAAAATTTCACTTCAGGATTATCTCCATTTTTTACAAAATTAACAAAAATACTTTCGTTCCAAAATGAAAGATCTCCTGAATTATTTAAAAGATTCAACTGATCAAAATTGAAAACTTTTATAGACTGGGCTCCTATTTTTTTACTTGCACTTTCAATATTGGTTTTATCCAGAAATAAAAGAGAGACTTGAGAAAGGTTTGCTTCAAAACCTTCTTTATATTCTAAAAGCATTTCTGAAGGAGCCAGTTGAAATGCTTTTTCTTTTGTAGTTTCATCGTAAATAATTTTCAGATCCATATTTTCTTTTTTATAATACTGGATAATAAACTTGAATCCATTGTAAAGCGAAGGGATGACAGGGAAAAAATAGGATTCCTTTTTTTCTTTAAAAGCGGTTCTGAAAGGAAAAAGATACGGTATTTTCTTGTTTTCGGCAATCGAAGCAAGCTTATCTGCTTCTTCATCCGTGGTTCCTCCCCCCAGAAGAAAAAAATCATCGCTGTGAGTTTCAATGTAAGTCAGAATTTTTTGTGCATTCTGAGGATTGGATTCTGTATCAAAAACAGTGATTTTGAACTGAAATTTTTCAAACCCGTTAATCTGCTTGATATAATCAGAAAAAGTTTTAATTCCTTCTAAAATTTCTTTACCAATACCCGCTTTTTCACCTGATAAAGGAAGAACAACTCCTATCCTGTAAAGCTGATTTTCAGCAAAAGCTGTCTGAGTTAAAAAAAACAAAATCAAAACCCATTTCTTAATCATTTTCAAAACTCCTCAAACCATAATAAATCTTATTCTATAAAATCGGCTATCCTTTTTTATTTATTGAGCCTATTATCTGTTTTGCCCGTTCAACCGCTTCAACCGCATCTTTTGAAAAATACGCTCCTATTGATGCGGCATAGTCTTGATTGACCACAGCTCCTCCGATCATCAAAGGAATTTCTTTTCTCTGGGCTTTCATATATTCTTTAAAATGCCCCATCTCCACCATTGTCGTCGTCATTAAAGCAGAAAGACAGATAATGTCGGCCTTATGTTCAAGAGCTTTTTCCAAAACAATCTCTTTAGAAACATCTTTTCCAAGATCAATCACTTTAAACCCGTTGTTTTCCAGCATAATGGACACAATATTCTTGCCGATATCATGAATATCGCCTTTCACAGTCGCAATAATGATGGTTGCAATAAATTTTCTTGTTTCCTGTTTTAAATAAGGTTCCAGATACTCCGTACCCTTTTTCATCGTTTCAGCAGAAAGCATCAGCTGGGGAAGATAATAAACTTTTTTATCGTATAAATCCCCGACATAGGTAATGGCTGGGATCATAAAACGGTTTAAAAGCTCCTGAGCATTGTATTTTTTAATTCCTTCAGCCAAAAGTCCCGTTATTTCCTCTTTACTTCCCTCTACAACAGCCGCATAGATTTTGTCTTCCAAAGTCTCGTTTTTGACTTTTTTTTGTTCCTGCAAAACCGTATTTGCTGTTTGTGCGCCCTGATTATCCTTAAAGAAATTTTTGACCTGCTGATATTTTTTGATATAAGAAATAGCGTGAATATCTCTTTCATAAAGAACATTTCCCGCATCAATCATAATTGAAAGAAGTTCATCTTCAGGATTTAAAATTGCGCTGTCCAGTCCTGCTCCCATCAGCATAGAGAGAAAAGAAGCATTGACTGCGTTTCTTCCGGGAAGCCCGAAAGAAATATTGGAAAGACCGCAGGTAGATAAAAGTCCAAGCTCTTCGTAAGCCAAGCGGATTGTTTCTACCGATACTTTTGCGAGTTTCGGATTAGCGCTGACGGTCATCACCAAGGCATCCACTAAAAAGCGCTCTTTTCCCAGCCCGTATTTTTCCGCTTCATTTAAAACCTTTTTAATGACCTTGATCCGTTCCTCTGCTGTCTCAGGGATTCCTTTTTCATCCAGGGGGAGAAAGACAGCGTAAGCCCCGTATTTTTTCATCAGGGGCAGTATTTTTTCCATCCTCTCTTTTTCAGCTGAGATAGAATTGATCAACGCCCGACCCGGATAAAGTCTCAATGCTTCTTCAAGGGCTTTCGGATCAGTTGTGTCAATACACAAAGGGAGTTTTGTAAAAGAAGACATTTCAGGAATCACTCTCTGAAATGATTTTGTCTCGTCGCTTCCGCCCAGCCCCAGGTTAATATCCAGAACATGCGCTCCTGCCTCTTCCTGTTTTCTGGCTGTTTCTTTCATATTGCTCTGGCTTTCCAGACGGATATCATCCGCGATCTTTTTTAAAGCAGAAGGATTTATTTTTTCTCCTATCTTGCAAAAAGGTGTTTCCCGGCTGATCATAAAAGTACCGGTTGTACTGGAAAGTTTTATTCTTGATTTTTTTTCCTGTCTGATTTTTTTTGGAAGAGAGTCTTTGAATTTTTCTTTGACCATTTTAATAAACTCAGGAGTAGTTCCGCAGCAGCCTCCGATAATATTGACCCCTTCTTCCACAATTTTTTCAAGCTGCTTGACATAATCATGAGGAGAACAGGTGAAAACAGTTTTTCCGTCAATCAGTTTCGGGATTCCCGCATTGGCCTGAACCACAATTTTTGTATCAATCAACTGATTAATGCCATTAATCATCCGTCCCATTTCATCCGGTCCCATACCGCAGTTGGTTCCGATAAAATCCACTCCCAGTCCTTCCAGAATGTTGAAAGCTGAAAAAACATCCGAACCGGTCAGGGTTCTTCCGTCTTCATTAAAAGTCAGATTCGCGAAAATAGGGATTTTGACCGCATCTTTCGCAGCCAAAACAGCGATTCGAAGCTCTCCGATATCCACCATTGTCTCAAAATTAATCAAATCAGCCCCGGCATTTCCCAGAGCTTTCACCTGTCTGTAATAAATTTCATACATTTCATCAAAACTGATATTCCCGACTGGTTTGACAAATTCTCCTGTAGGACCAATAGATCCTGAAATAAAAACATCTCTTTTAAAAAAATCCCGGGCTTTTTTCGCCGCTTCTACAGCCTTGCCGTTTATCTCTTCCAGTTTGTCCTGAAGGTTATATTCTTTGAGTTTCAGGGTATTTCCGCCGAAGGTATTGGTATTGACAATATCTGATCCCGCTTCAATATATTCTTTGTGCACTTCTATAATTTTATCCTGATGCACCAAATTCCAGCTTTCAGGAGATTCACCCGCTTTTAAGCCCTTTCTTTGAAGCATAGTTCCCATTGCTCCGTCTAAAAAAACAATCCTCTCATCGGTCAGTTTATGTAAATCCATTTTCTCCCCTCTTTTAATATTTTATTATTGAATAATTTATTTTTAATAATTCACAATCTGGATAAACGATTCCGGCTTTAAAGAAGCTCCGCCCACCAATCCGCCGTCAATATTGGGCTGTTTCATCAATTCCTTGATATTTTCAGGTTTTACAGAACCTCCGTAAATAATTCTGATGAACTCTGATTCAAATCCATTTTCCTGAAGGATTTTCCGGATAAATGCGTGCATTTTTTCAGCATCTTCCGGCGTTGCTGTTTTTCCGGTCCCAATTGCCCATACCGGCTCATAAGCGATAATAAGGTCAGATGAATTATCTACCTTGATTCCTTTTAATCCGTTTTTTATCTGATTTTCAACGATTTCAAATTCCTTTCCCTTTTCTCTTTCTTCCAGAGTTTCCCCGACACAAAAAATCACTTTCAGTCCATTGGAAAGACAGACACTTGCTTTTTTACAAAGAAGTTCATCGGACTCTTTAAAAATAAGCCTTCTTTCACTATGCCCGATTAAAGCATAGTTTATCTTTTCATCAAGAAGCATTTGATAAGAAATTTCTCCCGTAAAAGCCCCTTCTTTTTCAAAATAACAGTTTTGCGCCCCAATTTTAAAATCTTTTGAGAACTTTTCCTGCAGACTGGCTAAAAGATGAGTCGGAGGAAAAAAAACAGTTTCTTTTTCCCATTTCAGACTCAGCGCAGATTGAAAAAAAATTTCTGCATCCTTCATGTTTTTATACATTTTCCAGTTGGCTCCAAAAAACTTTTTTCTTTGTTTCATAACGGCTCCTTGTTTTTATTCAGCTTTGAATAATAATAGTTTATTAAAATCTCCGTAAAAAACAGAGATACAACGGCAATCGATAAAATCGCATTAAATTTATAGTCAATTGCGTAAATAATCAAAAATCCCAGAAAATATTCTCCCTGAAAAAGGAAAATAAGGTCTTTCTGAAACTGCTTTTTAAAATCTTTAAAAGAAAAAAGATTGAGAAAAAAACGGGCCGTCAGGCGGATAGCAATATAAACAATCCCCAAAAGCAATATAGGAACTGATATTTCCATAAAAATACCAATAAAAAAAACAAATAAAATCATAATATAATCATTAAATAAAAATAAAAACCGTTTCATCTGAATTTGTTTTTCAACTGTCATATAATTAGAAACAAGCCCGACTCCAAACCCTAAAAGCATTGGAGAAAAACCTAAAACATCTGAAAGACCTGCGCTGATAAAAATAAGACTCAGTAAAAAAATGTGAATCATTTTTGTATTTTTCATTTTCAGTTTCAATAGAATGAGAAGCATTAACCCAATAATAAAGATCGAAAGCAGCTTAATACTGACAGGGTAATAAACCAGATCGTTTTTCGAAGGATTGACAAAAAACTGAAAAATAATAAATAAACTCATAATAATCAAATTATTAATTTCATAATAAGAAAAAAATTGTTTTCTCATTGTTGGAGCAACAAATTTAAAAAACAAAAAAGAAAAAGAAAAAGCTCCAATCGAAACATAAAAAGGAAAGCTTAAAGGAAGGTGAACCGTCTGAAAAGAAGGAATGACCAAAAAAAAGAAAAGGAGGAAAACACTCATGAGAATCATTTTTTCAATGACATTCTGAAAAAAAAGCTCAACCGGAAACTGTTTCCAGAATTTCTGATTCAGCCCCCGCCCCATCTGCATTCCCAGAATGAAAAGCGAAAAAGCGATAAACAAGTAAATAATTTCTTTTACAGAAGTATCAATCAGGTTCCATCCAAAAGGTCCGATCAGATACCCCATAAACATAAAAGGCATAAAGGTTTTAATATAATTTTTAGAAACTGAAAAATATATCAGATAGACAAGAAAAATTAGGGTAATGAGTATTTTTAGTTCAAAATTCACCGAATCTGGCCTTTATTCAAAAAGAAAAAGAGAAGGTCTAAAAATCTTGATTCGGAATTCAATTTTTCATTCACACTTCTCTTTCTTTTTGTTTCTTAAAAATCAATTCCGGCTGTTGTCCGGATAAAATTCATCCTCTTCTTCTTCCGATTCTTCAAGATCATCAAAATCTTCCGCAAGCACAAAATTTGAAAAAGCAAATTCATCTTTATCTGCTTCATAGATAACTTCGACCAATTCATCATCTTTATCTACTTCATCCTCATACTTCATTCCAAGCCCCAAAGCGACTCTGGCGGAAAGACCTCCCAGAAGATTTTCAGTTCCTGCCGGCATTGCGTCTTCTATCATGATCTCAACGACATTTTTAACATAATCGTAAAGCCCTTCCGGTGTCAGATGCGAAAGATCCTCTCCCTGTTTTTCAATTTCTTCAGGAATATTTCTAATGAGTTCAAACTCTTTCAAAATATACTGAAACATCTCTTCATCTTCTTTTTCAACAACATTTTGATTGTAATCATAAAAAAGAATCAAAAGTTCATAAAAAAAATCAACATCTTCCCGGTCAACAAATTCTGTAAAAGAATTATCAAAAAATATTTTTTTCATAAAATTTCCTTATTATTAATTCATAAAAGAAAAAGTAAACATCATCTTGATATAATCAGATGTTGATTTTTCCACTTTTCCATAAAAATACTCAAAATTATTCACATTCACTCCCTGCTGCTGAAGCATCGCCAACATACTGACTTTTCTAACAATCTCCTTGCAGTTCATAAAAAAGAAAAGATTCGATTCTGAAACTGGAAACTGCAGCTGCATTTTTTGATCAGTATAATTTTGAATCATTTTTTTAAGATAGTCTTTGTTAATCGACACTATGACATAATCACCGAGAATGGCAGCATAAAAATTCATTCCAATCGGAGAAAAATCAGTTTTCAGGTTTTCAACTTTATAAATAGTCAGATTATTGAAATTTTCTTTCCCGCCTTTCGGCATTTCAGCATTTTTTCCGCCAAGAGCCAATTGCCCTAAAAGCATTTCAAAAAGATTTTTATAAGGCATTGAGTCTTTGACTAAAAACCCTGCTCCCATTAATAAATTCTGAAAAGACCCCTGCATGATTTCCATATAATTCAAATCATTGACAATAAAAAAAGCTCTGTCGCCCAGACTCTGACTCAGATTAAGGCTTCCCATCATCATATCAAGCTCCGGATCACCCATATTTTTTCCCAGACTTTCCAAAACCTGAGGATTAAAATCTGTAAAAAGGAAAAGAAGAGGATTGTCTTTTAAAAATCCCGGAAGATTCATTTCCAGATTTTTTTTATCAGGATTATCCAGATAAACAGCAAGATTGAGTTTTTTATTTTCAATATCAACAAAACCTAAGGCTTTTTCAAAAACAGTAATTTCTTTCGGCAGAGAAAACATCTGCTGAAATTGCGGGTTGTTTTGAACATAGAAAAAAAACAAGGGATTTTTTTCTTCTACTTCTTTTACAAAAGTATCATACAAAGAAGAAGTTAAATCCTCTTTTTGGCTTTCCTGAAAGTCCTTAAGATGCTCTGCCCGATCGGAAAGGATGATCTGAGTACTGCTTTTTGTATAATAATAAAAAGATTGATAGCTGTAGCTCGGGTTTTTTGTAAAAATTTTCTTAAAATTTCCTTCATTGCTTTCTTCTACTTTACCCCATTTCTTCGAAAGGCTTTTTTTGATTCCCGCAATAAAATCTTTTGAATTTGCCGCTGTCAGGAGAATAACCCCTGAATCTTTCTCTTCATTGAAAATAATCTCAAAATAACCTTTTGGATCCAACCCGATTGATTCCATAGGTCCGTTGATAAAATCAAATCCGATTTCCTCAACAGAAGCAGAAGCCATTTCTTTTAACGCCATCTGATAGACATTCTGCATTAAAATTTTTTGAAACGCTGATTTCATTTTTTTCTGGTTTAAAGAAAAACCGAAATAGTAAGAATCCTTTGGTATTGATTTTTCTAAAGAGAATCCAAATACTGGAACCAAAATCAATAAATATAGAATGATCTTTTTCATGATACTCCACCTGTTTATAAAAATTTCATCCTTAAAAAATACTATCTTTTTCATTTCTTTACAAAAAAAATCAAAGAAGGATTTCAATCCCGACAATACAAACATCATCCAAAAACTTTTCATTCCCTTTAAATAATACCAGCTGATAATAAATATTATTCAAAAAATCATCAATCGGCAGATGCGCATAATCCAGCATAAATTTTTCAAGATGGTTCTCAAAATCTTCATTGACATGATTTTGCGCTTCAGTCAGACCGTCTGTGTAAAAAAGAATTTTGTCTCCTTTTTTCAGTTCAATTTCTCTTTCTTCAAAAACTTCCCCGTCAATGACACCAATAATTTTTCCTTTGGATCGAACCTCTATGACTTCATTATTTCGAATCAGATAAGGAAAATTGTGCGCCCCTCTGGCATAGGTCATTTTTTTTGTTTCCGTGTCGTAAAGCCCGTAAAAAGCAGTCAGAAAATGCCCGTTGGTCTGCCCGGAAATCTTATCATTGACATAAGACAAAAGAAGGCTGGGGGAAAGCCTGTTTTCTCCCGCTGTTTCAATCAGAGTCTTGATCATGCTGGTAATAAGCGCTGCCGGTGCGCCGTGTCCTGAAACATCTGAAATAAAAATTCCTATCTTTCTATTTTCTTCCAGAAGGACAAAATCATAAAAATCCCCTCCCAATTCTTCCATCGGTTTATAAAAAGCGGCAATTTTCATTGAATCCACATCAGGGCATTTTTTAGGAATCAGGTTCTGCTGAATTTTTTTCGCGATTTGAAATTCCTGATCGATTTTATTTAAAAGGACTTTTTTTTCTTCCAGAGTCAGATGAAGCTGCTGGGTCCGTTCTTCTACTTTCAGATCCAGACTCCCGATAATTTCCTCTATTTTTCCGATCATCAGGTTAAAAGTTTTTCCAAGCACTTCTATTTCATCACGACTTTTCACCTCTGAGCGGACACTATAGTCCCCATAAGATATTTTTTTTGAAGTTTCCATCAGGTTGTAAATCGGACGGGTTATTTTTTTTGACATTTTTCCGGCAAAAAATACACTGATAAAAAGACTGATGATAAAAAAAAGACTCACAATCCAGCGGGTCACAAGAATAGTTCTTCTCTCCTTTGTAATATCGACTGCCAGAAGAATATAAAGCGATTCATCCTGATCATGAATCAAAGGAATTTTTGAAAGCATGTATTTTTTATCTTCTACATCAATTGTCTTGTGATTGATTTGAGCGTTTTCTTCAAGAATTGACTCAATATTATAAAAATCCGGATAATTTTCAATCGATGAACTGATAATTCTATCCTGAAAAACAAAAAAAACATGGCTTTCCGGTTTTTCTTTCAGCCGGAGCGCAAAATTTTGATTTAAAATATACCCCACCGCCGCAATACCGATGAATTCTTTCTGATCATTCTCCCTGTAAATAGGAAAAGAAGATAAAATTACCATCCCTTCATGGGTAGAAGCGTTCATTTTTAAGGGTTTTTGTTTTTCGAGCCCTTTTTTCACATAATCTATTTCTTTTTCATTTTGATGCGGGTCGTTTGGACTATGACTCTTACCCAGACAACGCCCCTTCCAGTCATGGATTGTCATGAAAGATGCGTCCAGATGTTTGGAAAGCATTGTGAAAGAGTTTTGTATTATCTTCACATTTCCCGTTTCAGTTCCCGTAACAACTTCAGGGGTCTGGGAAATTAATTTGGCAAACGCCAGGGCTTTATCCTGTTCTTTTTGATACTGCCTCACAACTAAAGCCCTTTCATTTTCTACCTGTTCATAGATATTTTCCCGAAGCTGGTAAAAAAAATAACTCAAAAGAGCTCCGGTCATGAGCATCAGCGGGAAAATAATTGAAAAAATTAAAAGAATTAATTTTTTACGAATACTGGTAAGAGGGAAAAAGATTCCCTTAATTTCATTTAATTTTGTTTTAATACTCAATATATATTACTCATATCGATAGTTTTTTTTCAAATTTTCCCAACTACGGTCAAATGTTTTTTCCCCTTCTTCTGAAAAAAAACAAGCTGGAAATTCCTTGTCATCCCGGTGATAGCGAATGCATTCACGACAGTTTCCATGTCTTTGACACCCCTGATAAGTACAACGGCAGTAGTCTTTATTCATTTCCGCCTCTATCTTTTTTTAATAACAGCGATGGTGATATCGTCTTCCTGTTCCGCCATCCATGAATCCACTCCATTCATCACTTCCTGAATAATTGCCTCAGGCGGGAGATGACGGTTTTTCTGAATAATCTGAAATAATTTTTCTTCCCCAAACATCTTTCTTTCAATGTCTTTTTCATAGGCTTCTTCTTTTGTGTAATTTTTTGCTTCCGTAATTCCATCGGAATAAAAAATCAGAAGATCCCCTGGGTCCAGTTTCTTTTTATGGATTTTTCCTTTGAGAGTTGCTTCTTCCATCATTCCAAGGAGAAATCCGGAAGATTCGATTTTTTCTTTTTTCCCGTCTTTAGCCCTGACTATAAAAGGTTCTGCATGATCGTTCCCAAACATCTCGAGATTACCCTCCCGATCAAACCGGCAGATTCTGAATGTCATATACATATACGAATACTGATCCCCCATCTTGCTTTTGCGGGTCAGTCTTTCCTGAATATTCTTATACAAGGCGGTATTAATCGCCTGATAAAGCACATCGATATCTTTTTCTCTCATCGTCTTGTCTGTCATAATAGTATTGAAAGCAACCTCTGCCATCATCATAATCAGCCCTGATTTCAACCCATGGCCGGAAACATCTCCAAAAACCGCAAAAAAAGGCGCTTCATCCAGATAAAAATCGTAATAATCGCCCCCTACCTCTGTAGCGGTTCTCATAAAAGCGCTGATTTCATATTCAGGAATTTCTTTGATTGTGGGCAGAATCGAAGTCTGAATGTCTTTTGCGATCTGCATTTCCTGCAATGCCATGGCTTTTTTCTGAACTTCCTGATAAAGCCTTGCATTTTCAATTGAAATAGCGGCTTCAATAGCAAAAGCTTTTAATAATTCAAAATTTTCCTCGGTAAAAAGCCCTTTTACCTGACGGTTGTCCAGATAAATGGCTCCTAAAATCTTGCCGGACATAGCAAGAGGGACTGTAATAACAGACTTCATATTCAGCCTGAAAACACTTTCATCTTCTTTCAGCTCATCCTGGGCATCAATGACCAAAACCCCTCTTCCTGATTTTAAAGTTTTTTCCAAAATCATCTCAGAATACCCGATTTCAGAGTTTTCTTCTTCAGGATCGATTGACTTCCAAGCTTTAACCACGAGTTTTTTCTCGTCTGTCTTCCGTCTTTTCTGGCTTTCATAAAGAAAAAGAATACAGCGTTCGGCTCCTGAAACTTCAATCGCCAGCGCCATGATTTTTGGAAAAAGAGATTCCAGCTCATAAACCTGAGAAAGCTGTTCAGCCAGCTTTAATAAATATTTTAATTGCCTGTGATAGGAAAACTCGGTCTGGTTTGCGCTTTGAGTAAATGTAACGCTATAGTCAGAACGGAAATGGCTCTCTGAATGAGTATGCGTAAAATCATTTTTTGTTCCGAAACGCTGTTTTAAAATTTTTGCCGCTTCTAAATCATTCTGAAGATCTTTTTTCTTTAAAATCTCCACTCCCTTTTCATAAAAAATCTGCGCTTCATCATATCTTTCCATCCGCCAGAAAAGCCCTGCTTTTGAGAGATAGCTGTAGGCTGCAAAAAGTTCGTATTCTTCACCCAGTGATTCCGCTTTCCGGGTCGCCTCTTCCACAAACTGAAGAGCTTTATTAAAATCAGGCTCAAGGGAATAGACTTCAAAAACAGCGCTGAGGCGGTTCTTGAAATGATCCACCAGATTCGGATTGGATATGCCCACCCATTGAAGGCTTTCTTCGTATGTTTTTTTCGCTTTTGCAATATTTCCCGTCATAGCAAGGATTTCAGCCTGATTGAAAAGAATCATGAAAAGTCCGAACATTAAATTGTATTCTTTCGCAAGCTCAATTCCCCGGCTCCCGTATTTTAAAGCCTCATCAAACTTTCCCTGCCATGCAAAACTCCGGCTGATACTAAAAAGAGCGTTGATTTCAATGCTTGGATTTTTCAGTTCTTTTGCCATTTCATAGACTTTCTCGCTTTCAATCATCGCCTGTTTCGGATTGCCCACCATACTCATAACCGAAGCTTCAAAAAATTGAAGATAAAGCTGGAATAAAATATCTTTTTCAGAAGCAAATTTTTTCTTCAGTTTTTCTATGGTGTCAAAGGCTTTTTTCTTTTCGCCCAATGCAGAAAAACTCTGCGCCAGAATGCCGAGCGAATAGATCAGTTCCAGTTTTTCGTTTTCCGGAAGCATGGGAAGACCTTTTTCAATGTACTGAACCGCTTCCTTAAAATGGGCAATATAACAAAAAGCCCTGCCCAAAGCCGCATAGGGAATCCCTAAAAACTCAGGAAGATTAAGGGACTCTGCCAGAGGAATCACCTGATAGTAAAACTGCATCGCTTTTTGCTGGTCGCCCAGAAAATAGTGGTTTTTCCCGAGAAAATAAAGGATTTTTACGACTGCTTCCTGATTTTCTATCTTTTTGGCTTCAGGCAGTATTTTTTCCAGAAGCTCGATATTGGCTTTCAATTCTCCCATCTGAAAATTGATTTTTGCAATATCCAGAGCAATCACAATTTTAGATTCGATGTGGTCTTTAGAACTGGATTTCATTTTTTCAAGGATCTGATAGGCATTTTGATAAAAATTTAAAGCTGACTTAAAAGAATAACTTAACTCGGATTTTTTACCCGCCTCATAGTTGTATTGGTAAGCCTTTTTATCGATTCCTGCTTTAAGATAATGATAAGCCAGCTGATAAACCCGGTCGCTTTTCTTGTAATCTTTTTCAAAAACCGCCGCCGCTGTCTTGTGAAGTTCCCGTATTTTGTCTTTTTCAAGACGGGAAAGAAGCGCATCAATTACTTTTTCATGATTGAAAGAATAATAAATTTCACCTCGTTCGGTCAGGTTTTCATTGATCAGCTCGTCTTTCAATGCTTCCTGAAGATTTTCAAGAAGAAGCTCCATTTTCATTTTTTTGTCTTTGGAAGTATGAATCGAATAAAGCATTTCAAAATCAAAGTTTTTTCCTAAAATCGAAGCGAATTTAAGGGTTGTCAGCACTGATTCGGAACATTTTTTAATCCGGTTTAAATATTTATCAATCAAAGAAGAGCTGAACTGAAAAGTGGTTAATTTTTCCTGATCCAAAACCCACTCGTCATTTTTCTGGACAATCACATTTTCTTCCACCAGAGTTTTAATGTTTTCAAGGATTAAAAGCGGGTTTCCCTGCGCTGTTTCATTCAGCCTCGATGCTAAAACATTGAGCCCGGTTCGGGAAAGGTCAAAGATTTCCACGATCCAGTTTTGGAGTTCTTCATCGTTCATGGGCCGGAGATTTAAAATTGCGGCATGGTTTTCCTTTGCCATATGAATAAAATGTTCATAGATTTTTTTTAAAGACTGAATTTTTTCTTCCCTGCAGGAAAGAATGAGAAAAAGCCCTTTTTCATTGATCGCAGGCAGAAAATAATCTAAAAAAAGAAGGCTCGCTTCATCCCAGTGGTCAATATCTTCAAAAGCAAGGATCAGAGGAAGCTTTTTAGATGAAAAGCTTTGTAAAAGTT
Source organism: Spirochaetes bacterium GWB1_36_13 (assembly GCA_001829155.1). Lineage (GTDB taxonomy): Bacteria > Spirochaetota > GWB1-36-13 > GWB1-36-13 > GWB1-36-13 > GWB1-36-13. The sequence continues at coordinate 3,094 of MIAO01000061.1, read as the reverse complement.
CTTTCAGCTTTAAAAAAAGGAGGTCTTCTTCATTTTCAAACTTCTGTTTCTCGTCTTTTCCCAAAAGAATTTCAAGCTGGGGAATCAGTCTGACCAGAATCTGCCCCTCTTTTCCCAATTTTTCCCGGATGCAGGAGTAAATAGATTCTTTCATTTTTTTAGGCATTTTTTCGTAAATATCAATGAGTTTTCGAACCGCTTCAATAAAAGGCTGAAAAGGAGAATGCGCGTCTTTTTCCTCTGAGCGGCAGGAAATAAAAATACATTTTTCTAAAGAAGCGGCTTTCTGGGCTTCATTTACCAGACGGCTTTTTCCCATTCCTGATTTTCCGATGACCACATCTAAAAAACCTTTTTCTTTTGCAAGCGCTTTTACTTTTTCCTGAATCTGTTTGATCTCGTTTTTTCGCCCCACCAATACAGGGCTGTAATTTAAGTTTTTCAGCTTGTCTTTTTTCCCAAGCTCAAAAGAAATTTTTTCTTTTTCCGGAGATAAAAGATATTTTCTCAAATCCTCTGAAAGCCCGAAAGCGGTTTGGTAACGGTCGTCCGGATCTTTTTTCATCAGTTTTAATATAATAGCGTTGATAAGAGAGGGAAGATTTTGAATGATTTTTCCAGGTTCAACCGGAATTTTGGCGATATGCTGATGAATCAGCTCTCCGATTTCTTTTGCCTGGTAAGGAAGTTCTCCTGTCATCAGTTCATAAAAAAGAATTCCCAGCGAATAAAGATCCGAACGGTTGTCTATATTTCTTTTTAAAATTCCGCTTTGCTCAGGAGACATGTAAGCAAAACTTCCGGCTATATTGTCCGACTGCCCGAAGATTTTTTGAAAATTCATCAGGTTCGCAAGACCGAAGTCAAGGATCTTGGGCTCTCTTTCACCCACAAGAATCACATTGCTGGATTTCATATCTCTGTGAATAATGCCCTGAGAATGCACATAATCTAAAGTAGCGGCGATTTTTTGAATAATTTCGACCTTCTGGTTAAGGTTAAAGTTTTTCTCTTTGATATGGTATTTTAAATTCTTCCCATCCAGAAATTCAGTAACAATATAAACTTTTCCGTCATCTTCAATAAAATCAATAAATTTTAAAACATTGGGATGAGAGAGTTTCTGAAGGACATCCGCTTCTTTTTTAAACCGGATAAACGCTTCATTATAAATATCAATACTGGTTTTCAGCGTTTTTACTGCAACTTTCTGACCGCTTTTTTCATCCAGCGCCTGATAAACAATTCCCATTCCGCCTTCAGCTATTTTTTCAATAAACTTGTAATGGCGGATTCCTTTTTTTTCCATCAATGCCCCGAAACTTATTTTTTTTATCTTTTTTATTTACTTAAAATAAATATTTTATTCTTTTTTTTTCAAGTCTTTTTTTTATTATTTTTTAATTTTAGATTAATTTTTAACCGGGTATAGATAAAATCCCAATTTAGACCACCCCGTATTTATACTGTACTTTAACTGATTTTTATATTTTCTTTGTCATTCCCGCGAAGGCGGTAATCTATTGAAAATAAAACAATTAAATTACAGATTCTGTTTTTTTGTAAATAAAAGCCAGAATTACAGGCGGTCATTCTATAATTAGTTTAGTATATTTTAAATAAAATCACTTTCTATCAAACAGGAGACCGACTATGACTTATTCTCAGACTGCTGTCAATCAATTCAAACAAGGGTATAACTGTGCCCAGTCTGTCGTATCCAGTTTTTGTGAAAAACTCAATCTTACAAAAGATTCTGCCCTGAAACTGGCAACCGGGTTCGGCGGTGGAATGGGGCGGAAACAGGAAGTCTGCGGCGCTCTCACAGGGAGTATTCTGGTTTTAAGCCTTCTTTTCGGCAGAGGCGAAAATGACGGGAAAGAAAAACAAGACGACACTTATGCCAAAGTCAGGAATCTCATCCATCAGTTTGAAGCTAAATATGGTTCAATCAATTGCAAAAAACTCTTAAACGGCTGCGCTTTATCAACCCCCGAAGGACAGGAAGTTTTTAAATCAAACAATATGATTGAAAAATGCTATGAATATGTAGAAAATGCAGTCAATTTTTTAGAAGAAATAATTGAAAAAAATAAGGGAGGCTCCTATCAGCCGGTGGTATGAAACGAATCCGCTTCTTTATTTTAATGAAAAAATTTCTCTTTTTGAGCACTATCGTCATCTGGTTTTTGAGGAAAATGAGGGGAAAATAAGGCTTACGGGACGCCTCAGAGTAATCGATCAAAATGGGGATGAACACGGGAATTTTTTAGTAGAAATTGTTTTCCCCGATGATTATCCTTATGAGTTTCCAAAAGTGTATGAAAAAGAAGGAAAAATCCCTGTCGATTCGGCAAGACACATGAACTCAGACGGGAGTTTTGCACTCTGCTTTAAATACGATGAGATTTTTCATATCAAAAAAGGGCTCAAAGTCATTTATTTGATTGAAACCCTTATTATCCCTTTTTTATCCCGTCAGCTTTTTTTTGATCAATTTGGCGAATGGGTGAGCGGAGATCGTTTATTCGGCGATGAAGGAATTGTTGATTTTTATCAAAAAGAACTCAATACAAAGGATTTAAAAATAATTTCAAATATTCTTGAAACAGTTCTCACAACCCATAAAATAGCACCTAATGCCCCTTGTTTTTGCAAAAGCGGGAAAAAATTCAAAAAATGCCATCGGGAATTATTTGAGCATATCAAAATGAAAGTCCCTGAAAAGGATATGAGAGAAGACTTAAAAGTGATTCGAAAATATTTTGAATAATAAAAAAAGGAGCTACCTATGAACATTGGATTGATTACAGTCATGACCCGGGAGCTTGAAAAATCGGTTCAGTTTTATCAGACCGTACTGGAGTTTGAGAAAACCCGGCAGTTTTCTCCCCGTCCGGGAATGAAAATTGTCTTTCTGAAAGACAAAAACGGGAGCCAGATTGAGTTTATTTTCGATCCTGAAGCAAAACCTTTTCAGGGAGAAGGGATTTCGATCGGATTTTACACAGACAATATTCTTGAAACAGAAAAACACCTGAAAAACCATCAGGTCGAAATTATTTCAGGTCCGATTACCACTCCCAACGGGGTT
>MIAO01000060.1:17451-26637 GCA_001829155.1 Spirochaetes bacterium GWB1_36_13 | reverse complement strand
GGGTTGGCAAACAGATTGATAGAACAAAGATTCCTAATCCTTGCCACAAAAAAAAATTGCTACCTTTTTTTTAGATTTTATTCTTAATCTTTATGAATTTTCCAATATTTTTATTATTTTTAAATGCATAAATTAAACCTTAACACAAGGAGAATGTTATGAAAAAAGTTGTTATTACTGCGGCAGTCCGAACAGTAATCGGCGCATTCGGCGGCGGTTTAAAAGATGTTTCTGCAGCTGATCTTGGAGCTACTGTCATTAAAGAAGCTCTCAAAAGATCTAAAATCGAAGGAAAGAATGTAGATGAAGTTGTTTTTGGATGCGTTCTTCAAGCAGGTCTTGGACAAAACATTTCAAGACAGTGTTCGATTAAAGGCGGAATTCCTGCTGAAGTTTCTACTATGACGATTAACAAAGTCTGCGGTTCAGGACTTCGAAGTGTTTCTCTTGCAGCTCAAATTATCAAAGCGGGTGACGCGGATGTTGTGATTGCCGGAGGAACTGAAAATATGAGCCAGGCTCCCTACATTGCTCCTAAAGCAAGATGGGGCGCAAGAATGGGAAATACTGAATTGATTGACGAGATGGTTTTCGGCGGATTGACAGACATTTTCAACGGCTATCACATGGGAATTACTGCTGAAAATCTGGTTGATCAGTTTAAACTGACCCGAGAAGAGCAGGATCAATTTTCTCAAAATTCTCAGGAAAAAGCAAAAAAAGCAATTGAATCCGGAAGATTTAAAGATGAAATCGTTCCAGTTGAAATTGTAACCAAAAAAGGAACCACTGTAGTTGATACTGATGAACACTATAATCCGAAATCAAGTCTTGAAGGGCTTGGAAAACTCAGACCCGCTTTCAAAAAAGACGGAAGCGTAACAGCTGGAAATGCATCCGGAATCAATGACGGAGCAGCAGCGCTTGTGATTATGAGCGAAGAAAAAGCAAAAGAGCTTGGCGCTCCGATTATTGCTGAAATCGTTGAATATGGTTCAGGAGGAGTTGATCCTTCCATCATGGGATACGGACCGGTTCCTGCTATTGCCAAAGCATTGAAAAAAGCAAACATGAAACTTTCTGATATCGACCTTTTCGAATTAAACGAAGCTTTTGCGGCTCAGTCTCTTGCAGTTGTCAAAGGTCTTGAAAAAGAAGGCATCGGAAAACTTGACATGAGCAAAGTCAATGTCAATGGCGGAGCTATTGCACTGGGTCACCCAATCGGGGCATCCGGAGCAAGAATTTTGGTTACTCTTTTACATGAACTGAAAAAATCCGGTAAAAAAACAGGGCTTGCTTCTCTTTGCATCGGTGGAGGAATGGGAACAACCGTTATCGTAAAAATGGTATAACATTTTCTTTTTAAAACAGGCAGTTTTTTCTGCCTGTTTTTTTCATTAAATTTTCTTCATCTTTTTTAGGACGGTTCTATTTTGAGAGAGAAAAATCTCCTGACAGTCGGGGAAATATCTTGTATCTGCAATCTTTCATCCCGGGTACTCCGTCATTATGATAAAATCAATCTTTTTAAACCCGTTTTTTCAGATCCGAATACCGGCTATCGTTATTATAAAACCGAGCAGGTTTTTATTATTTCTATGATACAAGATTTAAAGTCAATTGGATTTTCACTTGAAGAAATTAAAAAAATATTAGAAAGAGAAAGTGTTTTAAGTATTCAAAATCTCTGCAAGAAAAAAAAATCTGAAATCAGTAAAGAAATTGAAAGACTAAAGAAAATGGAAGAAGACCTTGAACACCGGATTGAGCTTTTTAGCCAGATTTCTTTTTTAGAAAAAAATATTCAGGATTTTTCCGATTTTTATGTAGAACTGAAAGCACAGCCTGAAAGAAAAATTCTTTCCATCAAAGAAAAAAAGTCTTTTCATTTCAATTCAGTGGCAATTCAGGTCAGAGAGATTCAGAAATTGGCAGAGAGTAATTCAATTCATATTCAGGGACCTTATCTGATTATTTTTCATGAAAATTTTGAAAATCCTGACAACACTTTATGGGAAATGGGATGTCTTTTATCTCAAAAGGAAGAAAAATATTTTCAAAATATACAAATTATTTCAAGCGGGTTGTTTGTTTCCACACTTTACTGGGGGAATCACCAGGCTTCTTTGACCGCTTACCGTCAAATGAAAGAATGGATCAAGAAAAATCATTACGAAGAAATAGGAGCCCCTATCAAACTTTATATCAAAAGTCTTGCCTTTACTCATTCTGATAAAAATCTTCTGGTGGAAATCCAGATTCCTGTAAAAAAAATTTGACTTTAACACTAGGATAATGTTTATTTTTTTGTGTACTAAAAAAATTTATAATGAAACCAGGGAGGTTTTATGAGCAAAGTAAGCATTATTGGAGCTTATAACACAGAATTCGGTTCTTTTGTGAAAAGAAACAAAGAAACAGGAGAAATCACCGATTTAAAGTCTTTTTATGACCTTTTGATCGAAGCAGGTCAAGGCGCAATTAAAGACTCAGGTCTTTCTGCAAAAGATATCGATGCGGTCTGGTTTGGTTCTTGTTCTCCTTCCCGATTTGTCAATCAGGAACACATTGCCCCTCTGGGAGTTGAAATTGATCCGGCTCTCCGGTTTAAACCAATGACTCGTTCTGAAGCAGCATGCGCTTCCAGTTCAGTTGCTCTTTATGATGCGGTTTATGCAATCGAATCCGGTCGATATAAAAACATTCTGGTTGTCGGTGTTGAAAAGATGAATCTTTTAGGAACTAAAGATATGACTGCTACTCTTGCAGCATCATCTTATTTTCCTGAAGAAGGGGCAAAAGGAATGACTTTCCCAGGTCTTTTTGCTGAATATGCAAAAGGATATCAAAAATTTTATAATCTTTCAGATGAAGAACTTCGAAAAATGCTTGCGACTGTAGCAGCTCTCGGTTATTTGAATGCAGCTGAAAATCCTTTGGCGCATCAGAAAAATGGACCTAAAACAGCGGCTGAAATCCTTGGAATGCCTGATGAGGGAAAAGGGTCTAACCCAATGATCGCTTTCCCTTTAAGACTCCATGACTGTTCACTGGTAACTGACGGAGCGGCGGCTATGGTGATTACAACCACAGAGAATGCAAAAGCAATGAAAAAATCAAAAATCGTAGAAATTGCTGGAATCGGACACGCAGAAGAGTTTATGCCGATCAGCAAAAGAACCAATATGCACGAACTTCTTGCGGCTAAAGAAGCAGTCAAGAAATCTTTCGCTGAAGCAAAAATCTCTACTTCCGATCTCGATCTTGCAGAAGTTCATGACTGTTTTACAATTAATCAGCTTCTTTGTACCGAGGCGCTTGGACTTTCAAAAGACGGAAAAGCCGGATATGACTATATGGATGGAAAGTTTACCAGAACCGACAAATGCCCAGTCAATATTTCAGGCGGCTTAAAAGCAAAAGGACACCCGGTTGGAGCTACTGGCGCTTCTATGCATACTCTGATTTACAAACAATTAGTAGGAGATCCGATTGGAGCAGTTCCAACAAAAGGACAGCCTGAAATCGGTGTTACTCTCAATGTCGGCGGTTCTGCGGCAACTAACTGTGTAACAGTATTAAGAAGAGTGAAATAATCTTTCTAAAACTATCCCCCGGCGGTTTTCCGCCTGGGGTATTAATATTGTTAGGGAACAACGATCGTTGTTCCCTAACTTTTAGATAACTTATTTGTTTTCGAGAACGATAAAATAGATACGGTTCATGCGGATCACTCGGAGCAAAAACTCTTTTTGTTTCGAGTTTTTGGCGATAAAGCTTGAAAATTCTTCAAGACTTCCAATCGATTCATTATTGATCATATCCACCAGATCTCCAGGTTGAAGTCCCACTTCAGCGGCCACTGATTCATTCTTCACATCCACAATGACAATGCCTCGGTTGATTCGTTTCGGAATTTTAAACTGTTCCCGGTAAGAATCTAAATTGCCGAACTGCATGCCGAGCCAGTATTTTCCTGAGTCTTGAAACCCGTTGACATTCTGTTCCCTGAGTCCGATTTTCACAGAAATTTCTTTTTTATCCCCATCCCGGATAATGCTGAATTTTAAAGTCTCTCCCGGAGGCGTATTGCTGATCATTGAAATAAGCTGAGAAGTGTTCTCTACTTTTTTCCCTTCGACAGCCAGAACCACATCTCCCGGTTTTAAGCCTGATTTTTCAGCAGGTCCGTTTTTTTCAAGATTGGTGAGAATGACCCCTTCAATTTTTGAAAGTTTATAGTATTTTGCCAGTTTTTCATCCAGATCCTGAATAAAGGCTCCAATGTATCCCCGTTCTACTTTTCCTTTTTCAATCAGCTGGCTGACCACATTTTTGACAATATTGATAGGGATTGAAAACCCGATTCCGATTGAGCCGCCGGTAGTAGAGTAGATAGCGGAATTGACGCCGATAACCTGCCCCTTTATATTTAAAAGAGGTCCGCCGCTATTTCCTGGATTGATGGAAACATCGGTCTGAATATAGCTTTTATAGGGAGCGTTTTCATCAATCGCGTCGGTTCTTCCCGTAGCGCTCACAACCCCGAAAGTAAATGTCCAGTTGAGCCCGAAGGGGTTGCCGATTGCGATGGCAAAATCGCCGACTTGAATGTCATTGGAATCTCCTAAAGGAGCGACAGGCAGTTTTGTGTCTTTCGGATCAATTTTAATCAGGGCAATATCTGTTTTTTCATCTGTTCCGATGACCTGTCCTTTAAAATTTCTTTTATCTGAGAGATACACTGTAATAATATCGGCACCTGCAATGACATGGTTGTTGCTGATAATATATCCGTCTTCGCTGATAATAATTCCAGTGCCCAGAGCCTGCTGCTTTTGCTGCTGGTCATTGTCGCCGAACTGGTCGCCGAAAAATTTCTTAAAATACGGGTCATTGAAATAATCATTGGCGCGGGATTGGGTTTTTACCATTTTCTCCGTACGGATATTGACGACGGAAGGAGAAATAGAGCTGGATATATTCCTCAAGGTCTGCTGGAGTTTTAATGCACTGTCCAATGATGAAGAGTCTTTTTCGACAACTTCGTTTTTGGTGCTGAAACTGAAGTTTTTTAAAAAACTCTTTTCTTGGCTGCATAAGACCAGTACTAAAGAAAGGACTGGAATAGTGATCCATGAAAATCTTTTGAGTTTAGAGTTCATTTTTCCTCCTGTTGATTTATTTTTGGGTTTTCATAAGAAGCGTAGTAAGAAGAAGCCTTTGCAAACTGGGAAACTTCCACACTGGTTCTCCGGATCGGGCTTAAAATTCCAGGTCCGCCGACACATCCTCCGGGACATGCCATTCCTTCGATCAGATTTGCGTTCAGTTTTCCGGCTTTTGCAAGAAGAAGCATTTTTTTGCAGTCATGGAGCGAATCCGCTTTCTCAATGCGGATATCAGCATCGGGATGTTCTTTTAACACATTGATTTTAAGAGCATCGACTACTCCTCCGCTGACAGCATAATTTCGACCAGAACCGGAAGCGTCTTCAAGAACTTCATTTTCAGTAATATCTGCCAAGTCTATGTCCATAGCGACAAAAACCGATGCCAGTTCTTCAAAAGTAATGACAAAATCGACGAAAGGAGAAACTTCCGGACGGAGCGCTTCCACTTTTTTAGCAACGCAGGGACCTATAAAAGTAACGATAGCATTTGGATCGTTTTCTTTGATTGCTTTTGCTGTGGCTACCATAGGGGTGTAAGAATCAGAAATTTTTGAAGCGGTTTCCGGAAAATTTTTCTTAGCCAGGTCAACCCATGCCGGACAGCAGGAAGTGCCTAAAAATCCCTGTTTTTCTTCATAAATTTTGTGATACCATTCTTTACTTTCCTGAAGGGTTGCGATATCAGCGCCGTAAGCGACTTCCATGACTTTTCCAAATCCTATTTTTTTAATGGCGGAAAAAATATTTCCAGGGGTCGCATGAGGTCCAAACTGTCCTAAAAAGGAAGGAGCCACAATTGCATAGAGGGTTTTTTTCTCTTTTAAAGCAATCAGCATCTGAATAAACTCGGATTTATCGGCAATAGCCCCAAAAGGACAGGCGACAATACACTGACCGCATCTTACGCATTTATTATAGTCTATTTTTGCTCTTCCGGTTTCATCACTTTTTATCGCGTCAACCCCGCAGGCCGCCGCACAAGGTCTGTCATAGTTGACAATTGCGTTGTAAGGACAGGCCTGCTGGCATTTCCCGCATTTGATACATTTTTCCTGATCAATAACAGCGCTGTCTTTTGAAAAATAAACCGCATTCACAGGGCAGACCACAGAGCAGGGGTGGGCTAAGCATTTCCGGCAGTTATTGGTAACTACATAGGCTTTTGTAGGACATTTTTCACAGGCTTCAGACATGACATTCACAATAGGCAGTTCAATTGTTTTATGGGGTTTTAAAACAGTTTCAATCCCTTTGTAAAGGTGTCCGCTCTCAATCCCTTCCCAGAGGGGAAGCCCTAAAGTCAAGCGTATTCTTTCGGCTACAATGGATCTTTCTTTATAAACGCAGCAGCGGTAGGTCGGGTCTTTTCTTGATATAATCTGAAAAGGTATTTTTGAAATTTCATGGATGATTTCATAAGGATTTTTATGGTCGTAGTTTAATATCACTTCCGCTACGCTGGCAAAAACTTTCCGCCGGATATCAATAACATCAGTATATAAACCGCGTGTAATAGAGTCTCTGTTGGTCATTTTATAATTTTTCCCTGATTTTGAGTAGTATTTTATCCAGTGTCGCTTTCAGAATCAGTTCATCCTGAACCATAACGACGGGGGCGTTATTAGGCTTACACGCTTTATTGAAGCAGGAATGAGTCGAAATGCGGATCGTTTCTGAAAGGCTTTCATCTGATTCCAGATATTCAAGAATATCCAGACTGCCTTTAAAAGAGCAGTTGGTCCCAACACAAATTTTCACATCCACCATAAAAAATCCTTTTTTATTTATTTTTTAAACTGTCAAAATCGAGTTCCATGAAATGTTTTTTATGAAAAGAAAAGCTTTTTCTGTATTTATGAAAAAGATTCCACCCGTCTTGATTTAAACGGTAAATTTCCCAGAGATAAGGTTTCCCTCTGGTGAGAAAAAGCTTTATTTTAATTTTTCTTTGAAAAAAATCTTCGATAATTTGAAATACTTCCAATTGATAGACTTCTTGATAGGCTGAAAATTCTTCGGTTTCGATTTTTTCCATTATTTTCCAACCTAAAATATCAAGGATAAAAAAATTTTTTTGAATTTGAATGGTAAAAGCCTTTATTTTGTGAAAAAAAATAAGATTTGGAAAAAGAGAGTAAGATAAAGTTTCTTCTTTTCTATTTTCCTCAATATGACAAGGAAGTTCGTAAATAGAAAGAATAGAATCAATGACTTTTTTAAAAAGTTTTAGTTTCATAGCGCCTTTTTAGGAGTGTTTATTGAGTGAAAACAATAAAATTATTTTAACTCTCTCTATAAAGATACTGAAAAAAAAAAACTTTGAAAAGCAAAAAAATGGTCATTTGAATCAGTAAATTAAAATGAATAAAAATTATTTTTTTGTATTTATTTTTCATTATATTTTATAAGTATTTGAATGAAGTTAAATGAAGGTGCAAGAAGGAGTTTTTTATGGGTGAAACTTTAGATGAGTTAAAAAAATGTTTTTATCAGTATGAAGTCCCTCAAATGCTGGCAGATCTCTGCGAATACTGGGATAAAAACCCGTATTTTTTTGCGGGGGAGTTTGAATTGCAGCCTGATAAATATGAGTGTGCAAAAGCCTGGTTTCAGGAAAAAGAAAAAGGATATTCCAGGGTGCTTCCTTTTGGAGTTGACGGAGTGGGCTCGCTTTATGCTTTCTGGCTTTATCAAGACGGTATCACACCCTCAAACGCCCCGATTGTTTTTCTGGATTCCGAAGGAGAAGGATCGTCTGTTTTAGCTGAAAATTTTTCTGATTTTATGCTGATCCTTTCTTCCAATCGTGATTACATCGGTTATGACAGTGCTTTTTATGAATATGCGCAAGAGAATAAAAAAGAAAGCAATCGGTTTAGAAAATGGATCAAAGCCAATTACAATTTAGATTTCTGCAATGATCCGACTCCCATTATGGAAAAAGCAAAAATAAAATATCCTGATTTTGAACAATGGATTGCTAAAATAAAGAGGTGAGCAATGCCGGACTTTCTTTTTTCATTTTTTTTATCTTTTTTTTATCTGCATTCTTTTCCACTGCTTCAAGATACGATTCAAATGAAAAAAGATTTAGAAATTTATTTTCCAGTAGGAACGAGTGTCGTGAAAATGGAAGAAATGATGAAAAAAAACGGGTTTTCATGCAGGATGGAAATGAACTCTTCTTTTGTAGAAGAAAGTAAAATTATAAAAATGAATCGGTTGATTGAAAAAATTGATTATCTGTACTGTGATCTTGAAAAAGCAAAGACTCTTTTTATTTCAGAAAGATGGCAGATTGCTTTTGTTCTGGATGAAGAAAAAAAGTTGAAAGAAATTTATGTTTCTTATGGAACAACGGGGTTATAAAATTGAAAAATAGGTGAAAAAAAAGGAAAAAGATTTTTATGGCGAGTTCTAAAAATTAATTTTCCTGTTATTTCGAACAAAGTGAGAAATCTTAAAATATTGATATTAAAAAAGATTTCTCTTCGCTCATCGAAATGACGATTTTTTCTATTTTTAGAACTGCCCTTATCTTTGATTATTGAGATAAAATATGGCAAAAATCAGTCAAAAAACTATGGATAAAATTATTCAGGGAATGAAAGAATCAGCTTTTTCCTATGATGATTTCTGGGAAGAGTACTATCACGGGGTGAATACGGTTTATTTTTATAACAGCGAAAAAAAAAGCTTTTGTGTCCGAAAAATCGATATTATTGCCGCCTCATTTATGGATGAGCTTGATATGACTGAGGCGCAAATGAGGGATAAACTCAATGATTTTACGGAAGCTGATTTTATCGAACAGGGATTTATTCTTTAAAAAAATATTATCAGGCTGTCGATTATTGAAAACTATTTCCATCAATCATCTTGTTATACTGAAATAATTTTAAATTGCAAAAAATCCATGTCATTCTCCGGCTTTGCTCAGTACAAGCGCCGGACAATGACAATTTCGGGTTGAAAATATTTGTAATTTAAATTCAGTTCTGTATATCAT
>MIAO01000060.1:0-17418 GCA_001829155.1 Spirochaetes bacterium GWB1_36_13 | reverse complement strand
AGTTAATTTCAATAATAATCGACAGCCTGATTAGTTCAATATATATCTTTTTGAAAAGTTCCAAAAAAAAATTTGGTTTTTCTAAAAAAATAAATTATTATTTATAATATAGGGTAGTAGGGTATCCTAAAAAGGAGGAGCGAAAATGGCAGAACCGGTTTGCGAACATTGCAGAAAAGCCCATCATTCAGATAAACTCAAAAAAGATCTGATTATCCGTTTGAATCGGATAGAGGGTCAGGTGAGGGGAGTGGGAAAAATGATCGATAACGACATTTACTGCGATGATGTTTTAAATCAAGTTTCTTCTATCCAGTCTGCTTTAAACGGAGTGAAAAAACTCCTTCTGGAAGCGCACTTGAAAAGCTGTGTGACCGAACAGATTCAAAACGGAGAGCTGGAAGTGATAGATGAACTGATGATTACAATCGATAAAATGCTGAAATAAAGGAGGAATACCATGGAAAGATTTGGTTTTATGGGTGGCGGATTTATGAATGGCGGAGGAGGAATTCTTATGATTTTTCTTTTTATTTTACTTGTAGCGGGCGCTGTCTGGGTTTTTGTTTCAATTTACCAGAAGAATCAAAAAACACAGTATGAAGAGACACCTCTGGATGCGCTCAAGAAAAGATATGCGAAAGGGGAGATTTCATCTCAGGAGTATCAAAAAATAAAATCGGAGTTGGAAAAATGAAAACAATCCATACTCTGATCGGAGGAATGAGCTGCAGCGCCTGTTCTTTGAAAATAGAAAAAAAAGTAAAAACCATGGATGGAGTCAACAATGTTTTTATCAATTTAGCTTCTGGAAAAGCGAAGATTGATTTTGATGAGACCAGACTGGGGTTTGAAGAAATTCAAAAAACAATCGAAAATATGGGTTATGAAATTTTTGAAGACAAGAAAGAAGAAGAAAAGCAAAAAATCGAGGTCCTGATTGAGGGGATGTCCTGTGCCGCTTGCAGTACGAGAATTGAAAAAGAGATTCTTAAATTGGAAGGGGTCAAAGATTTCAGGGTCAATCTTTCTTCAAAAAAAGGAATTTTAGAGTATAACCCCTTGTTATTAAAAAAAGAGAGTGTGGTTCGTAAAATTAATTCAATTGGTTATCATGCTTTTATTGAAAGCGGAGAAGATCAGGAAAAAAAGCTTCGTGAGAAAGAAAGAAAAATCCTCCAAATTCTTTTTGTCTCCGGAGCTGTGCTCTCTTTTCCGCTTTTTACAGCAATGGTACTTCATATCCTGAAAGACAGTTTCCAGATTACGCATCAACCTTTTATGTTTCTCCATGAATTTTGGTTTCAGCTGGCAGCAGCTAGCTTGGTGCAGTTTCTGGTCGGATTCAGGTTTTATAAAAAAGCTTTTTATTCTCTCAAATCCAAAAGCGCGGGGATGGATCTTTTGGTGGTACTGGGAACGAGCGCTGCTTATTTTTTAAGCTTATACAATGGACTGAATGGGAAGAAAGATTTATATTTTGAGGCATCCGCAGTGATTATCACTCTTGTGCTTCTTGGAAAGTATCTGGAAGAAAAAGCGAAGGGAAAGACTTCTGAAGCGATTAAAAAACTCATCGGGCTCCAGGCGAAAACAGCCCGGATTATTCAAGACGGAAAAGAAATCGATATCCCGATCGAAGAAGTGCAAAAAGATGACATCATTCTGGTCAGACCGGGAGAAAAAATTCCTGTTGACGGCGTGATTGTGGAAGGGAATTCATCGGTTGATGAGAGTATGCTGACGGGTGAAAGCCTGCCGGTTGAAAAATCGAGTGGAGATACAGTTATCGGCGCTACGGTCAACCAATTCGGGAGTTTTCAGTTTCAGGCAAAAAAAATTGGCAAAGATACTGTTCTGGCTAATATTATTAAAATAGTGGAAGAAGCTCAGGGAAGCAAAGCCCCGATTCAGAAACTGGCAGATAAAATTTCAGGGATTTTTGTTCCTGTGATTTTAGGCATAGCCCTTGTTACTTTTTCTGTCTGGTACCTGATAACCGGAAACGAGACTTTATCGCTTCTCTCATCCGTCGCAGTGCTTGTGATCGCCTGTCCGTGCGCTCTGGGGCTGGCAACTCCTACAGCAGTTATGGTGGGGACAGGTCTGGGCGCTTCCAACGGAATATTGATCAAAAACGGAGAGAGCCTCGAAACCGCAGGACTTCTGAATGCAATCGTTTTAGACAAAACCGGTACGATTACTGAAGGAAAACCGGTTTTGACAGATATCAAGTCTTTTGGAGCATATGGGGAAGATGAACTACTTTCTATTGCGGGCGCGTGTGAAAAAAACTCTGAACACCCTTTAGGGAAAGCGATTTATGAAAAAGCAAAAGACAAGGTTCTTCCGGAAATCAAGAATTTTAAAGCGGTTCCCGGAAAAGGTGTGGAAGGGGTGATCGATCAGAAAGAAATCAAGGTGGGCACCCGAAAACTCATGATTGAATCGGGTCTGGATATCAGTCTATTTGAAAAAGAAATCCTTGTTTTTGAAAATGACGGAAAGTCCGCTATGTATATCAGTATTGACGGGAAAATAGAAGGAATCCTTGCGGTTGCCGATACGGTGAAAAAAGACTCGGTAAAAGCAATAGAAAACTTGAAAAAACTGGGGCTTTCTGTTTATATGATCACAGGAGATAATCAGGCTACGGCAAAAGCGATAGCCAAAGAGGTCGGAATCGAGCATTTTTTTGCGGAAGTCCTGCCGGAACACAAAAAGGATAAAATTGAGGAGCTTCAGAAGGAAGGAAAAAAAGTGGGGATGGTGGGAGACGGCATCAATGATGCCCCGGCGCTGGTTCAGGCAGACATTGGTTTTGCTATTGGGACTGGTACGGACATTGCCATTGAATCCTCGGATATTACCCTGATTCATGGAAGCCTTGCTTCGATTGAAGGCGCGATTCTTTTGTCAAAAAAAACGATGAGGAAAATCAAGCAGAATCTTTTCTGGGCATTTATTTACAATACCCTGGGAATCCCTTTATCGGCTTTCGGGATGTTGAATCCCATGATTGCAGGAGCCGCAATGGCATTCAGTTCTGTTTCGGTGGTAACCAATTCGCTTGCTTTAAAAAGATATAAAGTAAAAAAAATATAAGGAGAAAAAATATGAAAAAAGTATTAAAAGTTGATGGAATGTCCTGCATGCACTGTGTGATGAGCGTGAAAAAATCAGTAGGAAAGCTGGATGGAATAAAAAATATAGATGTCGATTTAAAAGCAAAAACAGTATCGGTGGAGTGGGATGAAGCGCTTACTCCGCTTAAAAACATTGAGTCTGCGATTACTAATGCCGGTTATCAAGTCATTGCAAAGAATAATGAGGAGCCGATATGAAGAAAAAAACGCGTCCCAAAAAAACGACGGAGAAAAAAAAATCTGATTTGGAAAATAAAAACGAAGAAATCTTTTTTGTGAAGGGGATGCACTGCGCATCCTGTGAAGTATTAGTAGAAAAAGAACTTCTTGAGCTTGAGAGTGTAGTGTCTGTGGAGGCTTCTGTCAAAAAAGGAGAAGTGCTTATTGAATATGAAAAAGAAAAACCGTCTCTGGAAACTATCAATGAAATTTTCAAAGATTTAGGCTATGTTTTTACCCAGCAGAAGAAAAAGGAAAAAATCAGCGCTGAAGAAAAATTTATCAATATTATCAAAGCGTTCATTCTGGTTTCTTTTGTTCTTTTCGGGTTCATGATTCTTGAAAAAACCGGTTTTACCTCATGGGTGCAGGTAGATCAGGCTTCTTCTTTACCCGCTTTTGTTTTTTTTGGGTTGATAGCGGGTTTTTCCAGCTGTGCGGCATTGGTAGGGGGGATTATTTTATCGATGGCAAAGCAGTGGGGAGAGCTTTATGCGCCCCAGTCTCCTTTGAAAAAGAAACTGGAACCCCACTTGCTGTTTAACGCGGGAAGGCTTTTATTTTATGGAATTTTAGGAGCAGTTTTAGGGCTTATTGGAAGTAAGATTAAGCTTTCAATCACATTTTCAGCGATTATGGTTTTTCTTGTTTCTCTTATCATGATTTTTCTGGCTTTCCAGATGCTGGAATTCCGGTTTTTTCAGAGATTCCAGATCAAAATGCCGAAAGCTTTGACCCGATATACAGCGGATAAGAAACATTTTAAGGGAAAATTCATGCCTTTTTTCATGGGCGGTCTCACTTTTTTTCTGCCCTGCGGTTTTACTCTGACAGCTCAAAGCATGGCGCTTTTATCGGGAAATCCTTTAAAATCGTCTCTGATTATGGTTGCTTTTGCTTTAGGAACCCTTCCGGCGCTTCTTTTTATAGGTCTTTCCAGTATAAAAATGATGGAAAAGAAAAATTACAGCACCTTGTTTTTAAAAGCCGCAGGAATTCTTGTCCTCTTTTTTGCGATTTTTAATATCAACAATCAATTAAATGTATTGGGAGTATCGAATATTCAAAGTTTGTTTGAATCGGTGGGTAAAGGAGATGACTCAAAAAAGATTCAAGAAGATGTGGAAAAGACAATTTTAAAAACGGATGCAGAAAAAAAACAGGATGAGAATCTGCCGCCTATTTTAAATGGAAAACAGGTTGTACGGATGACTGCTTCAGCCTATGGATATTCGCCGAGACACATCAAGGTCAGGGTCAATATTCCGGTACGGTGGGAAATTGAAGACATCGGGACCAGCGGATGCACCAATTCATTGATTGCCCCCTCTTTTTTCAATGATGAAATTGCGTTGAGCCATGGAAAAACTTCAGTAAAAGAATTTACTCCGAAAAATACGGGTTATTTCCGTTTCAGCTGCTGGATGGGAATGGTGACAGGCGTGATTGAAGTTGTAGAATGATTTAAAAAGCCCTCCTGAAATCGGGGGGCTTTTTTATTCTATAGATGAAATAACAAATCAGTTAACTCGTACAGCGAGTGAATTCAAGATATCTAGTTGTCCCTGAAAAAGTCAAAAAAATCTTTACAGTAAAGAAAAAATCATCAAAAAGAAGTGGAAAATTTGCAAGATTTTCTATCTGTTTGTCAATAACCCGGTAAAAAATAGATATTTTTTCAACACATCATTTTTTGAAATGTCTTGAAGATTTATCTGATTTAATTTGAATCATCTTATTTCAAGGTTGTTCCAGAGGGTTTCAAATCCAAACCCCTAACCCCTTATCCTTAAATCTTTAAGGACAAGGGGGAGTCCTCCGTGATTTCATCCATGAAATCAAGTCGGACGGGGAAACCCTGCGTCATGCAGGGTTAAAGAAATAATATTTTTAAATTAATTTTTGATAATAAATGGTTTTAATGCAAATTAGGAGGATTTGCAAAGAAGAATTTAAAACAGAGAAAAGCTTTCCCGACTTTCGGCAGGACGCCGAACGGAGGGGCAGATAAATACTAAAATGAAAATAAAATTAAAAACCTGAATAAAAGGAATTTTGAAACCAATTCCTTTTTTACCGTTAGGTAGTGTAAATAAATAATTATTGAAAAACAATATCATATTTCCTAAAACTCCCCTTGTCTTCCTCTGGGAGATAAGGGGCTGGGGGTTTGTGGGCAAAAAATCTTTAAGGTTTTTTAACTTGAAAATTGAGTTTTTCAGGGTTGACTATCTACTCTCTTATTCTGCAAAGATTTTATCAGTAAAATCATTGGATAAGAGTATCTTCCGGAGTCTTCAAGAATCATTTTTAGTCTTTCGGCTGACCGTTTTTTTTTGTTATATTTTAATAAACAAAATCAGTCAATAGGAGATTTTTTTTGAAGATTAAAATCCAGTCTGTCACCCCGAATCCAGTGGAGCTTTGTGCAAAAGCTTCCTATATATCGCACTCCAATGCGAAAGTGACGGATATTTTTGCTGAAAAATCATTTAAAGATCCATTGGAATACCTCATTAAAATCATAAAAATGGGGCATTTATCTATTTTAGAACATGCCTATTTTAATATTCTGATTGAAGACGCGCCGGTAACGGCTGAGGTTTTTGCGATCAACTACCGCCTTGCTTCTTTTACAGTCAAGTCCAGACGCTATACGGATGTGGTGCAGGACGGTTTTTATGAGACCACTCCGCCGATGGATATGCAGTTTTTAGAACAGTTAAAACGATTTTATCTAAAAATGGTTGATAATAAAATCCCTTTGGAAGATGCCCGTTTCATCCTTCCTTATTGTTTTCGGACAAATTTCATTATGTCGATAAATGCCAGAGAGCTGGGATATTTTCTTTACGGGGCTATTTATGAAAGTACCTTGTTTGAAATCAGAGAGATAGGGAAAACGATTGTCAATGAACTTCAAGATATTTTTCCGATTTATCAGACCCATTTAGAATTGTTTAAAAAAGATAAATACACTTTAAAAGATTTTAATTATCCAAAAGGAGTTTATAAACCTCTGGAAAGAACGGTTTTACTCAATACAACTCCCAATCTGGATTCATTTTATCAAGATCTCCTTTATTTCCAGAAGTTTGGAAACTCTTATACCGATGATGTGATAGAAGAATCATCCGTGAGAGAAAGTCTTCATCTTTCACACAACCGCGCTCTGGAAGCGCTCTCTTTTACTTTTTACCTGAGAGAAATATCTTTAGCGGGACTGACTCATCTTCTCCGCCATCGAATCCAGTCCCCTCTTTTGGGGCAAATCTGGACCCGTACAGATTATAATTTTTTGGTTCCGCCCTCTATTCAGGAAAGTGAATATAAAAACGAGTTTCTTGATCTCTCTTTTGAAAGCCGTGAAAAGGAAATTGATTCGGGTCATATTTATTACCGTCTGGTTGCGGCGCTTTTTCCGATTATCACCACTATGAACGCAAGGGAGCTGATTCATTTCATCAAATTGAGAACCTGCCAGCGCGCTCAATGGGAAATCAGAGATATTGCGGATGAGATGCTTTTAGAAATTAAAAAAGTTTCTCCTGTTCTTTTTAAAGACATGGGACCGGGCTGTGTTTTTGAAGGGTTTTGTCCTGAGGGAAGCCATACCTGCGGAAAGATACAGGAGATAAGAAGCCGTTATCTCTTTTAGTCAATTTTATTTTCTATCTAGAGTCATTATTCCGTCCCAGTCATTTCCGGGAGGATTGGCGATAAATGTTTTGCATCGGTTCATATAAGTCAATAATACTCCGTCTTGTGTATTTTTATTCAGACAGGTTTGAAAGATTTTCAGCGCTTTTTCAAATTCTTTCGAGCGGTAAAGGGAAATCCCCTGTACCAATTGTTTTTCATAGCTTTGTTTTAGATTTTGTAAAGCTTCATCTTCCCATGAGTAAAGCTCATAAATCCGTACCGCATTGGTCTTGCCTTTTACCCTTACCGAGTCAATTTCCCTGAAATGAAAGATTTCCGGTTTTTTTAAGTTTTGAATCACAGGAGAGGAAAGGATGATAGGAATCTGATAGAGTTTGGAAAGTCCTTCCAGACGGGAAGCAAGGTTGACCTCATCGCCGATGACTGTGGAATCCATCCTTTTATCTGTTCCGACTGTTCCCATAATGACTCTGCCTGAATTCAAGCCGATGCCCATTTTGATCGGGAACTGGTTTTCTTCCATTCTTTTCTGATTGAATAGTTGAAGGGATTTTTGAATTTCAATTACAGAAGACACGGCTTTATCACTTTGTTTTCCATCATAGATAGCCATAACAGCGTCACCGATAAACTTGTCGATAAATCCGCCGTAGCGGGTAATATTTTTTCCCATAATCGATTTCATATAGGAGTTTAAAAAAAACATCAGATCCTGAGGAGCCATTTTTTCTGAGATAGAAGTAAAATCCCTGATATCTGAAAAAAGAATGGTCACTTCTTTATTTAAAGCATTGCCAAGTTTGATCTTTTCGATGCCTTCCTGGGCAATGACATTAAGAAACTGAGAGGGCACAAAAAGCTGAAACGCTTTCAATGTGTTTTCAGCCCTTTTTCTGGCTTCTTTTTCTTTTAAGAAATTAACGGCATTTTCAATAGCGATGGAAGTCTGATTCATCAATGCGGATAAAACTTTTAAGTCTTCTTTTGAAAAAATCCCAGTGATGCTGGAATTGGACAGATAAACAATTCCCAGATAATGAGCCCTGTGGATAATAGGATAAACGAGAATAGATTTTCCCAGTTTATTGTTTTCAATTTGATGATTATCAAAAATAAAAGGAGTTTTTTCATTTTCCGATCTGGCTAGGAGTTTTTTATCGATAAAATCTTTTGAAATTGTGTTTAAATCTTTATTAATACTGAGGGAATAATGATGCTTGCCGTTTTGAATATCAATGTATCCTTTATCTGCGCCAAAGGTTTGAAAAAGAATATCCATGAGTTTTTTTAATAGTTTTTTAGGTTCCAGGATAGAACTGATGACAGCTGTTGAGCGCATAATGGATTCATAAGCGATACTGTCTTTCAATGAAGTAGAAGAAGCCGAAAGAGTTCCGCTGGTCGTCGAGCTTTCGTAGGAGGAAAAAATATTTTTGGTCAGATAAAATTTTTGTTCTTTTTCCAATCCGTAATTTTGGAAAATTTTCTCCGCTTTCTTAAATAAACGGGTAGCAGCCGCATATTCGCCCAGTTCCTGATAAATATAATAAAGAAGCCCGGAAATTCTTGCTTCTTCGAGGGGATTAAAGGTTTCTGCTTCATGCAGCGCTTTTTTTAAAGATTCTTCGGCAGAAGAATAGTCATTGTAAAAAAGATAAAGGATGCCCTGATATTTGAGCAACGAGAGGCGGAATCCGGAAAAATTTTTAAAAGAATCGGGAAGTTCTTTCATTTGCAGGAAATATTTTTCAAACACTTCTTTATTTTTCTGACGGTAGAGTGTTTCCAGAAGAATATAATAAACATTGTCCAGTCCAATCGTAAAATGAAAGTTTTTTGAAATCTCAAGGCAGGCTTCAAGGTGTTTGAAAGCTTCCTCAAAAATATTTTCCATCATATAGCCCAAAGCGACAGAAAAATTGGCGCTGTATTCTAAAATCGGCTGCCTGAGTTTTTTGGCTATATGAAGGGCTTCCTGTGAAAACTCCAAGCCTTTTTCTGTTTCCCCGAAATAACTGAAGGCAAACCCGCTGAAATGAAAACATACCGACATATCAGAAAGATTGGATTCTTCTAAAACGAGTTTTACCCCTGTCATAGCATTTTGAAGGGCTTCTTCTTTTTTCCCCATAATCGTCTGGCACAATGCCAAAAGACTGTGATTGTAAGCCAGGCGGTCAAGGTTTTTAAATTTTGATTTGTACTGAATTGCGATTTTTAGGGATTTTTCAGCTTCCGCCATATTGCCGGAAAAAAAATGGGCAGCTCCGTTGACAGTATGAATCAAATACTCGGCATATTCGTTTTTATTGTTTTGGGTGAGTTGTTTCAAAAGATTAATGTAGTAAAAAGTTTTTGGGAAATGATTATTGGCAAAATAATAAAGAATTAAAACCATATAGATTTCAATTTTTATCGTATCATCCCATGTATTTTTTCCAACAATGATTTCAGCTTTTTCAATAATTTTGGCAAGATCATTCATGTTTCTGATATAGTTTCGAAAGAAAAAATATCTTTTTAAATGATGAATAAAATCCGTGTCCGATTCAATAAAGTCAAAAAGGAAAAGGTAGTATGTAGCCGCTTCGATAAAATTTTTATTTTTAAGTTCTTTGTCCATAGCCAGCTGAGTATATATCAGTGATTCAGGATGCAGGGTCTGTTTCATATAATAAACAATTTCACGGAAATATTCATCATTATTTTCTTTTAAAGCTTCTATAATAATAAATTTGATTCTTTTTTCTTCTTCTAAAGAAATTTGATTGATTAAAAAATTTTTCAAAGTCGCGTTCATGACAAAACCGCTGTTGTTTTCGAGTTTTAAAAAATCATAAGATTTAAAAACAGTCAGCCTTTCAGCGATAAAGACAAAAGCGTCTTCCGAAGACAGACCGGATAAAAGAGAAAAAACCTTGGTGATAATTTCAATATTAAAAGGCTCAATCAGATAGAGAGCCGATTTAAGCAGAAGAATTTCTTCTTTATTCAGGCTGTCAAACTGGTCTTTGAGATAAATCGAATAATAGCCCGAAAAATCTATTTTTAGAATAGAATCATGCTCAAGAACCCATTGATTTTTTTCAGGAAAATGCCGAATCTGTTTTTTTGAGATTAATATTTTTAGATTTTCAATAATTTCTGAGGGGAAATAAGAAGAAAGGCTGAATTTTTTTGTCAGGAATGCAAGGTCTTCCTGAGATAAAGTGCCTGAAAAAAGCTGAGTGAATAAAACTTTGATCTCCTCTTCCTTCACTGGAAAAAGATCAATAAAAGCAAACCTCTGGACGGGAAGAGACTGAGATTTTTCCGAGTCGGCATTGAAAGAAAGAATCAAATTGCCTTCCTCCGCATAGGTAAGGGTAATCAGAATATCTTCATCTGCCTCATGCGTATTGTCAATCATAAGGATAATGTTTTTTTCTTTTAAAAGAGAAAGAAGGCCTGCTAAAAAAATTTTTAAATAGGTTTTAGTCTCTTGATTGATTTCACAAGCAAGGTTTGAAAATTTTTCCTGAATTGCTTCGGGAAGAAAAGTTCCAATAGCCTGAAAGCATTTATTTGAAATCAAAACCTGAATTTCCTCAAATGAGAAAAATGCGTACATTTTTTCAACAAGAGCTTGAATAAAAAGCCCGATCTGAGAGTTTTTTTCGCTGTCAATAAAAATGATTTTTTTTTCTTTTTTATTTTTTTCATAAAAATGGAGCAGGAGGGTTGTTTTTCCTGTTTTCTTTCCCCCGCGGATCGCTGGATTTAAATTTCTATCAATGAGCCGGAGCATATTTTCAATGTATTCGCCCAGTCCTACGGGTTCAAAATCTTCATTTAATGCGCCGTAACTGTCTTTTTCTCCTGTTTCAAAAACCAATTCAGGCTGAATTTTAAGTTTAATCAGGTCATAAAGCAGCCCTTGTGCATTCTGGTATCGATCCAAGGGATTTTTGGAAAGAAGTTTTTTGAGAAGAATCGGGAGCATGACTGGAAAATTCCGGTTTTGGAAATGAGCGAAAGAAATCTCTTCAGTCAGAATTTTTTGGATCAGCTTGTTTTTGTCTTCATCTGAAAAAGGAAGTTTTCCTGTGAAAAACTGATAAAAAGTTACTCCTAAAGAGTAAAGGTCTGAATAATTTCCCAAAGGATATTTGATGTATCCAAGCTGTTCGGGAGACATGTAGGGGAGTGTGCCGGCATTGATGTGCTTGTCAATATTTTTATAGGCGGCTATTCCGAAATCGATGTATTTGACGCACTCCTGATTATCAATCATCATGTTTTTCAAATTGATATCGCAGTGTAAAAGTTTTTTCTGATGAATGAGTGAAATCCCTTCCACAGCCTGAATAAAAAAATCAACCATTTTTTGAGGGTCGCCTTTCCATTTCATAAGTGAAGAGCCTTCTATCCATTCTGTAATCAAATAAAATTGATTATCTTCTTCAAAAGCTTCTAAAAATTTGACAAAGTATTTTGAATCTTGAAATTTTTTAGATATTTCTATTTCTTTGTAAAAATTGTTCCTGTCCTGCGGAAATTGATTCGGGATCATTTTTAATGCGGTTTTCTGACCGGAAAGAAGAGAAACCGCTTTATAGACTTTGGAATGGGAAGATTCATAAATTAATTCTTTCAGCTCATAATTTTCAATCATCTCTAAACCTTTGTCAATTTTATTAATATAATAATATAGGGTCTTAATACCTCAAATTTATAAAAAATTTTTACTGAAAAAGAAAATATTTGAAAGAAGATGAATCTCTTTTTAAAATCCTTTTTTCAGGCAAATTTGATTCAATGGACAGTCAGCGCATTTGGGATTTTTTTTCAGGCAGGTGTCTTTGCAGAGTTTGACTATCAGGGCATGATACTCATTAAAAAGTCCGACATCCCGTTTCAAGTTGAGGTGAAAAAGGTTTTGGAGCTCTGCATAGCCTATATTTTCATCGGGAGAAAGCCCTATCCGGAAAAAAACCCGCTTGGTATAAACATCAATGACAAAGACAGGCAGCATAAAAGCGTAAAGAAGAATGGAATCTGCGGTTTCATTCCCGACTCCCTTGATTTCAAGGAGTTTTTTTCTCAGTTCTTTCAGATCAAACTCTTGTTTTAGATTTGTATAATCATAATCGTATTTTTGAAGAAAAAGAGAAAATTCTTTGAGATAAACCGCTTTTTGTCTTGAAAAACGGGCAGGAAGAATAAGATCTGCCAGTTTTTCGTTTGAAATTTCAAGAATATCTTTCAGGGTATAAAGATTATTTTTTTTTAAATGATGCAGGGCTTTTTCCACATTGGTCCATGCCACATTCTGGGTTAAAATCGCTCCCATCACTGTCTCATCCGCTGTGTCAGACGGCCACCACCGCTGGGGGCCAAAAGCATTTAAAAGTGTATCGAAAATGATTATATAATCATTACCAGCTGTCAATAAGCACCTCTCTCGGTTTACTGCCGTGCTGAGGTCCTATCATTCCCATTTCTTCCATCATCTCTATGATCCGGGCTGCCCGGTTGTATCCTATTTTCAGCCGTCTTTGAAGGTAGGAGGCAGATGCTTTTTTTTCACGGACAATGATTTCTGCCGCTTCATTGAAAAGAGGCTCTTCAGAAGGATCGGTCGGCACATTTTCAGAGTTTCCACCTTCCAAAGCTTCCAGAATATCATCTGAGTAATTGCTTTTATACCTTGTTTTAAAAAACTGGGTAATCTGAAAGACTTCCTCATCGGAAATAAAAGGAGACTGAAGTCTTTTCAGGTTTGAAAGATCTGGGCTTGAATAAAGCATATCTCCTTTCCCTAAAAGAGAATCAGCGCCGTTGATGTCCAAAATGATTCTGGACTCCAGTTTGCTGGCCACTTTAAAAGCGATCCGTCCTGGAAAATTAGCTTTAATCAGTCCGGTAATCACATCTGCTGAAGGTCTTTGGGTAGCTAAAACCAGATGGATTCCAACCGCTCTTGCCATAGCGGCGAGGCGTACAATCGGGTCTTCGATCTCTTTTCCTCCGATCATCATTAAATCTGCAAATTCATCTATAATAATCATCAGAAACGGCATTTTAGGCTTGTTTTCGCGTTCTCTGATTTCGTTATAATTGGAGATATTTCTCGTATTGTAGTTTTCTAAAACCTTATACCGTTCTTCCATATGGGAAACTGCCCATTTCAAAACCAGAATAGCCTGAGAAGTTTCCTTGATGACGGGAGCGGAAAGATGGGGCAGGTCTTCATACATTTTCAGTTCCACTCTTTTCGGATCCACTAAAATAAGTCTGACTTCATCGGGGCGCTTACTATATAACACGCTGCATATCAAACTATTGACACACACACTTTTTCCAGACCCTGTCGATCCCGCAATAAGAAGGTGGGGAATCTTGGTGATGTCGGTATAAAAAGCATCTCCTGAGATTCCTTTGCCAAGTGCAAAAGGAATTCCCATTTTTTCAGGATGGAAAGCCTCTGATTCAACCAAGTCTCTGAAAGCGATAATTTTCCGGTCCGGATTGGGCACTTCGATCCGAATCACTGATTTTCCCGGAATATGGGGCTCGATTCGTATTTTTTCCAAAGCAGCGATTCCCATGGTCATATTATCAATAAGACTCAGTATTTTATTGACTTTTAATCCTTTTGGAGGTATAATTTCATAACTAATGACCACAGGTCCCACTAAAATATTACCGAGTTTTGCGTCTATGCTGAATTCTTTCAGGATAGAAAGGAGTTTGAGTCCGATATTTCGAATGACTTCCTTATTGTCATTCTGGTTTTGGGGGCTGTTTTTTAAAATATCCATTGGGGGCAGGGCAAAATTGATTTTAAAAGGCGCTCTTTGTTCTTGAATCAGCGCTTCTTCTTCCTCGTCCTGATCGTCTTCAAATTCTTCAAAATCTTCAAAACTTTCTTCTTCATAGTTTAAAACATCTTTAAAAAACGCTTCATCTTCTATTTCTGTCTCTTCTTCCCCATCAGGATAAGACATAAAGTCTTCCATATGATAAGGATTGACCAGATTTTCTTTAGGATAAGTATTCAATTCTTTTTCCACATAAAATTCTTTTGCCTGTTCCCTGAAAGTTTCTTTTGCTTCAAAAACTTTTTCCAAATTTTCTTCTTTCTTCTTTTCAGGGTGAATCGGGATAACCTGATATTCCTTGGGGCAAAAAAGATCTTCAGCCGGTTTTTCCTTGTTCTTTTTATAATTATAAAAAACCTTCCACTCTTCTTCCTGTTTTATTTTTTCTTCAACAGTTTCACCGCTCTCCTCTTTTTTTTCAGAGTGTTTGAAATAATCGTTTCTTTTGCCTGCAGTCATTGATTTTAATTTTTCATAAAGCTCGGGAAAAATTTTTGAGATCAAATAAGCGTTGATGATAAAAACAATCAAAGTAGTCCCGACAATTCCAAACAAATTTTTTAAAAGAACGCCTGAAATGTTTCCGATGATTCCGCCCTGAATCATTTCAGTTTCAGAGGAATAAAGCCCGTAAAATCCGCTCATGGCTGGAACAAAAAGAAAAAGCCATTTCATTTTTTTTAGCCAGTGTTTTTTCTGGAGAATCAGGGCGAAAATAAAAAGAAAGAGGGGAATAGAAAGAAAATAGCTTCCTTTTCCTACCATGAAAAATGCGAAAGATGCGATTTTATTTCCAAATCCTCCCAGAATGCTTCCTCCGCCTGGATAAGAAGCATGGAGAAGATTTTGACCTGTTCCCGGGGTAAAGGTGAAAATACTCACAATATAAATAAATGTGGCAATAGATAAAAGTAAAATTAAACTTTCACGAAGGATTTTCACAGTAAAGCTCCTATCAAAGTAATGATTGATGCAAAGATGCAATAGTACCCAAAATAATGAAACTTGCTTTTCAGCACAATTTTTTTAAGAAGCATTAAAGCTGCAAAACCTGAAAAAAAACTGATAAAAAACCCTGCTGTGAGAAAAACAGGGCTTATTTTAAGCAGTGAAACGGGATTTTTATACATTTCATAAAACTCAAGAATGGATGCTCCCAGTACGGCGGGAATGGAAAGGAGAAAAGAAAACTCAAAAGCTTTTTCCTTGGAAATTTTTGAAAAAATTCCGGCTGAAATCGTAGAGCCTGAACGGGAAATCCCGGGTAATACAGCAATTCCCTGAATTAATCCGATAAAAAGAGATTTTTTCCAGTTCAGCTTTTCATCTTTTTCTTTTAAAAACCGGGTTAAAATCAGGATCAATCCGTTGATAAAAAGAAAAACAGCCACAACAAAAATCTGGGAAGCCTCAGCATAAATTTTCTTGATTAAAATTCCGGCTATTCCTGTCATAAAAGTGGCGCCTGCCAGGTAATAAAGGGTAGGATTTTTTTTATAGCTCAAGTTTTTAAATAGGCTGAAAATTTCTTTTCTGAAAAAAAGAATGACGGAAAACAGGGTTCCTGAATGAAGCACCATATTGATGAACAAATTATTATCTGAAATTTTTAAAAAATGTTCTACAATCACAAGGTGTCCCGAACTTGAAATCGGCAAAAATTCTGCTATTCCCTGCAACAGGGCTAGAACAGCAATATCTAAAAAATTCATTCTGAATCTCCAAAAGAGCTTTCTTTTCTTATCGGAGAAAAGTGAATTTTATGAAGGGGGAGAAGATTATTTTTATGGAGAATCAATGAAAAACAAAGCTGATGATTTTTATCATCAGCTTCGTCGTTAAGTCGTTGATTAAAGTCTAATAGACGCTGGTTTGAGACCCGTTTCTTCGATAGTTGTTTTTTCCGGACCGGCTGTTTTGTCTAGTATTAGAACGAGAAAAATAAGGTTTTCTTGTTTCCAATTCAGATGAATAAATTTTCATATGAAAAGGATGATCTTCAATTACAGGGATAGGTTTTGCAATGAGTTTATGAATCTGTCTTAAAGAATCTCTTTCCTCCCGGTTGCAAAAAGAAAGCGCTGTTCCTTTTAAACCTGCTCTTCCGGTTCTGCCGATTCTATGAACATAGGTTTCAGGCACCTCAGGCAGTTCATAGTTAATGACATGGGAAAGATCATCTACATCAATACCTCTTGCAGCAATATCGGTTGCCACCAGAATTTTGGTTCTTTTCGCCTTGAAATTGTTGAGTGCGTTTTGTCTGGCGTTCTGGGATTTATTTCCATGAATTGCCTCAGCATAGATTCCGGCATTCATAATGTCTTTTGTGATTCGGTCCGCGCCGTGTTTAGTCCGGGTGAAAATCAAGGCAGAATCAATATTATTTTGATTCAAGAGGTGAAGAAGAAGCGATTTTTTATTGGATTGATCTACAAAATAAACTGACTGACTGATCATATCCACTGTAGAAGCCACAGGTGTTACGGCTACCTGCGCGGGATCGATTAAAATATTTTCCGCCAGTTTTGAAATCTCAGGCGGCATGGTGGCTGAAAAAAACAGAGTTTGTTTTTTTAAAGGCATTTTTGCGATGATTTTTTTGATATCATTGATAAATCCCATATCCAGCATCCGGTCTGCTTCATCGAGGACAAACATAGAAATCTGGTTTAAGTGGATAAATCCCTGCTGAATCAAATCCAGAAGTCTTCCGGGAGTTGCGATTAAAATATCCACTCCTGATCGAATTGCAGAGACTTGAGGTCTTTGAGAGACTCCTCCAAAAACAACCGTGTGTCTCAGTCGGGTAAATCTTCCGTACGCGCTGAAGCTTTCGCCTATTTGAACGGCTAGTTCACGAGTCGGGGTGAGGATGAGGGCTTTGATGCCTTTTGGTCCGTTGTTATTTTTTTCATTGAATAGAATCTGCAATATTGGTATTGCGAAGGCAGCGGTTTTGCCTGTCCCCGTCTGGGCACATCCTAAAAGGTCTTTTTTTTCTAAAACAACCGGAATCGCTTGTTGTTGAATCGGGGTAGGTTGTGTATAGCCTTCTTTTTCTAAAGCTTTTAAAATCGGTTCTATCAGATTTAATTTTTGAAATGACATTTTATTATTTTTCTCCTGTGTCGTTTAGCATTCAAGCTTATGATTTTAATAGATTTGACTGTGATGGATTTAATTTGAAACAATCAAAATAGATTCTTTTTTTGAAAAATTGTGGAAGTTTTTTTTTGAAAAGAAAATTTTCTATCTAATTAAATATACTCATTTTTTTAAAATATACCAAAAAAATAATAGCGGTCATTTCGGCTCCGCTCAATGACCTTTTGTCGAGTTTCTTAATTCTCGAACCCTGAGCGGAGCCGAAGGGTGATTTCATTATTTAAGAATAAAATCCAGACTGAGTTCTGGAAAAACTTTTTTTAATTTGACAAGAGTGGTTAAATTCACCGTGTTTTTTCCGGATTCCAGCCTCTGATAACCAAAGGTCGCTTTGTAACCCATTTTTTTGGCGGTTTCTT
>MIAO01000059.1 GCA_001829155.1 Spirochaetes bacterium GWB1_36_13 | reverse complement strand
ATTTTCATCAAATAATTAAAATATTATAAGAGAGGACTCTATGTATGGATTATCAAGAAGCAAGAAGCAAGAAGCAAGAAGCAAGAAGCAAGAAGCAAGAAGCAAGAAGCAAGAAATCTAAAACTCTTTAAATTTTTTTTATTGATTTTTATTGTTTTCTTTATAGGTTTAACCGAAAGTGGATGTACAAGTCCTGAAAAGACGGAATGTTGGGGAGAACCTTTAAAGGATTATTGTTTATATAAAAAAATGCCAAAAGATGACTGGTGTAAAATTCCTCCGGCAGAAGAGCTTGAAGATGACTGCGAAATGGCAATTAATGGTTATAAACCTTCTGTAACCAATCAAAATCTCTGTGAAGGGATTTCTGTTAAGATTAATTCAATAGCTAATAGTACCGTTACTTCCGGAGTAAGTACAGATTATAATAATTCCGGTAGTAGTTGTAGTTTTGAAATAGAACCGGGATATTGGTCGTATCTTGGGAAACCGGGGAGAAACGATAAATACAGGAATGATGTGTTGTCAGAAACCCCTGATACCGATGTTTATCCGCTCCGATTTGCTGAAATTACATTTAAAGTTCTTCCAAAAGATGTTGAAAAATATCAGGATAGCTATACATCCGTTCTGGTGAAGTATGCAATTTCTGAAACCGATGACAATAATAATGCGGCTAATAATCAGGTTTATATATATTCGCAGAAATATTTCGATAGTTCGCTTTTTAAATGGAAAGAGCCTAATACGAATGCACCTTCTCAATCACCTTATAACAAAGGGATTAATGATTGGGATTATAAAATTACAGATGCTGAACTGAAAAAAAGAATGACTGCCTATATCAGCGAATGGCTTGTCAGCATATCCTATTCTGAACCTTCCAGAGGGTATGAGACAGCAACAGAAAGCACCCCCGAAGAAAAAATTATTCCTCGTTTTTTAGGCGTATTAGTTGACCCTGATCCTTCCAAAACAGCCTCTATTGTTAATTTTAATACTTCTCTTGAAAATATGCGCACACAACAATATTTTAAATATAATGAAATTATTTCGAAAAAAGCGGATAATACCTATGAAACAAAAATTCTTTATTTACCCCCCAATATATCGGGAGTTTATAGGATCGTAGCAGAAATCTATGTTACTACCGGAACCAGCGCACAAGAATTCCTTGTCAAAAGAAAATCAATTCTGGTCGATGTCAAACTTAATGGACTGGCAGAGGTTCCTTTAAAAAAAGATTACTCATTTTCTGATCCAGACCTTCCTCCTTATTACCTGATTGCCGGGTACAGAGGGTTTGAATATCAAAACGGAAGAACTGATTTGATTCATACGAAGAATAACTATCTACTCTTTACTGTTTCCAATGCCTTTGTATTTGCAATACAGCAATTTCGTCAAGAGCTTAATTTGGCTGCTGAAAGCGGTTATGATGTTGAACCTGTCGGAATTTTAATTACAGAAATGAATCTGCCCTGGGGAGGGCGGTTTTGGATCGGGGACAAAAAAACAACGCCGGCAGATGAGTTTTATATCCGGATCAAAGGAGACGGGACTCTGGTCAAAATTAAGTATTCAGAAAATACCTACGGAATGTATGCCCGCCTTCACACTACGCACGACGACGGGAGGCAGATCGACATCAGCACCCGTCTGATCAAAAGAATCAGCGAGTCTTCTAAAAACTTATATTTTATTAATTTTGACGATATCGCGACTAAAACCGCCAGAACTGACGGGGGGTATAATGTAAGTAATATAACTGGTTATTATGATTATTACAATGTATTAAAAAGAAAATTAGAGTCCAGCGGATTTAGAGTCTATATTCACAATCCGGGTCCGCATTTTCACATTGAATATAGCAGATAAAACAAGGAGTTGAATAAATGAAAAAAATGACTGTTTTGATTTTAAGCATTATTTTTCTGAATACCTACGGGATTGAGAAAGATTCTCTGGGGAGGTATTATGAGCCTACCGATCTCTTTGATCTGAGCCTCTCCAGTGTAGAAATCCGGATGCAGGACAGAGAAACCATCGTTTTCACCTACCGGGTGAAAAACCTCGAATCCAGCCAGCAGCAGGTGGAATGGGTGGATTTTTTCTATCCGGATGCAACGCCAACCTACGAGGTCTATCCCCAAAAAAAATCTGCGGAGGATGAACAGAAGATGGTCTGGCATTTTACATGGACAGACGCCAGATTCCAGCCTATGCCCAATCCCGGAGCCCCGACCAGGCTTGCCGTTGGATTTTTTGCTGCAAATACTGGAAAATACTCTGAAAAAAGATTAGATTCTTATATGTATGTGGAAAGTTGGGACGATCATCTTTTCCCGGGAGAAACCCTGACCGTTACCCTGACTCAGGCACTCAAAACCACCCTTCCCGGAATCATTACCTTGACTGCCAAGGGAGTAAGCGCATCGCCGGTTATTGAAGATGTAGGAGAAATGAAATTTATCCCGGGATTTAAAAATCAAATAAAATACAAATACTATCCCACCCTCGGAATTATCCCGAGGGAAGAAAATGCGGAAAAAGAAATCAGCCGCACCCTTCAGACCCTGATTGCCTGCCGGCAGAATCACTGGATTCCAAAACTCGAAGCCTATCTGAGTCTGAAAGAAAAACTGGAATCGGCAGAAAAACAGATTGTTTCTTCCCCCTCCGGAGCAAAAAAGACGATTCAGGATTTCCTTGCCCTGCTGGAAAAAGAGAAAGACTCGGCTTTCAAGTTTCAGGGAGTTTACATGATGTTTAAAATCAGGGGGGAAGATATTTTAAAAAGGATCAATTAGAATCAGCCAGACCACCAGAGCCGAAGTTTGATAATCTTGATTTGACTTCGGCATGAAATTTTAAATAACTCTTTATTTATAAATGAATCATATCAAGGATAAGAAAAATGAAAATCAAAACAATATTCGCTTTAATGATGATCTCCCTGATCTTTTCCTGCACCAGCAGAAACCTGCCGGACTCTCTGCAGGATGAAAAAGTTGTCAACAATACCACATGGAGTTATATGGGCGGTGCGGGAATCAGCGATTACCCCGTATGGGACAGCTCGCTTGTGATTTATGAATCCACTCCCTATCTTGCTTATATTGATGAAGACTCCCATTACAGTATATCGGTCAAAAAATTTAACGGAACCGAGTGGACGCTTCTGGGAGAAAAAGGCTTTGCTCAAATGACCCGCTCTCCCTATGTTTATCCTGTCCGGCTTGCCGTGGACAAGGGAGTCCCTTATGTTGCCTTTTCCGATGATAAAAAAGACGGAAGAATCAGTGTGATGAGTTTTGACGGAGAGAAATGGAACTATGTGGGGGGCACTGCCTCGCAGACCGGAGTATCCAGCAGTTATTCGCTTTATATTTTTAATGATGTTTTATATGTGATTTATGCCCTCGCTTCTCCATGGGACGGCGGACCCTCCGATATTTCAATTTCCAAGCTGGATATAAATCAGGGAGGGCAATGGGAGTATCTGGGCAGCCCGAAATTTACCAGCGCTAAAGTAGGGACAATGGGACTGTCTTATTATCAGAACAATCTTTATCTGATTTACTCTGATTTTGATTATACCGTTACCAATGAAGCCAGTCATTTCAAAACAGTTTTCCAGAAATACAACGGCAGCGTATGGGAAACGCTGGCTGCAATAGACGGGACATCTTCGGGCAATTCCTGTTTTCAGCCTGCTTTCAATACAGTATATCAGGATACTCCTTTTCTCATTACCCCTATATGCCAAGGATCTGAATCTTCCGAAAAAGACTATTTTCTTTTGAAATGGACAAGTGGACAGTGGGAAAAAGTGGGAAATAAAAAAATCCACCCGGATAATTATGTGACCCGCTCTAGTTTTGATTTATTTATCGATAACAATAATTACTATCTCAGTTATTCCTTTAAAGAAATTAATAATACTGTCATAAAAGATTCTTTTGTTGCTTATAACGGTTCTCAGTGGAGTTATGTCGGAAATAAAATGAAAGTTTTTGACGGCAGCATTCAAAGTTTCTTTGTTTATAAAAATGTGCCGGTTGTTGCCTTTAGAGATGCTTATCAGGGTGGTAAACTTTCTGTTATGATTGAAGGAAAATCCTTTATCGATACTTTCCGCCGCCTCACACCCCCTGTTTTCAGCCTCAAAAGCGGCCTCTATCAAAACACCCAGACTTTGACTCTTACTGCGGAAGAGGGCACCGTGATCCGCTACACCACAGACGGGACTTTCCCCACCCGGCAGAACGGGGTTGTTTATCAGGAGCCGGTTATAGTTAAAAATACCATGAAGGTCAGAGCGTTTGCCATGAAGGCAGACTGGGGCGATTCAGACATTGCCGAGGCAAACTACACCATAGCCGATACACTCGCTTCTCCCGTCTTCACCCCGAAGACCGGAAGCTTCGCCGATACCCAGTCAGTGGTTCTTTCTGTTTCAGAACCCGGCGTTTTTATCCGATATACGACAGACGGAAGCGCTCCCTCCTGTACCGGGGGGATTTTATATTCTTCTCCGGTTCAAGTCAGTTCTACTTCGCTGATTTCCGCCATAGCGTGCAAAAGCGAAACTGTCCGCTCCGAGGTTTCTTCCGCTTCTTATACGATCCTCCAGAGCGTTTCCGCCCCTTATTTTACTCCCGTCCCCGGAAACTACAACAATCCGCTTCAGATTTCCCTCTCCACCCTCACAGACGGAGCGATGATTTACTATACTCTCAACGGCACTGCTCCTTCAAGGGAAAATGGGAACCTTTATACGGGGCACTTTACCCTTTCTTCCACTTCTCAAGTTAAAGCCGTAACCTTCAAGGGGGAAAAATACTCGGAAACCGTATCCGGCGCTTATGTGATCGCAGGAACCACTCCGGTTCCCGTTATCGGGCTTGCCGGAGGGCATTACGATTCTCCCCAGACAGTGAGCATCACGGCTGAAAATGGGGCTGAAATCCGCTACACGATAGACGGAAGTGAGCCCGGAATCAATATCGGAAATATCTATACAGCTCCGGTTTTGGTCAGTAAAAGCCTGACTTTAAAAGCAGCCGCGTTTTTAAACGGAAAAAAATCAGATACAGTCTCGGCTGTCTATTCTTTTGACCTGCCGAAACTGGGAAAACCTGTTGTTTCCCCAGACGGAGGAAATTTTGCCGATCCTCAGACTGTCAGCCTGAGCGCTTCCGGGGGAGCAAAAATCTATTCTACGATAGACGGAAGCACTCCTTCAGCCTCAAACGGAAGTCTTTACACCTCTCCGTTTCTTGTCAATAAATCTCAGACAGTCAAAGCGATAGCCATTCAATCCGGTTATCAGGACTCTGATATTGCCGAAGCGTATTTCTCTATTGGGGGCACTCTGGACAATCCTGTTTTTTCAGTTTCAGGGGGAGTCTATTACACTTCTTTTCAGCTCAAACTCACTACCCGGACCCAGGCTGTCATCCGCTATACCACAGACGGATCAGACCCTTCCAAAACTCACGGGGAAATTTACCTTTTCCCGTTTAGCGTTTCCGCCTCCGTCACAGTCAAAGCAATAGCCGTGAGAGACGGCTGGACAGACTCGCAGATTGCTGCCAGTACCTATACAGTGACCGGAAAACTTTCTTCTCCTTCTCTTCTGCCTGAAAGCGGAAATTTCACCACTCCTCAGATGGTCATGATTTCCTGCCCGGATGAAGGCGCCTCTGTCCGATATACGATAGACGGCAGTATCCCTTCCCTTTCCAATGGAAAAGCTTATTTTTCACCCTTTACACTCGGAAAAAGCACTGAAGTCAGGGCTTCCTGTTTTAAAGAAAACTGGCAGGCTTCCGACCCTGTGCAGGCTGTTTATCAGATAGAAGGCACAATCACGCCTCCCGTTTTCAGTTTGGAGGAAGGTGTCTATGAGTCCGTCAAGACTCTTTCTCTTTCTTCTGCATCCTCAGGCATAGTGATCCGATATACGATAGACGGCAGTATCCCCTCCGCTTCCTCAGGAAGCGTTTACACCTCGCCGATCACTATTTCCAAAGGCACGACAGTCAAAGCAGTTTCCTATAAAGAAGGATACGGAGAATCCCTTGTTGTCTCAAAAACCTACCGCCTCAAACTTCCTCTTCCCGTTATCGATACAGCAGGCGGAGTTTACATTGATTCAAAGACAATTCATCTTTCCAATCTTTCTGCCCCCTCAGGCGCTGTTTTAAAATATAAAATCTGCAAAGGGAATTCATTCCTCTGCACTTGGGAGAGTCTGCCGGAAACAGTTTACAGCGGAAGCATTCCCGTTCAAAACTCTCTTTATCCTTCCAAAGAAGAAATCACCACGGTTCAGGCGGGAAGCTATAAAGAAGGCTGGGAAACCTCAGACAGTGTTTCAGCCGTTTATACGGTTACGGGAAAAACAGCGCTTCCTTCTTTTGATCTTTCAGCCGGTATTTATTCATCTTCAAAAATCCTTCACTTATCCAGCCAGACTGAAAATTCAGCTTTCCAATATCAAAAATGCCTTTACTATGAAGGAAGCCCCGCCTGCGACTGGAACACAATCCCATTTGAAACTTATTCAGGGTATATCGAAATATTCAATCCTACAGCTGATTTAAAAACAGCATATTACACTTTCAGAAGCAAAGCTTTGAAAACAGGCTGGCAGGATTCAGATACCCGGGAAATCACCTATACCCTCACAGGCAAAGTCAAAACCCCGGTCATCACCCCTGATGCAGGCACCTACCGGACGCCTCAGACGCTCAGTATCTCAAGCCAGACTGAAGGAGCAGTGATCCGCTATACCACAGACGGAAGCATGCCTTCCTGCCAGACAGGCACAGTCTATCAGGGCAGTATTTCAGATATCAAAACCAATACGGTCAAAGCGATAGCATGCAAAGAAAACTGGGAAGCCAGCACGATTTCTTCCTCGTCTTTTATTCTCAACTACGGAAAATTAAAAATCAAAGCCTCCCATCCCGGAAGCGACTCGATGGGGCAGCCTTACACCAATGTCTTTAATCTGGAACTCTGGGCGCAGTCTCTTGAAACCGGAGAAAGAATTCCTGCAGCTATCCGCTATACCACAGACGGAAGCGAGCCTTCCTGTACAGCCGGATTGCTTTATCAGTCACCGGTATCGATTTCCAGAAATATGCGCTTTAAAGCCATTGCCTGCCTTGATTATTGGAGTCAATCCGATCCGCTTTCCAGTCAATATGATTTCAAACCGTTAAAACCGGAATTCACAGACCCTTATCCCGGTCTATTCCTCTTAAAAACAAGTTCTTATATCACTCAGGGGCAGATGACGGTCAGAATTACCAACTCAAATCAGGATACTCAAATCCGCTACACGACAGACGGAAATATTCCAAACTGTCAGACAGGAAGTCTTTATTCAGAGGGAGTTTCCTTCAGCCGTTCCACTACGGTTCAGGCAATTGTCTGCCGGGAAGGATGGAATCCTTCCGATCTCTCTTCAGCGGTATTTCAGCTAAAAGTCGATGCTCCTCAGATTAGTGTTTCCACAGGAGGATATGCCGATCCCCAGCAGGTTTCTCTCTATTCTGCCACAAATGAAGCTGTTATCCGTTATACCGTCAATGAATCTGTCCCGCTGGGAAATGGGGGTGTTTACACCATTCCTCTGACTGTATCTCAATTATCAAATCATCTTCAAACGGTTGCCTTTAAAGAAGGCTGTATTCCAAGCGATCCTGTTTCAGCTCACTATAGTATTGGTCTGATTGCTTTTATTGATTCATCCGGAAAATTATCCACCATGTTTCCAGACGGTTCAGGCGTAAAAGTTCTTTCGGATGACAATCTGGCATCAAATAACTATTTAGGTATTGCAAGACAGCCCAACTGGTCTCCGGACGGCAACTGGATTGCTTATTTTGGAAGCGGAAGCAATGGTTCAGGTCTTTATATTATAGACTACAACGGAAATAACAGGCAAATAATCTATAATACAGACTCAGGATTGGATACTCCAGTCTGGGATAGCAGGGATAATCAGACTCTTGTTTTTGCAAGACCTACAGGATTAAGAACAAGATCGATAGATGATTTTTCCTACTCTCTCTCAAATGTAAATATAACCACGGGCACTTTAAAAGACTCTGTCATTCAAAATGATATCGATACAATTTCGCCGGGATTTTTTTGGGAATTCTATCAGGCTTTTCTTTTCCTGTATAGAAATTTTTTTGATACAACTGGTGGAAGAATCGCATGGGTGTCAAGAAATTTAACTACTCCCGCAACCACAGTAAATAAATTCCTGACTCCGATCAATCTAAAAGTTAATGCTTTTAAAACCAAACCAGTTTATCCTGAATTAATCTATAGCGCTTTTAATTCAACAACAAGCAGCTATGAAATCCGTGGAATTTACAATCTTCACGCAATGATCCCCGTTGGAGACAGTCTTGTTGATCTTGTTGATTTTAAACTGGCAAATTTAAGCTGTCCGGCAAAGGAGTTTTCTTTTCATCCGAATTTCAGGAACAACGATAGTTTAGTCGTTTTTGAATGCAATCGCGAAATTTACACTCTTAAATTCTTTTCAGGTGGTATGATAGATATACATTGGTCTGATATGACTGGAATAAGCAATCTGACGAAAATAGGGACTGGCATGCAGCCAAGATGGTCTCCTCAGGGAGATAAAATTATCTTTACCCGTTTTGAAGATGGAATTTATCTCATGGATTCAAATGGAGAAAATGTTATAAAAATAAACGACGGCGGTTATTCTCCTATGTTCAGAGGAACTACTTGGTAAAATGAAAAAGATTTTAATATTTTTAGGGCTGTTTCTCCTGCCTTTATGGGTTTTTTCCGGAGAAAAAATCGGGCTGATAGCGCTCAATCAGGGAGGAGGCGTCCTCCTTTCCGGTTTTTTGAATGATTTATCGCTGGCTTTTGAGAAACCTTCTTTTTTTGTGATTGAGGATCCCGATTTTCCGGAGCAAAAAATGGAGTTACAGGAGCTGAAGAAAATTCTGAAGGAAAAATATGATTTAACAGGTCTGTCTTCTTTCTTTTTCCTGAAAAAGGAAGGGTCTGTTTATCAGATTTTTTTTCTTGATTTACAATCAGACACTGAAAAAACACTTTTAATTCAGGAAAATGAAATTTTATTACGCTGCATTTCTTTCGAAGCAGTTCAGAAAATTTATAACATTGATCTTTATGAAAAAAGCTGGAAAAAAAAGATTCTTCTACCCGGATTATTCAATACTTCCCTGATTGAAAAGTATGATTTTCTGATGCAGTTATTTCCAGCATCGCTTGCCTTGAATCTGGAAAAAGAAAAAAAAGCGGTTCCGGAAAGAAGCTCTCTCATCAGCCGATCCAAAAAATGGGAAATCTTTTCTGAAATCATGCAGGAAAATGAAATTGATCTCTTTTTGGAAGGGAGTTTTGAAGTCATTGATCAGGAAATTGTTTTTCATTTCAGGCTTTTAAACCAAAAACAGGAAGAAATCAAAAGTTTTGATGAAAAAATTTTAAAGCAGGAAAATTCCACTGAACTTGATTTTTATATCTCGATAGAAAAAACAGCTGAATCGGTAAAAGAAAAAATGAAAAACGAGTTATTTCCTACAATCCCTGAAATCCCTATATCTCAATACACCAAGCTGAAAATCATTTCAAATACCAAAGAAAAAATTGTTATTCAGGAAAAACCGGTTATCCGGACCAAAACAATTGTACAGGAAAAATGGCTTGAAAAAATTTATGAGAAATCTCTTTTTATCGGAAGTAATTTTGTGCTTCCCAAAAAAAGCAGTTTACCTGAAATGGGTGAATTTTCATCTTCAGCAGGGCTTCTTTTATCAGCTGAATATTTTATTTTAAAAGACTTAGGAATTCTCTTCCGCTTCAACGCCCTTTTAAACCGCAAAGCGGATCTTTTATACAACCACCACGCCTATGCTGTTTTGGAAAACAGGAAAAACTTAGATTTTCTTTCAGGTCTTGATTATTATTTTTTCAATTCTGAATTGATCAGAATCGGAATTGAATTAAACGGCGGATTGAATGTCGCGGCTTTTCAGTTTAAAGGATCAGATTCTTCTGAAAAATATTATTCAGGCTATAAATTTCAGGGCGGGCTGTTTTTTGAGACCAGTATTCTTCCTCTCCGCCTGGAAGTTTTCTGGGAATACGGACAGACCGAACGGCTTCTTCATAATGGACTGACTATGGCATTATTAGTCAAAGCGTTGGAATTTTAGGAGACAACATGAGAAGTAAAATTATATTATTGTTTTTCATTACTTTATCTTTTTCCTGTGAGAGAACCATGCTTCCTTCCCCTCAAGTTCCAAAAGACTTATTGGTTCCCTATTCTCCCGGGCAGCCGTCAATCCAAGCGGTTTCTCCGGAACTGGCGGTTATTTCATGGGAAAAAACTTTGGATCAGGACGGAACAGTTACTTCTTATCTGGTTTATCAGGAGGAGAATGAAACCTTTACTCCTGTGAAAAAGACAAGCAGCCTGAGCGCTGTCATAGGAAGCCTGACTCCAAATACCAGATACCGTTTTTTAGTCAAATCCATTGATAACGAAGGAAATCTTTCGAAATCGAGCGAAATATCAGAAATTACCATGCCGGACTACCATATTTCCATATTGACGCCCTATTCCGGAAAGGTTTATGCAGCCGGAGGAAAAATAGATATTTCATGGAGCATGAATTATTCTGCAGCAGTAAAAATAGAACTTTTGAAAGAAAATGAAGCAATACAGGCAATCTCTTCCGGATTGTCTTCAGAGACTTTTTCTTATCAATGGGATATACCTGAAAATCTGGACGAAAGCTGGCAGTATAAAATAAGAATTTCTACCCTTTCCTCCAATTCGATAAAAGAAAGCCCTTCCTTCGGAATAGCAAGAACCATGGCTGTTTTAAGCCCCAACGGGGGAGAAGTTTATTCTCCGGGGGAAGAAGTTGAAATCCAGTGGATCGCTATCGGAGGCGGGAGCGTATCCATTGAGTTGATCAAAAATAATGAAATTGTTCCCATTGTTTCCTTTACAGAAAACGACGGAAGCTGTCTGTGGAAAATCCCGAATACCCTTACCGAAGGAAACGGATATAAAATAAAAATCAGTACCCTGACTTCGCCTTCTCTTTCAGATTCAAGCGATACTTCTTTCTCGATTTTAAAAACAGTTACCTTATTGTCTCCCAATGGAAATGAAATTTATGGAAAAAACGCCCAGGTCAATATTCAATGGCAGGCAGTTTATGAAGGAAATGTCAAAATTGAATTATTGAAAAACAATGATTTTCTTCTCAATATCACAGAATCAACTCTCAATAACGGAAGTTTCTTATGGGATATACCTTCCTCTTTAGAAAACAGCAGCGAGTACAAGATTAAAATTGTCAGCTTGAATAACAGCTCTGTTTTTGATTCAAGCGATCTTCCCTTTTCACTGGTTCAATCTCTCACTCTCCAGACTCCAAACGGAGCTGAATCTTACCAGACAGGAGAAACAGCCGATATCCGCTGGCAGCCCGCTTACGGAGGAAATGTCAAAATAGAATTGCTGAAAAATCACTTGGTTTTATCCGTTTTAGAAACATCTTATCCCAATACAGGCATTTACCAGTGGAATATTTCATCTTCTTTTCAACCCGGAAATGATTACCAAATCAGAATTACCCTTCTTGTCCAGCCTGAAACAAAAATAGAAAGCGCCGGGTTATTTTCTTTAAAAGATTTAAACATTCCGCAGATAATCAATACTTCGCCTTCCCCGCAGTCTTTTTTAAAACATACCGAGCCTATTAGGATCACTTTTAATAAACCAGTTCTTCCCGATAGTTTAATATTAAGCGGATTCATCGTGCAGGCTCCCTATTCCCTCCAATGGGCAAAAACGGTTTATTCCAATGACACCCTGATCATAACACCTCAAAACGCCTGGAGTGTTGGCAGCGGTAAAAATATTTCTTTACAATGCAGCGATTTATATGGCAATGTTTTTTCATCTTCTCCCTGGAATTATGATATTCTGGATGGGATTTTATATGTGAAAACAGACGGCGATGACCTCAATCCCGGAACTTTTGACAAACCTAAAAAAACAATCCAAAAAGCTCTGGAAACAGCTTCTTCGCTTTATTCAAAGGCAGAGATTCATATTGCTGAAGGTATCTACTATATTCATTCTCTCAACAATCCTCTTGTTTTAAAAGAAGGATTCTCTCTTTATGGAGGTTATTCTTTTTCAAGCTGGCAGAATAGAAATCCCCTCAATTATAAAACGGTTATTCAGGATATCAACGATTCGGGAGGAACCTGGGATAACCCCAACGCTGCCCTTTACTGCGGGAATGTGTCTGTCAGCACAATAATAGACGGTTTTTATTTTTATGGCGGGACAGGAGATTTTTCAGCCGCTGTCTCTATCAATAACTCTTCGCCTGTTTTTCAGAATAATGTGATAAGAGGGGGTGAAGCTTCTTACACTTTCGGCATAAAAATAAAAAATACTTCAATGCCTCAATTTATCAATAATATTATCAAAGGAAGCAGCCATTCTGATTATTCTTACGGAATTTACAATGAATCAAACACTACAGTATTATTGCAGGGAAATAAAATCAGCGGAGAGAACAGTTTAAATGGAAGCTATGCAATTTATAACAAACGCAATACGCTTCCAGGCAGAATTGAAAACAATATTATTTTCGGAGGCACTTCAGCGGTTTCCTTTGGAATTATGAACGAATCTTCCTCCCCGGTCATTCAGAATAATGTGATCAATGGAGGTAATGGAGATACTGCCTATGGTATCGGAATTCAAAATGGAAGTCCTCTTATTGAAAATAATGTGATTTTTACTTCCACCTCCACTGTCAACAGTTATGGAGTCATTGAATTTTCATCTGATTCCGATCCTGATTCTTTCACAAACAACAATATTTATTATTGCCAGGCTGGTTTATACTCTGATGCCGACGGGAATGGAAATTTAACACTGGAATCTGATCTGAATCAATATCTGAAAACAAATCAGAAAGAAGGATTTTCCACAGACAATGCCTCTATTGAACTGGTTTCGTTTTTTAATGAGGTTTCTTTTTGAAATCAATGTCAGAGTCTGATTTTTTTTACCTCAAAGTAATGATTTCAAAGTAAAACCGCCCATTATCCGTCTTATGAATCTGAACCGCTTTCTTCTCAGGATAATCTTTTTGAATCGTTTCCAGTTCGCCTTTTTTTAAATCCCGCGTCAATATCAGTGAATTGTCTGATTCAGACATTTTTGCGACTTTAAATACCTGAATAAAAAGCTTTTCCACCTCTTCGCATTGAAAATCCCCTTCACCGTTTACAAAAGATGGTTCTATGATGATCAAGTCATTTAAAATATTGTATAAAGTATCAGGATGAATCCGCTCCACCATGCCGTAGGAATAAGAAGAGTTTAAAGAAAGATAAAGATAGCGGGTCATCTGGGGTGAAGCGTTTTCATACTGTTCGCTCTCATCCAGATATTCCGCATAAGGCTTTTTTTTCTGAAGCACAACCGAGGGTTTTGTAAAAATAAGTTTAAAACCAACCGATTTTTTATCTTCTTTCCAGAGATAAGGAGCTTTCCCCTGAAAAACCTCGACCCTCACCTTCCAGCCTGCCGGAATTTTTTCCTGAAAAATTTTTTCATAAGACAAAGCTTTTTCTCTTACTTCTTTCATTTTTTGCTCCTGAACTGTTCCAAACATTGGAAATGAAAAATTAAAAAAAACAAAGAAAAAAATCAGCGTTTTTATCAAATGCCCCCTGTTACTATTTTCATACGATTACATTACCATAAGTCTCCAAATTGAAAGCCAACCAGTATTCCATGATATGAATTTTTAGCATTTAAATTTGCAAAATAACTGAGCCCAATTCCAAAATAGGGAAATCTTAAATATAGCTGCGCTTCGATAGGAAATCCAATGACCGTATATTGCTTATCCTGATAATAAGTTGTCCAATCCTCAGTTCTAATTGCTTTTTCATGAAGAATCCCGCTGACCACACTGACTCCTCCCGATAAAGAAACCATGATAAATGATCCAGGATAGCTGATTCCGTATAACACCCCAATGTCATAAGTTTTTTCATTTGTATTAGAAAACATTTCAAATCTCGGAAGATAAAGGAAACGGAAGGAAAAAAGATGGAAGTTTTTCTGAAAAGAAGTGGTAAGCCCCATAGCAATTAAAAGAGGGTCTTCATCTAAATCTTGCGTATCTTCAGAAAAAAAAGAAGAAGTAATTTTTCCTCCAAATCCCATATTTAGATTGACCCAAAAAAACTCGTCTTTTTCTTTCTTTACATTTTCCTGATCATTCTCAGCTGAGAAAGCTACAGAAGAAATGAATAAAGCCGTTAAAAAAGCAAGGAAAAGATTTTTTAGTTTACAGTAATTCATTCTACACCTCAATAATAAAATATGATGAATATAATATTAACAAGTTTTTTTTAAAAACAAAACTTATTTTATTGGAATTTTAATAATTTTCCCACTCGGTTTGATGAGGAAAATTGATCCATTTTTCAAGGTCTTTCAGGATTTTTTCACGGTCTCTGGATAGGATTCCTTCCAGAGGGAAAGGATTGGAAGCATGATTGCTTCGGAAAATAATATTTTCACCCTGAATATTTTCAATGATGGTTTTTAGTTCGAGGTAGGTTTCTTCTTCGTTCAGTATTTCAAACTGCCCGCTTTGTATATCGCGCATCAAAGGGATTCCCTGAGTTGCCATCAGGCTTAGGGTTGAAAAAAAATTGGGAGACATTTGAGAGACCGCCTCTGCGGTTGCCAAACCATGCTCCCGGCTCCTTCGCCTTCCTCCCAGCCCTAAAACAGCCGTCACCGAGGTTTTGATCCCGTTTTTCTTTGCTTTCAAGACTGCCTGAATATTTTCTTCAGGCATGCTGCCTTTATTCATATCTTTTAAAATCTGAGGGTCGCCGCTTTCAAGCCCCAGATAGAAAAGAGAAAGTTTTGCCTTTTTTAAAGCTTTCAGTTCTTCATCTGATTTTGATAAAATCCCTTGAGCCCCTGAATAGGAAGAAATTCTTCTCACATCCGGAAATACTTTCCCGATTTCTACTAAAACGCTCATCAGAAAATCAAAAGGCAGACACATAGCAT
This sequence comes from Spirochaetes bacterium GWB1_36_13, assembly GCA_001829155.1. GTDB lineage: Bacteria > Spirochaetota > GWB1-36-13 > GWB1-36-13 > GWB1-36-13 > GWB1-36-13. The sequence continues at coordinate 12,575 of MIAO01000059.1, read as the reverse complement.
CCCCGTCTGCCAGAAAAATTTTTAAAGGTGTAGGGTAATAAGCTGAAAAAAATTTCAATTCTTCAACAATCAATGACAAAGGTTTCACCTGAAACTGCTTTGTCTTATACATTTCACAAAAACGGCATCCATTGTGAGAACATCCAAGCGTAATCTGAAGAATCAGGCTTTTTGCCTCGCTGGGAGGTCTGAAAAGAGGGTAATCGTAGTTCATCCCCATTCATCACTTAAAAGCAGTTTTTTGAGAGCAAGGGTATAAATTTCATGCGCCTCAAAAAGCGTGTGGATATTAATCGATTCGTTATTTTGATGCGCTGATTCTTCTTCGCCCGGAAAAACAGCGCCGAAAGCCACCGCATTTTTAAAAGCCCTGGCAAGAGTCCCCCCTCCGATTGCAATCGGCTGGTCTTTTTTGCCTGTGATTTCCTGATACGCTTCCAGTAAAAGCGCTATCTCTTTATTTTCTGTTTTTTTATAGATCGGCGGGTTGTGATTGAGGATTTTTATAACAGGAAGTTTATTTTGAATTTGTTTCAGCAATTCTTCATATTTCATGGTGACAGGATAACGGATATCTATTGTAAAAACTATTTTATTTTCTCTTTTTTCCACTTTCCCGAGATTCAGAGTCAAAGCGCCTGAAACTTCATCCTGAAAGTCAATTTCCAGTCCTTTCCCGCCTGTTGAGGAAAATAAAGAATAAAGATTTCGGAAAAAAACGCCTTTTTTGATTTCTTTTTCAATGCCTTCAAGAGCTTTCAAAGCTTTTACCGCTGCATTGTCGCCCTTTTCCGGCATACTAGCATGAGCGCTTTTCCCCTGATAAAAAACCTTTAAATTTTCCAGCCTGTCATTGGGATCAATCAAATCTTTTACCGAAGGGTCTAGTTCTAGAAAAACCGTATCGGGAACCACATTCGCCCTGGTGCCTCCCTGAAAATCGATAAGCCAGCCATCTTCAAGAACAATTTCCGCCTCAAACTGTAAAATTCCTTTCTCAGCATATACCATAGGAAAATCCGCATCGGGAGTAAATGCGAAATCCGGCTGTTTTTCATATTGATGATAATAATCAATATCTTTCCATCCGCTTTCTTCGTCCAATGAAAAAATGATCCGGATTCTTTTGTTCCAATCCTTTATTTCATCCATCAGCCTTTTGACAGCAAAAACTGCGGCAACCGCAGGTCCTTTATCGTCCTGAGCGCCTCTGCCGTAGATTCTGTCATCTGCCACAATCCCCTGAAAAGGAGGGTATTTCCATTTTTCTTCAACTACCGGCACTACATCCAGATGCACCAGCACTGCTATTTCTTTCTCACCCTCTCCGTATTCAGCATACCCGATCCAGTTATTCAGGTTTTTTGTCTTCATTCCCATTTCTTTACAAAGCGAGAGCATGTGTTCCAGCGCTTTTTGAATATTTTTCCCGAAAGGACAGCTTTCAGTCGCATTTTCTTTCACGCTTGGAATTTGAATCAACTGAATCGTTTCATTTAAAATCTGTTTTGCATACTTAGTCGTCTGAATCATAACCAACCTTCTTTCCGATACCATTGAAAAGTTTCTTTGAAACCTTCCTGAGGCAGTATTTTAGGCTCAAAATTTAAATCTTTTTTTATCTTTGATGAATCAAAAACCCAATAAGGGCATAGCATTTCACGAATTTTTTCTTTATTCAGGAGAAAGGGTTTCCGTAAAATTTCCGCAAAAAACGAAACCAGAAATCCGAAAACAACCGCTGTCCACTTGGGAAGCTTTATTTTAAAAGTCTTCTTCCCGACTGCTTCTTCAGCAAACCGGTTGACATCTTTCCATGAATACTCGCCGTCACCCGCAACAAAATAAACTTGACGGGAAATCGGGGTCCGGACCGCTTGAACAACGGCGTCTGCCATATCTTTGACATGAATCAAATTCACCTGATTATTTCCTTTTCCTACAAAAAATGAAATTTTCTTTTTTGCCAGTTTAAAAAGAGGAAAAAATTCGTGATCCCCTGGCCCGTAAATAGAACAGGGTCTTAAAACAAGATAAGGCAGTCCGCTGGCTTCCAGCTTTTTCTCCGCTTCCAGTTTTGAAATTCCGTAAAATGTAAAAGGATTATCCAGTTCGCCTTCTTTTTTTAAACTTCCATTCTCTGCCGATGGACCGCTGGCGGCCTGGGAACTGATCAAAATAAATTTGTTTATTTTTCCATATTTTTTTGCTGCCTGAATCAGGTTTTCCGTATAAAGCACATTGCCCTTATAATAGTCTTGATAGGAAATCCCTTTGGTGACTCCGGCACAGTGAATAATCGTCTCAACTCCGTCAAAAGTTTCCTGAAGAGAGTCAATCGAAAAAGGATTGCCAAGTACTTTTTCTACCGGCAGATCCTTTAAAGATGATAATTGACTATTGGGTCTGACCAAGACCTTGAATGGTATTTTTTCCTGTAAAAGTTTCCCGGCAATATGAGTGCCGAGAAACCCTGTTGCACCTGTTAAAAGAACCATATTAATCTCTTAATTCAGGCTGAACTCAACTTGGTATTTTTTATTCAATTGATTGGTTACATCAATGATTTTTGTTTGAATCGCTCTGGAAATAAATTCCTGTTTTACCCATTCTTCAGCTTTGTCAAACTCAATTTGTTTTCCCTTATCCTGAAACTGGGTTTTATTTTGTTCATAAAACTTTTTCAAATCGTCTTTGGTCAAAGATTTTTGAATTTCTTCAGCCGCTTTATTTCTGATTTCTTCTTTATAAAGTGTGCTTTTAAAAGCAGTTAATTCAAATAAAAGTTTTTTATTAAAAACTGGGTCTTTGTCAAATCCTTTTTCAACCCCTTCCAGATATCTGACATCCGTATCCGTGTATTCTTTTTGAATATAGCTTTTGACATTCGGCATCATTTTCTCGTAATCTTTTGTCTTATCGCCCAGCCACTGCATGACAAGCCCGACTTTTACCGATGCTCCTCCGTCAAAAGTATAAAAATCTTTATCCTGATTTTTTTTCATATCTTTTAAAAGTTCAGGATAATAATGAATTCTTGATTCATACTTTTTTCTCAAAAAGCTCATATAAGGCTCGACGAGTCCTCCGGCTTTTTTCTTTTTCAGATCATCTGTGACTTTTTTATCATTTTTCAATTCATCCAATGATGAGATTTTTTCATCTTTAATATAAATCAGGTGATAACCGAAATCTGTTTTCACAGGTCCTAAAATTTCACCCTTTTTTCCAGCAAAAGCAGCTTGCTTAAAAGCTTCAACAAACGCTGTATTTTGGTCAATCCAACCTAAATCAAATCCTCCCGGGTCTTCGGTTTTTTCTTTTGCGATTTTATCAAAATTTTCAACTGTCAGTGTTTTTTTAATCTCATCCGCAAGAGCTAAAGCTTCCTTATCGCTTCTTTTTTCAGTCATGATAAGAATATGCTCAAGATAAAGCTTTCTGGCAAAAACCATAAGATCAGCGTCTTCTATTTTCAGATTCGGCTCAATATCATTTTTCCAGAGATAATACCCCATAAATTTCTTTTTCATATCCAGCTCATAAGCGGCTATTTTTTCCTTTACTTCAGGCTTTTCAAAAAATTGAACCGATTCGCCTTCTTGTACGAAAGGAAGCTTGGAATAATATTCTCTAAAAAGAGTTTTTACATTTTCATCAGTGAGTTTATCTTCTTCAAAAGCGAATTTTTCAATTAAATCCTTTTTAAAATCGCTGACTGTCATAGATTTTCCTAAAACGGTTCCCAAGACAACATTTCCCTCTTTCGAACCTTTAGAACATGAAATGACTGCGGCAACGGATAAGATTACTAAAAGTGCCAATACTTTTTTCATTCAGTTTTCTCCCTTTTTCTTTAACAATACAATCTGAAAAGTCTTTCGAGTTTGTATTTTTTATTATTCAAAATTTAATCTAATTTTTGATATATTTTAAATAAATATTTAATAAAAAAATAAGATTTTTTGAAGATAAAATCAAATTGCATGATTTATAGAAAAAATAAAGCAAGAGGAATCGATGAAACTTCTTTTAGTCAATGGACCGAATCTTAACCTTTTAGGCACTCGGGAACCTGAAAAATACGGTAAAACCACTCTTCAGGATATCGAAAAGCAAATGACGCAAAAAGCCTCTCTAGACCAGCACTCACTCCTCTGCTTCCAATCCAATTCAGAGGGCGCCTTGATTGATTTTATTCATAATGAGGCTAAAACATCAAAAGCAATGATTTTAAACCCGGGAGCCTATACCCATACATCAATTGCCCTGCGCGATGCGATTTTATCTGTGGCGCTGCCTTTTATCGAGGTTCATATCACCAATGTCTATCAACGGGAAGCTTTTCGCCATCATTCTTATTTTAAAGACATTGCAATAGGACAGATCATTGGTCTGGGAATTGACGGATATTTTCTTGCTTATCAAGCGCTAGCTTCAAAACTGCAAAGAGGAGAATTATAACCGTGAGGAAAAAAATTTTACCCGCTTTTTTGATTTTTTTCTTTTCTGTTTTTTTATATGGGCAGACCATTTATGAAGAATTTGACCGATTTGAAAAACTGATTCAGGAAAAAAAACCGAGAGAAGCAGCAGAAATTTTAGAGAAATCAATCGCATCCGGGAAAAAAGAATTCCTGGATAAAAAAATCTATCTTTTAGCGTGGGCCTACAGCCTGGAAAAAAACTATTCCCAGACACTTCTCAACGCAAAAAAAATTATTACCAGTTTTCAGGATTCATCTTATTTTTATCCCTCGCTCTTTCTCTACGCTTATATTTCTTATCGGAATCAGGATAAGGAAGGCGCTTTGAAAGTTTTGGAATGGGCATCTAAAAAGAATCCAGTTCAGGAAGATCATCTTTTCACACTTGCCTTTCTGCGTTATATTATAAGCGGGCAGTATGAAGAAAACCCCTATCTTCTTTACTCTTTTTCGCCTTTAAAACTCTGCTGGATTTCTCTTTCAGGAAAAGAAAAATATTCTGTCCCGGATGAAAAAAAGCCAGAAGTAAAGGAAGAGAAAAAAGAAGAAATCAAGGAAAAGATAGAGGAAACGAAAAAAGAGCCTGAAAAGAAAAAAGAAGTGAAAGAAGAAGTGAAAGAAGAAAAAAAACAGATTAATGATGAAAAACAAAAAAAAGAAGAGGCAAAAACACCGGAAGAAATAGACATCTTAAAAATAAAAAAAGAACTGGAACGCAAAGAAAAAGAATTAAAACTTTTCGAAGCGCTGCTTTTTGAGAAAAAAAGGCTTCTTACCCTTAAAGAAGAATTTTTAAAACAAAAAGAAATGATTGAGAAAAAAATAAAATAGGAGAATCCAATGCACTCTAAAAAAGAAAATCTCGACAAGATCGTCAAATCTCTGGAAGAAAAAGTTCACATTATTACAACAGAAGACAGAGAAGGTGTTTTTCTGGTTGAAAACAGCGGAAAAAAAATTACCTTAATCTTCCAAAACAAAGAAGAAATCTCTGGAGAACTATTAGATATCGATAAAAACCGGATTCTAATTAAAATCAATGAAAGAGAATACTATTACTATAAACACGCCATCACCGGCTATTACAGAAATTGAAAGGAACCCAATAATGAGCGCTTCTATTTTTATTATTACCCTGATTATTAAAATACTGCAAATCTATCAGTGGATTTTCATTATCCGGGCCATCAGCTCTTTTTTTGTTCAGGATTTTTCATCCAATCCTCTTTTATACTGGCTTTACCGCCTGACTGAGCCGGTTCTCGCCTTCCTCAGGGAACGCATGCCTTTTCTGATTGTCGGTATGCTAGACCTCTCGATACTTGCAGTTTATTTTCTGATTTACATTATTCAGGTTTTCCTACAGAAAGTATTAGTCAAAATAGCCTATGGATTTTAAGGAGAGAGACAAAAGGATAAAAAATGAGGAAAAGAACTCAAAAAAAAACAGATAAAGATTCTATTTCTATTTTTTATCCTGCTTTACGCTGATTTTATTTTTGCTCAAACCAGTACTCCAGATCAACTCTTACCGGAACTGGAAAATTTTATTGAAGAGATAAAACATTCTAAGATCAATACTCAACCCTGAAAAAGTCAAAAAATCCTTTACAGTAAAGAATAAATCATAAAAAAGAAGCAGTAAATTTGTAAGGGTTGGTATCTTTTTGTCAATAAACTGCTAAAAAGCGAAGTTTTTTCAACACAATATTATCTTGAGTTGTCTTATTGATCTGTTTCTTGTTTTACTCGAATATTCCATATTTCAGATTTTCCTGAGGGGGTGCAAATCCAAACCCCCTTATTCTTAAGACTTTAAGGATAAGGGGGAAATCCTCCGTGATTTCATCCGTCAAATCAAGTCGGACGGGGAAAAAGAGCATCTTGCAGGGGTAAAACCAATAAAATAAAAAAGTTTTGACTGTAAAAAAAAGTTTGACTAATAAAACAAAACATATTAATTTTATAAATATAAAAAAGTTGTTTTGAGGAGGCGGGATGGTGTTGAGTCAATTAAAAAATCAAGATCGTTTTCGAGTAATAAAGGTGACATTGGATAAAGAAATTGGCAAAAGGCTGGTTGATATGGGTTTTAGTCAGGGGACTGAGGGAATTGTTGTTCGTTCAGCTCTTTTAGGGGATCCGCTGCAGATCAATCTTCTTTCATATAATGTTTCAATTAGAAAAAAAGAAGCGTCTGGAATCGAAGTAGAACTGATTAAGGAGAAAGAGGATGGAAAATAAAAAAATCAGGATAGCTTTAGCCGGAAATCCAAATTCAGGAAAGACAACTCTTTTTAATGCTCTTACTGGCGCTCGTCAAAAAACAGGGAACTATGCCGGGGTAACAGTTGAAAAAAAAGAAGGATTTAAAAAATACAAAGGTTTTGATTTGATTATTAATGATCTGCCGGGTATTTATAGTTTGACTGCCTATTCTTTAGACGAAGTTGTCGCCAGAGATTTTATTCTGGAAGAAAAACCGGATGTAATTGTAGATGTGTTGGATTCCACTAATATTGAACGGAATCTTTTTTTGTGTCTTCAGTTTCAGGAATTAGGGCTTCCGGTTGTAGCGGCGCTTAATATTTCCGATCAGGCTGAGGCAAGAGGGATTGAGATTGATGCTGAAAAACTTTCAGAATTGCTGGGAATCCCTATGGTGAAAACAATTGGAAGTAAAAATGAAGGCTTGGAAGCCCTTCTGGACGCTGTTTTGGAAACAGTAAAAAATTGCGGAAGTTTTCAGAAGAAAATTTCTTACGGGTATGAGCTTGAAATCGAAATTGAAAAATGTGCTCAGGTAATTTTAAGTGATCCGGAGTTTGCTAAAAAATATCCTATGCGATGGCTTGCAATAAAATTACTGGAAAAAGACTCCCATGCGGTGAAAAAGATCGAAGAAAGCGGGAAAGCGGAAGAAATAAAAAAATGTTTGGCTGAATCAATCAGCAGAATTGAAAATCACTTTGGGAGAGATTCTGAAATCGCTCTTTCAGAACAAAGATACGCTTATGTCCATGGAGCGTGTAAGGAAGCGGTTCAAAAAAAGAATAAAGACAATATTTTTATTACGGAAAAAGTTGATAAATTGCTGTTGAATCGGGTGTTAGCGCTTCCTATTTTTATTTTTATCCTCTGGGGAATTTTTCAAGCGACTTTTAGCCTGGGCGAATATCCGATGCAGCTTCTTGAAGGTTTTTTTTCAGGAATATCTTCTTTTTTGCTCAATCATATGGAAGAAAACCTTCTCCGGTCGGTTGTGGTTGACGGTATTATCGGAGGATTAGGAGGTGTGCTTTCTTTTGTGCCGTTGATTATCCTTCTTTTTCTTTTTATTTCTCTTTTAGAAGATTCCGGTTATATGTCCCGGGCAGCTTTTATTATGGATAAATATCTTCATTATTTTGGTCTGCATGGGCAGTCATTTCTTCCTATGCTGATTGGATTTGGATGTTCTGTTCCCGCTATTATGGCAACTCGAACCTTAAAAAATCCGAGAGACAGAATTATCACTATTTTAGTGATCCCTTTTATGACCTGCGGAGCAAAACTCCCTGTCCATATTCTTCTGGCAGGTACTTTTTTCCCGGAAAATGCGGGAAATATGGTTTTTCTCATCTATATAACAGGGGTAGCTTTAGCGCTTGTTTCAGCAAAAATATTCAGAAAAACAGTTTTAAAAGGAAATGAAACTCCTTTTGTCATGGAGCTTCCTCCTTATAGAGTCCCGACATTGAAAGGTATTTTCTGGCATATCTGGGATAAGACAGGGTTGTATTTGAAAAAAGCAGGGACTGTTCTACTGGCTGCATCAATTTTAATCTGGGCAATGATTACTTTTCCAAGAACGCAAGCCGATGAAAAAAAATATGAATCTCTGGCTTTAAATTATCAAAGCAATGAAATTGACCGGGAAATTATAAAAAAAGATCTTTTGGAACAGTTGGATGACAATTTTTCTCTCGAAAATCGAGGTAAAGATGAAGTCCAGAGAATCAATGAACTGAAAGAGAAAGTAAAATCCGGGACAAGTACTGTTGATCAAATTATTGAAGAAGTAATACAAAATAAAACAGATCAATATATTGAAGTATTAAAGGCTGAAGAAAGCCTTTCCAATAGTTTTGCAGGAAAAATCGGGAAAATCATGGAGCCTTTTTTCAGCCCTCTCGGCTTTGACTGGAAAGTTTCAATTTCTGCAATTACGGGTTTTGCGGCTAAAGAAGTCATTGTTTCAACATTGGGAGTTCTTTATAAAGTGGGGAGTGAGGAAAATGAAGAGAGTGAAAGTTTGAGGACAGCGCTTAAAAAAGATGTTTCCTTTAATTCTCTTACTGCTATTTGTTTAATGCTTTTTACTTTGATTATAGCGCCTTGCTTAGCTGCAATGGCAACGATAAAAGCTGAAATCGGCTGGAAGTGGCTTGGTTTTTATGTTGTTTTTTCAATAGCGCTTTCTTGGTTAGCGGTATTTGGAGTTTACAGGATTGGAAAACTTTTAATTTAAAATAAATCCCGCTGAATAAGCGGGATTTTTCAAAAGGCGGTAAAATATGAAAACAATGGAAATGTGGGTGATTGGAATCTTGATAGCAGGAGCGGTTCTCTTTGTATTATTGAAAATAAAAAAATTTTTTACTCAACCAAAGAATTTTTGTGGAAACTGCAGCGGCTGTGGGAAGGGGAAAATAGAAAAAAAATGATGAAAAATCAGCTCAATAACTAAAATTTCCCATACCCTCAATGAGTCGATCATTGTGAAAAAAACAAACGAACGGCTTTCTTATCATCTAGGTAAAAAAGACCTCTATAAAACTACTCTCTTTCAATCTCACCTTCATACAATCGCTCCTCAAATCTCAGATGGGAGGGATTTTTTTCTGTGGCAGTATTTTTTGGGTTATTTTATTTGCAAGTTTTTCTAACCTATCGCTGTCCGAGTTAATTTCAATAATAATCGACAGCCTGATTAATCCATTTCTCGTTTTAATCGAATATTCTTTATTTCAGATTTTCCTGAGGGTGGCAAATCCAAACCCCCTAACCCCCTTATCCTTAAGTCTTTAAGGACAAGGGGGGAGTCCTCCGTGATTTCATCCATGAAATCAAGTCGGACGGGGAAACCCTGCATCGTGCAGGGTTAAAGAAATGAAAATCAATAAAATGATTTATAGTAAATAAATGATTTCAAACGCAAATCAGGATGATTTGCAAACCGGAATTTTAAATAGAAATAAAAATTTCCCGACCTTCGGCAGGAAGCCGAACGGAGGGGCAGATTGATACTCAAAGGAAAATAGAATTCAAAACCTGAATAGAATCAATTTTGGAATCTAATCCTTTTATTACCGTCAGGTACCGTGAAAAAAAATATTGAAACATAACAGAGATTTATCTTAAAAACTCCCCTTGTCTTCCTCTGGGAGATAAGGGGCTGGGGGTTTGTGGGTAAAAAATCTTTAGGGTTTTCCAGGGTTGACAAACAGATTGATAGAACAAAGATTCCTAATCCTTGCCACAAAAAAAAATTGCTACCATCTCAGATTGCCGATTCATTATTTTTGAAAAAACCTTGATTTATAAAAGAAAACACTTTATTTTTAATGTCTTAATTTATTAAAACAGAATATAAAAAACAGGAAAAAAAATGATTCAAAAAAAACCGGGAGCCAGAAGAAAAGCAAGAGAATTGGCTGTTCAGGCTCTTTATCAATACGATGTCGGAAATATGAAAAAAGAAGAACTTGAAAACAAAGACTGGATGGAAAAAAATCCGATCATTGAAAAAGCTTATTCTTATTTTAAAGAAATTCTTGCCGGCTGTCTCCAGAATCTGGAACTGTTGGACGATAATATCAAAGAATTCGCAACAAAATATGATTTTAAAGAAATCATGCCGATCGACCGTGCCATCCTGAGAATGGGAGCTTATCTCATCCTTTTTGAAAAAACAACACCGGCAGTCATTCTCATCAATGAAGCGGTTGAAATTGCAAAGTCTTTCAGCGGAACAGATGCTCATAAGTTCATCAATGGAGTTTTGGATGGGATCAAAGCAAAGCTTATTCAAAAAGGGGAAAGAACTTCTCACGAATAAGAAATTTCTTTTCGTGTTCATTATCTGCCTGTTTTTAGGGATATTGGTCTCAATCAAATTATTGTTTTTCCAAAAAACAAAGAATTTTTCTTTTTACCCTGAAAGTACTCATCTCCAGATTAAACCGATTTTAAAGCTTTTTTCACAAAAACAGTATATGAATATCACTTCCTATGTTGAAACCATTCTTCCCTCTTTGGAGGGCGAAGCAAAGGCTGTTGCCCTTTTTTATAAAGGAGAAAGCTATTTTAAAGAAAAAAAATACTCAGAAGCATGGAATGTGTTTTTTCCGCTATCCAGAAGCAATCCCGAAATTTGGCAGGCTCTTTTTCGTCTGGGATGCCTTCACGCTCTTCGGAATGAACTTTTAGAATCTGAAATTATTTTTGATAAAATCAAGGCTGATTTTGAGGAAGTCCATTATTGGAAAGGATTTGTTTTTTATCAGCAGAATATGAAAAAAGAAGCCAAGGGTGAGTTTTTAAAAGCCCTTTCCTATCCGGAATCCATTCATAGCCTCGCTCTCATTCTGCATAGCGAGGGAGACGAAAAACAGGCTTCCGCTTACTATTTGATGCTTTTAAAACAATATCCTGATTATCACGAAGAAGCTTTGAAATACCTGATTGCCTATTATGATAAAAATAAAGACTATCATGAACTGCTGAAATATTTAAATGAATGGGAGAAAATTTATCCTTACAATCTGAAAAACAGAGAAAAAAAAGCCCATACGCTTTATTCTCTGGGAAAAAAACAGGAAGCTTTTGACATTTTAAACCCGATCGCCTCTTCGTTGAACAGTCAGGAGTCCTATAGAATACTCGCTGAAATAACCTTTGATTTAAAAAATTATCCTCTTGCAATTCAATTCTTCTCCAAAATCAACCAACCCAATAAGGAAGACAAAAAAAAACTGATTACCGCTTTGATTCAGACTTATCAATATAGCGATGCTATACAGCTTATCAATAGTTTGACCGGATCTCAGACGCTTAACGAAGATGAAATCGTCTTTTTTTATAAAAAACTGATCCAATGCCACACAGGGCTTGAAGAATGGCAGGAAGCCTTAAAATACGCCGGCATCCTTATATCGATTGAAGATAAAGCGGAAAACTATCTTCTGATTGCCGAGATTTTCAAAATGCAGAAAAATAAATCCGGCTACCTTTCCGCTTTAAAGGAAGCCGCAAACCGCAATCCCGCTTATCTCTCTCATTTTTTTAACGAACTGCTTGAAACGGGAGAAACAGATGAAGGATTAACGGTTTTAAACACTATTTTACAATCCACTCCGAATCACGAAGAAGCCCTCTACTTCAAAGGCAAATTTCTTGCCGCTCAAAACAAAAAAGAAGACGCGAAAATCGCTCTTTACCGACTCATTTATCTGCCTCCAAAGAACAAAGAACTGGAAGCGGAGGGATTTTATCTTCTTGGTACAATTCTTTTCGATGAAGATAAAAAAGAAGAAGCCGCTGTTTTTTTTGAAAACGCACTGAAAGTCAAGCCTGATTCTCCAAAAGTTATTTTAAAACTTTCTCTGATCTATCTTGCTTCAAAAAAATACCGCCAGGCGCTGGAAATATTGAATATTTTAAAAAAAGACGAGACTCTCCCAAGAGAAACTCAAATTATCCTTTATGATTTTCTTTCCCGGGCAGAACAAGGCGCTGGAAATATCCAAACAGCCGCATTCTATAAAAAAAGAATGGAAAGCTTGAAAAACATGAAATAAGATTTTTATTGATATACTCAACAAAATATAAATTGTCTGTTTTTTCATTCACTTTATCATTCCCGCGAAGGTTATAATCTATTGAAAATAAATATTTTAAATTACAGCTTTCGATCTTTTACAAGTAAAAACCAGAATGACAGCCGGTCATTTTATAATCAGTTTACTATACATAGTCGACCCTGAAAAAGTCATTTTTCAAATAAAAAATCTGAAAATTTTTTGCCCACAAACCCCCAGCCCCTTA
>MIAO01000058.1:5700-6152 GCA_001829155.1 Spirochaetes bacterium GWB1_36_13 | reverse complement strand
TGCGTTTTGGATTAATTCCAATGCCTCGACGAAACCGCACATTGCGGGATTATTGGCGAATATTCCGCCGTCTATAAGGGCGTAATAGGTATTAGAAAGGGATTTTATTAATGCCGGTTCAAAGTAGGTTGGGGCAGCGGTAGTTGACCGAACGACATCTTTTAAGTAAAAATCATAATTGTTATCGAGTTTTGCCCTGTGGCTTCTGAAAAAAATTGCTTTTCTTCTTTCGATATCGTAGGCGGTTATCAATGCAGGCTTCAATAAACTTGAAAGCCTTGAACTGCCAAGATACTCGGTTAAAATGGAGTTGATATATTTATCGGGATATTGCTCATCGCAAAGGGTGAAAAATGATTTGAAACTCTGAGCCGGGTCCCATTTGAAAATATCTTTACCGTGAGATAAAAATAAATCTAAAATGTCATTTGCAGAATAGACGGGCTTGTTAT
>MIAO01000058.1:5334-5591 GCA_001829155.1 Spirochaetes bacterium GWB1_36_13 | reverse complement strand
TATCTTTTTTTCAAGTTGAATTAAAACTACGGCAGGGATGATGCCCCTTATTCCTCCGCCGTCGAGGGATAATACTTTTAATCTTTTCATAATTTTGACCCCTTATCTTTTTTATCAAAAAAAACAAACAAAAAGAAAAAAGAATTAATTATCAGTAAAATAAGAAGAAAAACAGTTGCAAGAATTGAAGCGATTATATGCTCAAATACATCTTTGATTTTATTTACCATGCTCTATATCTCCTTTCTCAATTAAAA
>MIAO01000058.1:0-5304 GCA_001829155.1 Spirochaetes bacterium GWB1_36_13 | reverse complement strand
CTGTTGCAAAGAGATCTTTTTCCAAAGTAAACATCGTATATTTCAACCTGATTTTTACCCGGCTTGCAGTTTGTAATATTTACAAAGTGGCTTACTCCGTTGGAGTATTCAAACTTGCCGAGATAAAAGGTCTTTCCGTAATCGGTAAAGTCATAGTTTATGTCATAGTTGATTTTACAGTTAAGTAAATATTCAACCGCAGGATAAATCATAAAACTTTCCTGACCTTTGGGGCAATCCTTTTGGGCTAATCCGAGATAGCCTTTATTCAATTTCAGAAGAGTATTTAATAATCCCGGAGTGAAAGGGCTTTTTTGAGTTGCAATTGTTATATTTGCAAAACAGGTAACAAGACAACCGAGTTCGCCGATGCGGTCGGTAGGTAATGCCATTGAATCATTTTGCCAGCGTAAATCTTTTTGTGTAAATAGGTCTAACATTTTTTACTCCTTTACGGCATAGGATAACAGGTGAGCATGCTCACCTGCTACTTGAAACGGTCTAAGATGTAACTAAATATAAGTTGCAAGGTTCTCTTTAGCCAAAAGATCGCTGATGTTTTCAGAGTTGTAAAATATTTCTCCGAGCCATCGTCCGAATTTATCTTTTCCTGAAAAGATTTTGAATCCGTTTGATTTGCTTTTATTTTTTTCTGTTTTAATAACAATTTCTTTGCCCTCAATTAGATTTTGTAATCTTATTTTTGCCCTGTAACCCTCTGCCGTCGGCAGTTCGGGTGTGTTAATTCTTGCGACTCTAATTGTTTGCTCGTTGAGTTGGGTGAAAAATCCCATGTCAATATTGCATACGATTGTATCGCCGTCGATAACCCTTGTACAAATTGCTTTGTATGTATATAAATTCATTTTAGCCTCTCAATTTTTGTTTTAAAATATTTAATTTCCCCTGCAATTCTTCGATTGCTTCGTATTCCAAAATTGTAATCTCTCTGATCTTGTCAAGCATTGTGTATAAACTCAATTTGCAGACATCCCTGATTTCTTTCTCCTTTTTTTCTAAAAGATAATCCATCGGAACAATGCAAATCTCGTCGGAATATTTGGCATTTCTCACGCCCTCGGCATTGGCAAGAAAAAGTTGATATTTCTCCTCTTTGTATTTCTCAAACTCCTTATCCGAAAGTTTGTTAAAATTATTCTGCTCGATGGTTGTCTTTAAAAGATTTTTGTTTTCTTCGTTGATTTCTTCTAAAACCTCTTTGTAATAAAGAAACGGTTCCGCCCTTTCGATGTGAGGAATTATATCAATTTTTTTTTCTTCACAATAGGACTTTAAGACATCCGTAAAAAGATTTAAAATAGTCCTGTTCATACGGAATAAAATACTTTCAGCGGCAAGGCACTGTTTATAGCGAATACGAATCAATAAAATCCTGTCAATCTCTTTTTGTAGGGTTAAAAGTTCGTTCAAATCGATAATCTTGTCATTGCTTTTGATCCTTTTCAGGATGAATAAAACTATGATCATGATGAGTGAAATCAAAGTCAGAGTGTAAAGAATAATTGAAACTACGGGGCTGTTTTTTTGTATTGCAAGATTCATAGTTCCGAATAATCCTGTAACGATGGCGGTAATTACACCGGCAAACATTGAAATTTTATTTTTGTTATCTTCCATTACTTCCGCCTTGTTTGTTTACTTTGGAAAAGTTAGTGTGATGAAAAAACGGAATCTTTAAAGGAATTCCGAAAATGGTTATATATTTCTGCTTTTTATCTGTTGTTTTTTTGTTGTTATCAGTATTCAAAATCAAGCCCCCTGTTAAATCTTTTTTTTATCTCATCATAATAAAAATAAATCTTTCCGCATCTTCTTTCATTTCTTAAAATCTTTCTCTTAATTAAAAGCATTAATTCTTTTTTGGACCTGCCAAAAGAATTCCTTACAGTATCAAAAATAACAATTCTTACATTTCTTGTCATATCATATTACCAATCCTGCCTCCTTTCTTATTCTCTCCCCCTGAAAGAAGAGAGAGAATGAAAAGAGAAAAAACTTATTGTACCAATAATGATATCTGAGTTCTGCCGACTCTTAAATTGAGAGTGTTCATTTTGTTTGCTACTTCAAAATAACCCTCTGTGATTGCAGTATCCGGGAAGAGGAAAACCAACTCTTTGTCGGTCTTCTTTTGGAATTTGATAATAGATATGAAGTCAGCCTGATTGGTCTTGTTGACAAATCTCAGGTATTCATCCGGTTCGGTTTCATCAAATTTGAGGTTTTCGCCTCCGATTGAAATAATGTCTCCTTTGGTTACAACCTTGTTTAACTCTCCGGTCCCAACATCTGCAACTTGAATGAGATTTGGCTTCTTCTCAACCGATGAGACTTTTTCACAAGTTGAGCTTAACTCAAATTCGTTGTTGAATACCGATGAGATTTGGGCTGTAACATAAAGTTCATGCTTTGACGGATCAAACCCATCGAGTTCGGACTCGAATTTACCGGACATTGAGGGGGTAAATTGCATAAACTCGCCAATTGTAACCTTGTTACCCTCAAGGCAGATATTTCTAACTGCCTTTTCAAAGTTGTTTAAAACTGCAAGAATGTCGGCTTTCGTGATGGTTGAGCCCATATCAAGCATACGGTTTATGAGCATATTCTTATCATAAGAACCTTTTAATGCTACTCTTGGAATAAGAATCTCATTACCGAGCATTTTTTGTTTTTTAATGTAATACCTGATTGCCATAATACTACTCCTTGTTGTTATTTGTTGCTAAATAGTCAGTTGTATGTATATTTATATATACAACTGTATGAAATATAATACAGTTGTATACAAAGTGTCAAGAAAAATTTATATAATTTTATATTATGATTTTTGTATCAGTATAAAAAATTATGTATATAAAAAAGGTCTATAGACATAGTGATACTCTCTCAATAGAGGTAGCGGTATCGGGTCTATATAGAGAGCGGTAGTCTCTCTGTGAGGTAGTGATACTCTCTCAATGAGGAAATTATTTTACATCAGCGACACAATAGCAATGTTTTGGTGAAACAGTGTCAATCCAAAGGTTGTGGGAAAAAGAGAGTAGGGGAGGAGAATTAAGAATTAAAAATGAAGAGTTAAGAGTTGAGAAAAGGCAGGGGGCATCTTTTTAAGAAAAACGTACGCTAAGGAAATAACGGTTTAAAACAGATGCTATCGCATATATTTGCAATAGGAATTATATCAATGAGTTAGGGTTGAATTATAGATGATTTTTCTCTCCCGGCATTTTTCACTAAACGAGTGGGAGAGATTTTTTTGAACTATGTATCTATATATAAACGAATTAGCCATAAATTCAACAGCGGTTTTTCCCGGAATGTTTAAAAAAGGCTATTATTGGCAAAAAAGATTGTTGAATAAGCCGGTGTACCGGCATCTGTGCAAATATCAAAAAAAATTAAAATTCATTTTTTTTTAACCTGTCAGCGGTTATAATTCTAAAGGTATTTGAATTTATAGTTACTCTGACATTATTCTCAATATTTGCTATGTAATAATTTTTCCCGTTTTTTGAATAAAACTTTTCGTCTGTTTCCTTTAAAATTTGAAAGATGAACTCTTCAATTTGTTTCTTTGAAAAACGGATATTGAGTTTCTTGTTTATTCTTCCATAAACAAGTTCAGTATAACAAATATTATTTAAAATCTCATTTTTATTGATACTCATATATTCACCTGTAAATAAATTTCTAAATACAGAGAATATCGAAAGAATCAAAGATAAAGATTACAGTGAAAATGGGTAATATTAAACATTTAGCAGAAAATCGCCACGGAGGAAAATCCTTAGAGGCATAAAAAAGTGATTTTTTGAAGAATTGATTCCTTAGCGGGACTTTTGTCGGAAATGTTGGCGGAAGGGAAAGCAATAAATATAAAAAATAAAGATTGACAAATGCCCTACAATATACTAACATTTATATACAATGTAGGGCAAAAATAACTATGAGCGGATTAAAAGATATTGTTATCGAAGAAAAAGAGAGGCTTGAAAAACTCATTATATTCTATAATCAGGAGATATTAAAATATCCAAAAGGGTACATCTCTAAAAAAATGAGGAATGGCAATATTTATTATTATAATTCTTTTAGAGAAGGAAAAAAGGTTAAAAGTGTTTATATTGGTAAAGTAGAATCACCGGAATTAAAAGAGTTTGAAAAACAAATTGATAAAAGAAAAGATCTTGAAAAAAAGCTAAACACAACAAAAAAAAATCTGAAAGAAGCCGGAAAGATGCTAAATGGATAATACCAACTTATTCTTTGATGTACTAAAAAAACTTGATGAAAACGATATTCTTAAAGACATAATTTTAATTGGCAGCTGGACACTTCATATTTACAAAGAGTATTTTAATTCCGAAGAAATTCCGATAAAAAGAACACTTGATATTGATTTTCTTATTCCTAATCCGCCAAAGATTAAGTCAAAAATAAACATCCCTCAACTGTTTAAAGACATTAATTTTGATGAAGAAATAAATCTTACTGATAATTATACAAAATTTGTTCACCCCAAACTTGAAATTGAGTTTCTCATTAATCAAAAGGGAAGTGGAGATGAAAAAATAATCAGGGTAGAAAATCTTATGATCAATGCTTTACCGTTAAGATATTTGATTATCCTTGAAGAAAATCGGATTACAGTAGATTATAGAGGAATAATGCTAAATATTCCGGAACCCACAGCATTTGTTCTGCATAAGTATTTGATTAGTCTTGAACGAAAGAATTTACTGAAAAAACAAAAGGATTTAGATACAGCTAACGAAATGATTGAATTTCTTTTGAAAATTGAACAACAAAAGAATTTAATAAAAAAAATATATAAATCAATACATCCTAAGTGGCAAAAAAAGATGATGGCTGTTATAAAAGAACAATCAAATGAATTATATAATTTTTTAATTGATTAACCTAAAATATCCAATTCTTTCTTGACCTTGTTTAATAAATCCTTGAAATTGGCTTCTTTTTTCTCGGTTAAAAGGGTATCTTGAATAAGTTTAACGGTATCACCTTTTAATTTGTTGTTGTTCTTGTAGATAATTAATTGATTCTTGATTGAAGTTAGTTCCATAGGATAATAATAACCTATTTCAGGGGAAAAAGCAATGATTTGTAGGGTAAAATTAATCATCATAAATAAATTGGGATTTATAAAATTTTTGAGGAAAAACTTATTATTGGAAAAAAGTAACGATAAAAAGAGAAATAGATAAATCTGATAGGTATAGAATGAGAAAAACCAACCGCCTAAAAGAAAAACCAACGACT
>MIAO01000057.1 GCA_001829155.1 Spirochaetes bacterium GWB1_36_13 | reverse complement strand
GACCGTACTGCTCTGATTAATAACCAAAAAAAGCTATGAAAGATTGCATAAGAAAAGACAACTGCCTTTTCTAATAAACTTACAAATATCAATGATAACAAGGTATAGTTTTCAATAATCGACAGCCTGAATATTTATTATCTCAATAATTTTTGAAAAATAAAACAAAGCCGACGATTTGAATCGCCGGCCATCAATAAACAGTTATGGAGCAGGTGAAACATCTAAACTGACAGTTGTTGTTTGCGAGGCAGTTACTGTTGTAGATGTATTACTATATAGATTTCCCATTCCAGCATGATCATATTTGTTTGTTGTTGTCGTATTTACCCATGCCAAGGCAATAACAACATATGTACCTGCAGGAACACTGGTTATAGTGTAATCCGCTGTGTTATCAGCAGCTGAACTAGTGAAAGTCCCTGTTTTAGAAGTTGTTTCGTAACTTGTTGTCGGAATATAGGCATCAGTACTACTGGCATTATTAGCAGTAGACCAATTTGAATACTGAGTCATAGTCATCACCACAACTTTATAAGTCAAATTTGTAGCAACCAGTGCCGCAGTGCTTGCATCTTTAAAAGTAAGTACTCCGCTTATGGTTCCTGTTGTAACAACTGGTGTCGTTGCTGCCGGTTCGTCTTTTTTACAGCTTGTTGTCAGTAGAGCAAAAGCGACCAGAACTAAAACTAAAATTTGTTTTTTCATAAAAAATCCTCCTGTTTTATGAATGTTTTTTTCATTCAATTTTAAAAATAACAAATAATATGATAAATCAAAAAATTATTTATTAATATTGTTGATTTGAAATTAATTTTTAGCAAGTTTTTGTTTTTAAATTATAAAACATGAGTTATATACATGACTGAATTTAAATTGCAAATGTTTTTAACCCAAAATTGTCATTGTCCGGCGCTTGTACTGAGCAAAGCCGAAGTATGACCGGACAATCCAGTAATTTGATTATCTTGCTAATAGATTCCCCGGTCAAGCCGGGGAATGACATGTTTTTTTTGCAATTTAAAATCATTTCAGTATATAAGATAAAGTTTAAAAACTAACATTAATATAACCTCTCTATTTTTTCTTCGTTTTTTATTTCTTTAACTCTGCACGAGGCAGAGTTTCCCCGTCCGACTTGATTTCACGGATGAAATCACGGAGGACTCCCCCCTTGTCCTTAAAGACTTAAGGATAAGGGGGATAGGGGGTTTGGATTTGAAACCGCAGGCAAAATCTGCAAGATAGCATATTCGAGTCAAACCAAATAAAAACCTTTACAATACCTTTTCAGGTTATTGACAAAATAGCTCATATTTTTCTGTTTATTTATTGTTTCAAAATAGACTTAATATAGATTTAACTCTTTCTCAAAAAATTTCCGGCAAGTTGTTTTTTGCTCATTGAATAGATAAAAGGTCTTCCGTGGGGGCAGGTGAGGGGAAATCTTTCTTCCAGCACTTCTTTGATCAAGGCATGTGCTTCGTTGGGGGGAACCGTTTCTCCGCTCATATAAGAACCCCGGCAGGCTTCGCGTTTTAAAAGTTCGTCTTTCAGGTTTTCAGGTTCCACGCTTTTTGAATTGAGAGTGTGAATCAGATCCTTAAAATCATTTTCCCAGTCTTTGACCTGATAAAAAGCGGGCACGCTTTCCACCACAATCGAGTTTTCACCGAAAAGGTAGAAACTGAATCCGATTTCTTTAAAAATATCTCTCTGCTCGCTGACTTTTTCTATCTCAAGACGGCTGAAATTGAGAATCCGGGGAGATAAAAGCCCCTGGGTTTCCATTTTATCCGCTCGGCTTTTCAATGCTTCGTAGCGTTTTCTTTCGTGAGCGGCGTGAAAATCGATAAATAAAAGGTTGTCATCAATCTCTGCCATCAAATAAGTCTGAAAAACTGTTCCAAGATACTTATAATCTATACTGTTACTTTGTTCTTCCGGCAGATCGGCGCCTTGAAAATCCAGAGTAAGCTCTTCTTCCTTTTCCTGCTTTTTTTCGATTTTTGTTTCAGAAGTTTCAGGAAATTTCTTGATTTGGCTCAGATCCTCCTGTTTTTTTTCAGAGGGATGAAAAACTTCTTTCAGGGCATGATAGACAAATCGGAAAAGCTGGTCCTCGATCAGAATCTTGATTTCTTTTTTGGAAGGGTGGACATTGGGATCGATGTGCGAGGGAGAGATATAAAGATAAATGGCTCCTGCAGGGTACCGTCCTTTTGGAATCAGGCTTGAAAAAACGCTATTGACCACGCCGTAGAGAAAGCGGGGGCGGACAGCACGGTTATTGATAAAAAAATAGAGGTGGGATGAAGTGTTCCATGATACATGGGGCTCGGTAATCACTCCTTTCACAGTGATATCAGGGCTTTTTCTGGCAAAAGAGATAAAATTGTCTTTCTGATCTGGAAAAACTTCTGTCATTCGGTCTTCCCAATCAGCAGCGGCAAGGCTTAAAACAGGGTTTTTGTTGATTTTTAAATAAAACGAAACTTCTGGATGACAAAGCGCTTTGACTAAAATCTCTTCTTTAATTTTTTTGATTTCCTTCACTGGGGATAAAAAATTCCTTCTGACCGGAACATTGTAAAAAAGACTGGAAACTTCAATCGAGGTTCCTTTCGGACGGGCTTCAATTCCTGATTTCAGGAGTTTTCCCCCTTCTATCACAATATAATTCGCACCCCCGCTTTCATCGGTACATGAAACGATTTTCAGCTGAGAAACCCTGGCAATGCTTGAAAGAGCCTCTCCCCTGAACCCGTTGGTTTGGAGGGCGAAAATATCCTCAAACTTCTCAATTTTTGAAGTCGTGTGCTGTTGATAAGAGATTTCGAGGTCTTCTTTTCCCATCCCCTCTCCGTCGTCTGAAAGGAGGATTTTGCCGATTCCCCCTTCTTCAATTTCCACATGAATGTTTTTGGCTTTCGCATCAATTGAATTGTCGATCAATTCCCGGATTACGGAAGACGGGTCCTCAATTACTTCGCCTGCCTTGATTTTTTCATAAACTTCAATCGGGAGTTTCTTTATTTTATTCATTGCTTTTATCCTTTTCATCAATCAAAAACTAAAATATTATCATCGGATGAATTCAAAGTCGGTCGAGGGGATAAATTGACAGCAATTTATTTATGAGTTTTTCAGGAATCATAGGAAAACAAATGCTTCAAATTCTCCGACAATAGATTTTGAAATGAAAATGTTTTTAGTTATTTTATTTTCTATAAAGGAGTTTGAGATGCAGAAACTGATGAGTTTTATTCTTTGTATTATTGCGTTTTTCTCCCGCGGGGTTTTGCAGGCTGAGTCAAAAAATCAAAAAAATAAGGAAACTTCTGGAAAAAAACAAAAGGAAAAAAAAATGGAAGAAATGAAAATTATTTTATCCCGAAGCGAGATTGCTGAAAAATTGAAAGAACTGAAAAAAAAACCGCTTCCAAAAAATCTTTCCATTGGAGCAGAATGTTATGAAATTGCCCAAAAGCCGGAACGAGTAGAATATGTCTGTCCTGTCTGCGGCAATAAAACTTTATACACCAACAGTCTGAATTTTGATCTGGTTGAGCAAATATCGTATCTGAGGGCTTTAAGCGAAACTTTAAAAAAATACGGCATCACTCTGGATGAAAGGGCTTTATGCAAAAACTGCCAGAAACAGGTATCTGAAAAATCTCTTTGCATTATGATTCCTTATCAGGAAGACGGTCAGAATATTTACCGCAGATGCGAGATCAACGAAACGGATCTTGTATTATTAAAAGAATTTTTAAGCGGCAAAGATAAACATCAGGGCTTTACCGATGAAGAAACGCCTTTAGCGGAATATATTGAACGGCTTCAGGTTTTACTGGGCGTAAAAGTGAAGTAAGTGATCAATATGCTGAAAAATAAAAAAAGTGAAAGCGTTCTGGCGGCCAGTTTTTTACCTGCTGCCGCTGTCCTTGAGATGACTTTTGAGTGCAATCATGAATGTCTTTTTTGTTCCTGCCCCTGGGAAGCGCCGGGAGAAAGTTTTTGCCGTGAAAAAGAACTATCTATAGAAGAATGGAAAAAAACTTTAACTCAACTGACCCGGATGGGAGTATCCAATTTTGCTTTTACAGGAGGCGAGCCTCTTTTAAAAGAAGGAATTCTGGATTTAATCGAATTTGCAGCCGGACTGAAAGTTTATTATACCGAAACCTATCAAGGGCAATTAAAAACAACTTTGGTTCCTCCCGCGCTTTTTCTTCTATCCAATGGAAGAAATATGAGTCAGGAAGTCTTAAACCTCTGCTTGAAACACCAGATCCATCTTTCTATGAGCCTTCCAGGGCTTTCATCTTATCAAAAACATATAGGGGGCAAGGATACGGAGGCGGGAAATATTCTTTTCTGGATCAAAGAAGCTCAAAAAAAAGGAATCGCCGTTACTGCCAATATTACTGCAACCCGCTTGAATATTCATGAACTTTATGAAACCATTGCAAATGCACTGATTGCCGGGGCTAGTAATATTCTTTTAAACCGTTTCCTTTATGGGGGAAGAGGTATTGATCATGCAGAGGAACTCACTTTGTCCCGGGAAGAAATTGTTTTTATGCTGGATACGGCAGAGGAAGTTTTAAGCGCATCGGAACGCTACGGCAGTATAGGCACAGAAATCCCTTTGTGCCTGATTCCTAAGCCCGAAAAATACTCTCATCTCCAAATCAGCACCCGATGTTCTGCCGCCAGAGATTTTTTTGTGGTCAGCCCGGACGGATATATCCGCACCTGCAACCATTCCCCCGTTAAACTTTCCCATATTTCAAATATTGAGACTTTAAAAGATCATCCTTATTGGAAACAGTTTGTTTTCAACGATTATCTTCCCAAGATGTGCTTATCCTGCGCAAATACTGACCGCTGCGACGGAGGCTGCCGCGAAGCTGCCCATATTTTAAACGGCTCGGTCAAAGCAAACGACCCTGTTTTTTCTTCTTACGAGCTTTCTGGTAAAGCTTAAAGTAGATTAACAAAAATCGGGTTTTTAGAGTGATCTCAATTTTAACAATTCAGACTGTCGATTATTATTTCAATTAACCCGGACACCGAGCGGAGTCGAGGGGGCGCTTCGGCTTTGCTCAGTGACCGTAAGCCTCCGATTAATGACCAAAGCTATGAAAGACTGCATCAGAAAAGACAATTATCCTTTCTGATAAACTTCAAAATATCAATGATAAGAAGATGATTGATGGAAATAGTTTTCAATAATCGACAGCCTGGTTTAATTCTAGTTTCATTTATCAGATTCATCTTTTCATTTTTTTTATTTTTTATTATATTTTTTGCTGTTCCGTTTTTATAGTTATTACTCTGGTATCATTCTTAAAGGAGTTTATTATGATAGAAGTAAAAAATGTCAGTAAATCTTACGGGAACTTTAAAGTTCTCAAAAACATCTCCTTTACAGTCCATCAAGGGGAAATTATCGGTCTTCTGGGTCCGAACGGGGCAGGAAAAACCACCACAATGCGTACCCTCACCGGTTTTTTATCCTACGACGAAGGAAGCATTTCCATCGCCGGGTTCAACCCTGAATCCCATCCTTTGGAGACCCGAAGATTAATCGGATATCTTCCTGAAAACCCTCTTCTTTATGAAGAGCAGACAATTTATGAATTTCTGGATTTTGTTGCCAGAATGAAGGAAATCAAGGAAATTGCTTCTGAAATTACAAGAGTAATGGAAGAAACCGATATTGCAGAAAGAAAGGATCAGCTCATCAGTTCTCTTTCCAGAGGGTTTAAACAAAGGGTCGGATTTGCAGCGGCTCTTTTGGGAAATCCGGCAATTTTGATTCTGGATGAGCCCACTTCAGGATTAGACCCCAACCAGGTGGTGGAAATCAGAAAACTGATTAAAAAAATGGGTGAAGAAAAAACCATTATTTTAAGCACCCACATTCTTCCCGAAGTAGAGGAAATCTGCCAGAAGGTCATTGTAATCGATAAAGGCAGCATCAAAGCTGTCGATACGATCGAAGAACTCAAAAACAAAACCGCTACCGAAGCTGTCTGCCTTTTAAAAACAGACGATATGGAAAAAACCCGGAGCATTCTCGCCAAACTTGATTCTGTAATAAGCTACGAAGAAATCGAAGACGGATTTTCACTGACTTTAGACACTCTTTCCAACCGGAATAAAGTTTTGAAAGAACTGGTTTCAGGCGGAGTTTACGAGTTCCAGACACCGAAGGTCTCTTTAGAGGAAGTTTTCCATGAATTAACCCTGAGCGAGGAGGAACAAGCATGAAAATGATTTTAGTGATTATGAAAAAAGAGTTAAAAGGCTATCTTTATTCTCCCATAGCCTATATTATCGGAGTTTTGTCTCTGGCGCTCTGGGGGCTTTTTTTCTACCTCGGAACTATTCAGGGCGGATTTGCCGGGCTTCAGCCCATGTTTTCCTTTCCCGCTTTCCTCCTTCTTTTTTTAGTTCCTCTCATGACCATGAAACTGATTGCGGAAGAAAAGAAAAAAGGAACCATTGAGCTTCTTTTCTCTCTCCCGGTCAAACCCAAAGATGTTGTTTTAGGAAAATACTTTGCTGTCTCCATTATTTACCTTGCGATTCTTTCCATAAGCCTTCTCCACACCCTATTCATTTTCCTGAAGGGCAGTCCTGAGGGCGGGCTGGTTTTATCCCTTTATATCGGGATGATTTTTGAGGGTCTGGCTTTGATCGCCATTGGTTTTTTTATGTCCACCCTGACCGACTCGCAGGTAATTGCAGCCATCAGTTCGCTGGGAATCAGTCTTTTTCTTCTTCTGATTACACTGATTTCAGATTCGGCAGGAGCCCCATGGGATAGCATTTTCGGTGAAATTTCTTTTATCAAACACCTTTTTGCCTTTTTCAAAGGAGTGATTGATTTAAAAGATATTGCATTCTTTATCCTGATGATTGCCACCGGATTGACCCTCTCCATCAACTATCTTGAAAATGAAAAATGGAGAAAATAAGGAGGAAAAAATGAACCCATTTAAACAAATCTTAAAATACCTGACACCGGCGCTGCTTTTTGTTGTCTTTGCCTTTTACTTTTTCCAGGGAAGCACACTTATTTTCTGGCTTCTGACAGGCGCTTTCATACTTTCGCTTGCCGCTCAAATTTATTTTTCAATTCAGGAAGGAACCCAGAAAACGAAAAAAAATCTCTCTTCCGTTCTCTACTTTTTTCTGGTTTTATCCCTGGCTGTTATCGTCTATCTCCTGTTTTTAAAATACCCGGTCAGTTTTGACATGACTTCTGCCAAACGCTACACCCTCACGCCAAAATCGGAAGAAGTGGTAAAAAACCTCTCTTTTGATGTTAAAATCGTGGTTTTTCAAGATGACAACACGCCTGATTTCGGCGGGCAGACTGGTTCTATGATTTATGACAACCTGAAAAACACGCTTGAAATGTATAAAAGACTCAACCCAAGAATCACAGTCGAGTTTTTAAACCCCGAAAAAGATAAACTGAGAATTAAATCCTACGAGCAGCTCAAAAAAATGCGGGTCAACATCGGAGACTTAGTCATTGAAACTCCATCCGGCAAACGCTATATCGAAAAACAGGAACTGGCGAAGTGGACATTCCGTCAGGATCAGTTTGGTCAGCCTAATCGCGTGATTGAAGCTTTTTTATCTGAGGAAAAAGTGACCTCTGCCCTGATTTCACTGATGGAAACTGGAAAATCCGTTATTTTATGGCTCACGGGAGACGGAGAAGTGGATATTGATGAATCACAGGAATCCGCTTTCTTTATCAAACAGGAACTTGAAAACAACAATTTTGAAGTAAAAAAAATCTCATCATTTGAAAAATTTGAAGGAAACGGTGACCTTTTGGTGATTGCAGGTCCTTCCAAAACAATTCCGAAAGAAACCATAGCAGGTATTGAAGAATTTTTAAAAAAAGGCAAAATATTGATTTTTATGAAAGACCCTTCGTTAGATGAGATTTCTTCCGGGCTTGAAACCTTTCTGAAAGAAAAATACGGAATCGAACCCGTCAACCAGATTGTCGTTGATTTAAAACACGCTTACCAGTCTCCGATCAATATTATCCCTGAAGTGGAAAACCACCCTCTGACCGATTTTTTAAGGAGCCAGAATCTGGGACTTGTTTTTTCTCTTTCAAGCTATTTCAACATTACCGATAAAGCTGTCAGCCTTATTAAAAATTATCCGGGAGCCTGGGCTGAAAAAGATTTGAAAAAAATCAAACAGACAGGTCAGATTGATGTGGCAAACGCTCCAAAAACAGACGCAAAAATGGTGATTGCCGCCCTTTCTGAAAACAAGGAAGACAAATCAAAAGTTTTAGCGCTTGGCGACTCCGATTTTATCAGAAATCAAATGACCGCATTGGGCGGAAACAAAGATTTTTTTATCAACTCGGTCAACTATCTGCTGAATAAAAAAGCTCCTCTTTCTATCAGCAAACCGCTTGAACAGCCCAGACAGATGAAAATGCTTTCAGACGGCGAGAAAAAGTTTTACTTTTTCGTCTTTGTGATTTTCCTGCCGCTTCTGGTGATTGTGATGGGAATCCTGGTTTTTATGAAACGGAAAAAATTAAGAAATTTTGGAGCTTCAAAATGAAAAAAAACCTGATTCTTCTGGGAGCAGCTTTTGTTCTTTTGATTCTGGTGTTTGTTTTACCCGATAAAAAAGAAACTCTGCCGGTCAAAGATAAAAATGATCCAGAGCAGATGATCAGCATTGTCGAACCTGAATTAAAGTCTTTGAATTTCAAGACTCAGAAAGAAACCATTCAGGCTTCAAAAACTGAGAAAGGCTATCTTCTTTCCCCATCCGGAAAGACGGGGGGATCAAACGAAATGATGAGCCTTATTGCCGATATCAATTCTTTAGAAGGATTTAAAATCGATGCGAAAGATGTGCCTGAAACAGACCCAAGAAAAATTGAAGCGTCTTTTGGTGAAAACAAAAAGAAATTCCTTCAGGTTCTTTCGAAAAGAGAAATCGGGGAGCCTGCCTATTATGTGAAATCGGATAAAGGGATTTTTGTGATCGAAGAAAAGAAAATAGACGACCTTTTTTCAAAAACAAGCGCTGATTTAAGAAATCACAATCTCACTCAGTATTCCTCAGCCGATTTTTCTGATTTTACGATTAACAAAACCCGTTTTTACCAGAAAGAAGAAGCAAAATGGTTTATAGAAAGCCTCAAAGAGGAAGAAACAGATACGGCAAAAGTCTTTACTGTTTTTTCAGTTGTTTCAGGAATGCGGATCAAGGGTTTTACTGATTCTTTCAGTTTAAAATTCTACGGACTCGATAAACCGGTTTATACAGTGGCGCTCAAACTGAAAGACAAACCTGAAATAAAACTCTTTTTCTCAAAACAAAAAGATAAATACTACGCTTATCGAAGCGACCAGAAAGAAATTTTTGAGATCCATGAAACCGATTTTAAAGAAATTTCAAAACCAGTTGAAAGCTTTAAAACTCCAAAAAAAGAAGAAGCGAAAAAATAAAATTCCATGTTCCCTGCCCCCTTGTCTTCCTCTGGGAGATAAGGGGCGGGGGGTTTGTGGGCAAAAAATATTTAAAGTTTTTTAACTCGAAAATTGACTTTTTCAGGGTCGGCTATTTATTGTTTTTAAAATAGACTTAATATAAGATTCCGGTCTTTTTCAAGGCGAAAAACTTTATTTCGGCTTGTTTAAGGCTAAAAAATCATGTAAAAACTCTTTGACCTGGCTTTCTTGTTCTTCGATCAGCATATGGGAGCCGTTTTTGATCAGTTCCAACTGAGCATGGGGAATCTGAGCCGCAAGTTTTTCAGAGTGGGAAGATGCCACCAGCCTGTCTTTTTCACCATGAAGTAAAAGAACCTGGCATCGAATCTGAGAATAGCTTTCAGAAGAAAATCCCTTGTAAAAATGGTTTTTCATCAATGAAAAAATACTTTGCTGAAATCCATTGATTTTGATATGATAAAGTAGAATATCCAGTTTGTTGTCCTGCATAAAATTGACTTTACCGTTATAAACTTTTTTCATCACTGTATTCAAAAGAAATGAAACAGTCATAGGATTGATAAAAGGAAACATCATATCCAGAAACTGGTTCCCAATCTGGGTTCCGGCATCGTTGATAAAATGATCGTAATCAATTGAGCTGAGCATAATGAGTTTCGATAATTTTTCAGGGTAAAGGGAAGCTAAAATCCCCCCTATCATTCCTCCCAAAGAATGCCCGATGATGATCGGATTTTTCAGATTCAGTTTTTCGATAAAAACATTCACTTCTTCCACCAAATCCATCAAGTTTAAATCTTTCTTTTTGCTGGAAAGACCATGCCCCAAAAAATCAAGCGCGTAAACTGAAAAGAAAGGGCTGAACTCTTTCATGTAAGAATGCCAGATATTGGAATTGATCATGATTCCATGGAGAAAAATCAAAGGAGGTTTCTTTGAGTCTTCCATGGAAAGATAATGGTATTTTAAATTCCCGTTTTCAAGGTATTTTCCGTCTGGAAAATAAAACTCATTTTCATTGTATCGTTCCATTGCCTCAGTCAGATTAATAGAATAGGCAAAGTTCATAAAATCATTCAGCATAGCGCCTCCTTCAGGTTTGAGCTGCCGTTGATCGGACAAAAAAGTATTTTTTATTTTTGAGAATCCCCAGGAATTCTCCTTTTATGGATTTTAACACATAAAAATCATCTGTATAAGATAGAGGATCGGCTAAAAATGAAGAATTGAAAGGGATTCCATGCCGCATTGGTTCAATTTTATCGTCTTTGACAGTGAGACAGGGGATAAAATCGACCGCATGATCCGGGCTTAAAATCTTTTCCGGGCTGATTTGAGAAGTCTTATAAGCACGGTCAATAGAAAAGTCTCCTATACTCGTTCTTTTCAGCTCTTTGACATACGCTGCAGTTCCCATGTTTTCAGCCAGATCTCTTGCCAGCGCACGGATATAAGTACCGGTAGAGCATTTTATTTTAACTTTTAAAAAAGGGGGAGTGTAATCTATTATTTCGTAATGAAAAATAGTGATCTCTCGGGGTTCAAGATTGACTTTCTGCCCGCTTCTTGCCAGATGATAGGCGCGCACCCCTTTAATTTTAAGAGCTGAGTAGTCTGAGGGAATTTGGGAGATCCTGCCTGTAAATGACGGGATTTGTCGTTTGATTTCGTCCAGAGTTGGAATTCTGGCTCCTGATAAAACTGTTTCGCCGGTAATATCATCTGAAAGTTTTTTTTCTCCAAAAACAAAAACAGCTTCGTATTCTTTGGGAAGAAGATGAAAAATTTCCATCAGGCGTGCCGATTGGTTCAAAAGAACAATAAGAAGACCAGTCGCGAAAGGGTCAAGGGTTCCGGCATGCCCCGCTTTTTTAAGAGAAAGCTGTTTTCTGACTTTGAAAACAACATCAAAAGATGTTTCACCTGCCTCTTTATCAATGAGCAGTAAACCGTCCAATTTATTTTCCTCACTTTTCCTAATATAAATTTATCAGATTTTAAAGTTAAAAACAATATTTCTTTTAAAGAAATATTTATTGATAATAAATATTTTCAGTTTTTAAAACAAGTTCAAAAAAAGAATTATTCCGGTTTTTTGGATGGTTTTTCAGCTTTTTCCTTAAAATCGGAAAAAAGATAAAATGATCCGGTCAGGCAGTAATTCTGGTTGTCTGAAAAAGAAAAAGTTTTAGGATCAATTCTTTGAAAAGAAAGTTTTTGTTCTTTCAGAAAACTTAAAATATTTTCAGTCGCAAAACCTTCTTTTTCAGGAACCAAAAAAGAAAGGGCATTGGTTTTTAAAATTAAGATCATTTTTTTAAAGTCTTTATCAGGAAAAGTATTCAATAAATAGATCCATTTTTTTTCAGGATAGTCTTTTTGAATGCTTTCTATCAGTTTTCGAGCAGCCAGCGGATTATGAGCGCCGTCAAAAATAATAACGCCTTTCCCGTTTGGAAAAATCTGAAAACGCCCTGGAACCTGATGAGAATAAGAAAAAGAAAAAGGAAGGGAAATTTCTAAGGCAAGCAGGACAGAAAGAGCAAAAGAGAAATTGAGAGCGCCAAAATAAGGTCCCTGAAAAGTAATTTGATGGGAATGATTAGAGATAAGATAAAATTGATTCAGTGACTTTATTTTAAAAGAAGGCAGAGGTGTATAAAGAGCTTTTTTAAAAAGAAAATTATAAAGGCGGGCAAAAAGCGCAATGGATTTTTTTTGTTCGGAAAGAAAGAAAGGGGTGTTTTTTTTTAAGATCCCCAGTTTTTCATAGGCTATTTTAAAAAGATTTTTTCCAAGCACTCTTGTATGGTCCTTGTCAATTCGAGTAATCAGGGAGGCTTCTGGAAAAACTGTATTGGTAGCATCCAGCCGTCCGCCCAGACCTGTTTCAAGAACCACCCAGTCTGTTTCAGATTCGGCAAAATAAAGGAAGGCGGCGGCTGTTAAAGTTTCAAAATAGGTGATTTCAAGGGAGTTTTTTAAGGCTGCGGCATGAATTTTTTCTATCAGCTCTTCCAGTTTGGAAGAAGAAATTTTTTTACCTGATATTTGAATTCTTTCTTCCGGGTGATAAAGGTGAGGGGAGGTGTAAAGCCCCACTTTTTTACTTCCGGATAAGACCAGAAGATCCGCTAAATAATGAGAGATGGAAGTCTTGCCTTTAGTTCCGGCAATGTGAAGAAATTTTAATTTTTTTTCAGGATTTCCAAGGAGAATTAGAATTTTTTTCATAGAATCCAGAGAAAAATCTTTGAGTGAAATATTTCTTTGTTTTTCAAAATCTCTCATTTTTCTTCTAACGGCTCTTCGTTTTGAATAAAGTGACGGATTTTTCTGACCAGCTCTTCTCTGCTTTCAGATAAAGTTTTTTGAAAGATTTTATTGATATGTTTTTTGACAGTGCTGATAGATATAAAAAGAATATCAGCAATACTCTGGTTTGCCTTTCCTCTGATAATATGTTCTAAAACTTCTTTTTCCCGCTCGCTGATTTCGTATTTTAATAAAAATGTTTCCGGAATTTCAAGCTGCTTGTTTTTTTTTCTAGCGGGATGGCTCAAGGTTTCTTCCAGAAGCTGGATCTCTTTTTTCAAATTCTCCTTATCCTGCCAGATACGGTAAACAACCAATAAAGCGGTAAATAATGCCAGGGAAAGGAGAGGGAGAAAAAGAATGAAAATCAGTTGAAAAATCAGAAAAGCCAAAAAAACTAAAAAAGTATAAAAAGCAAATAAAGAAAAAGAGACAGATAAGAAAAACTGAAGTCTTTTTTTCTTTATAAAAAGAAACAAAAGAGGCAAAAAGACTGACAGGAAAAAAAGAACTGTGTTTACAAATGGAGAGACGGAATAATAAAAATTCTTTTCTAAAAGCATTTTTAAAACGGCTGCATTGATTTCGATGCCTGGCATTTTCTTTTTTTCTGAGACGGGAGTAAAATAGTAGTCATTGACATCTGTCAGGTAGGGGCCTAAAAGAACTATTTTGTCTTTAAAAAAGTCTTTCGGCATTTCTCCATTGAAAACCTGAAAAAAAGGGATCCGGGTAAATTGATAAGAATCTTCTTCATAGCTTATGAGAATGCTGTCTCTTTTATCCAGCCGGATGCTGCCCAAATAAGAGTTTTCCAGTTTTAAAAAAGAAGTGTAGTGAAAGTCTTTTTCTTTCAGGTTTTTATATTTTTGAAAAATTTTCAAGGGAAAAGAAAGAAAGATTTTCTCATGGTATTGTTTAGCCAGGTAAGCTCTCCTGATTTTTAAATCTGAATCCAGAGGAATATTGATAAATCCATAGTCAGCGTCAAAAAGAGGGGTATTGATTCCTTTTTCAAAAAGAGTAACGGTTTCTCTGTTCAGATTTTCCTTTGAGCTTTCAGTATGAAAATTCATGGCTAAAACAACAGGGATTTTTATTTGAATTGTTTCTAAAGCAGTTGAAAGAGCTTTATCATCTTCTTCAATGCCCTTATCCAGAAAAAGAAAATCCAGAGCAATCAGAGCCGGCGATTGAGAAGCAATTTGATTCAAAGACTGAGCAAACATTTGTCTTGAAAGCGGCCATTTCTTTTTTAGAACCTGAAGCGATGTGTCGTCAATAGATACAATGACAATAGGGTCAGAATGTTTTTTTGTTGTTTTGAAGTGAAAAAGAATATCATAAATTTTATTTTCAAAAATTTGAAAAGAATTGTTTGATACCAAGAAAACATAAAACATAAAAAAAAGAAGTGAAAAAGAAAATAATAGTTTATTTTCTTTAAAAAAATTACGATGCATTCGGGTAAACTAAATTGATTTTCTCAATTAATCCGGACTTACCGAATTTTTTTTCAATCGAGTCATAAACTTCTTTTGTTTTTTCGGTATTTTTAAGCCGGATATAGGAAAGAAAAAGACCTATGTATGCCGCTTCCCGGTATTCGTAATTCCCAAGATCGGCAAGTCTTTTAAAATAATCCGCGCTTTTTTCTTCCATACCGCTTTTCAAATATGAAAAGCCTGCTTTATAAATAAGATCTGAAGTTTTCAGCTCTAAAGCTGTTTCCTCAATCAGGGAGAGCACATTCCAGTATTCTTTCTGATTGAAAAACTGGTTGATTTTGTCAATGGTTTCTGTTTCTTCATCGACCCAGAGAGTTTTATTGTTCCCTGCTTTGGTTCCTGCGAGGACGCTCATTTCTTCAATCAGGGATTCAGTTTCTTGATAGAGTTTTAAATCATTTTCTTTAATCAGGTAAATTTCCGTTTCAGGCGGGAGGTATTTAAAAATTCCATTGTTAAATTCAATCACCGCGTTGCTGTTTTTTTCAGTTTTGATTTTAATGCCTTCGACCAGAAGAGAGTCTTTTTCTAAAAGATGCTTTTTTTTACTCTTGACATCTGTCAGGTAAACTTTACCCTTGACCTCTTTGACCTTGGCAATTACTTTCATCTCTTCGGCGAAAAGAACCTGAAAGGCTGAAAATAATAAAAAGGAAAACAATAAAAGAACAAGTCCTTTTTTCATGATGATTTACCTCTTTTTTTGATTTTACTGCAGTGTGCTATTAAAATAAAACCAATTATAAATTTACTCTATTATCTTCGGTAATTTAAAATAATAAGAAAAAAAAATTAAAAAACAAAAAAAAATATTCTTTTATTTAAAAATAAAGTTAAATTTTTATATATTTATCTTATTATTAGAATTAAATTGAAATTGTTTTACTTATTTTATATAAAAGGTTTATTAAAAGATATATACAAATGAAACTGAGAAAAATCCTGTTTTTAATTTTTTTCCTTTTTTTTTCAAAAAAAATTTTTTCAGAAGAAATTATTGACCTGATTGAAAAAAAATATCCTTACTATCCCTTCAGCACAACCCTTGATGCCGGTTACTTTGTCCCTGTCGGGTATTATCAGGATCTTCTTTCCCCCGGGTTTTTATTCCAGTTTTCATTTTCCTACAATCCAGAACTTTTTAATTATTTTCTTTTGAATTTTGAGACCGGATTTTTTTCTTCCCAGTTTAAAAATGCTAAAAATCAAAACTACCAGTTGGTTCCTTTCGGTCTTCTTCTTCATTTTAAATATCCTTTGGGTAAAGATTTTTCTCTTTCAGCAAAATTGGGAGGAGGGTATTATCTTCTTTCCCTTGCTTCAAAAACTTATCAGAATCTTTTTGCAAAAGCATCACTATCAATAAATTATGATATTACGAGTCATTTAGCGGTTTCTTTATCCGGCGAGCCTTTTTATTTTCATGATCCTCAGGAAGGGATTCAGGCTTTGAACGCTTCTTTAGGATTCAGCTATATTTTCGGGGAAGCTCTGGCAGAAAAAGATATTGAAGTGGTTTCTCTGACAATGAATTCTCTTTTCAGCGCGCTCTATTCCACTTATTATAAAGAGCCGGTTGGATTTATTAAAATCAAAAACACCTCAGGGGAAGCTCTTTCCGGTATTCAGATCACTCTTTTTATTAAGCAGTATATGGAGTCAGAAACCCGTTCTTCTATTCCTTTTGATGTCTTAAAACCAGGTGAAACCGCCATGGTGCCTCTTTCTCTTTTTTTTAACGATAATATCAGGCTTTTAGAAAATGATCTTCTGACAACCGGAGTAATAGAAATCAGCTATATTAAACCCGGGGAAAGACTTTTTAAGAAGAGGGATCTGTTTCAACTCAAAATTTTTCAAAAAAATTCTCTTGTATGGGATAATCTCAATAAACTGGGTTCTTTTATTTCTTATTCAGACAAAACGATTCAGGATTTCGCAAGAAAAATCCTTTCTTTTCCCTTGAGTGAGAGTGTTTCCGGAATCAGTCCTGAAATGGCTCAGCTGGTTAAAATCTTTCAGGGGCTTTCGCTTTATGGAATATTTTATGTCAAGGATCCTTCGACTCCTTACAAAAGTTTTGGGGCACAGAAAGTTCTTCCTGATACGATTCAGTATCCCAGAGAAACCCTCTTAAAAAAAACAGGGGATTGTGATGATTTAAGTGTTTTAGCGTCGGCTGTTTTAGAAAGTATTGGTATTCGAACCGCTTTTGTTACAATTCCCGGGCATATTTTTCTTCTGGTTGAGGCACAGACCTTGGTTTCTGATAAACTGGTGGTCTATCAGGATAAAAAATGGATACCGGTTGAAACGACGCTTTTGGGTGAAGGGTTAG
This sequence comes from Spirochaetes bacterium GWB1_36_13, assembly GCA_001829155.1. Classification (GTDB taxonomy): domain Bacteria; phylum Spirochaetota; class GWB1-36-13; order GWB1-36-13; family GWB1-36-13; genus GWB1-36-13. The sequence goes on along the minus strand of MIAO01000057.1, from coordinate 8,631 downwards.
TCAAAGCATGGCAGGAAGGCTATAAAAACTTTATCAGCGAAAAGCCGGAAGAAATAAAAACTGCTTATGAGGCTTTTTCGTCTTATCACCCTGTGCTTTTCGAAAATTTTCCTGAAATTGATTTTAATCCTGAACTTGAAACTTATCAAATCTCTTATGATCAGGCGGTCAGGGATTTTAAAACGATGCTTGCTTTGAAAAAGTTTTCTGACAATGAATTGAAATCTTTTTCTCCTGCCCGTCTGAACAAAGAAGGGATTATTTTTGCCCAATCCGGCGATTATGAAGAGGCTTTAAAACTTTTTGAAATGGCTTTAGAAAAAGATAAAAAGTATAAATACTCCTATTATAATCTGGTTCAATTATGTCTTTTCAAAAAAGACTTCAAAAAAGGAGAAGAGACGATTCGCACTTTTCTGTCAATTTTTTCTGAAGACGAAAGAATAAAAGGATTGAAAGAAGAATTAGAAAATTTAAAAAAGAAATCGAAAGACAGAGAAAATGCTCCAATTTATTTTAGAGGTTTTTAAAAATGCTGAAACTGCTTTGGATATTGTTTTTCCTTTCAGCCTGCAGCGGTAGTTTTGAATCAGATTTCAGGGAAATCGATAATACAGGGCGGGAGTTAACCGTTTCGATCACATCTCCGGAAGATACTCTTTTTACTGGAGACGAATCTGCTTTGATCAAAGGAACCGCTTATGACCTTTATCAAATTCGAAGCGTTGTGATTCAGAATAACCAGAATGCCCCGACCTTAGCTACAGCAAAATGGAAAGATTACCGGGATTGGGAAAAATCAATTAATTTAGAAGATGGAACCAATCAAGTTTGTGCTGAAGTAGAAAATGATACGGGAGGGAAAAGAAAAACCTGTATCCGGATTGAAAAAAGAATCCGGACAAAAGCCTCCCTTCCTCTTGAAATAACAGATGGTATCAAGGCTCCGTCGTGTACAGCCGTGGAAGCAAAAATTTATTGTCTGGGGGGCACTCTTCCTGATTTAAGCGGCTATTCAGAAATGATTATTTTCAATACTGTTTCAAATGAATGGGAAGCTCCGGTTGTTTTACAGGTAGGCAGCGTTTCAGAGCCGAGGCAGTATGCTGTTTTGGCTGCTTTTGAGAGTAAAGTTTATGTTGTCGGCGGGACAAAAAATCAAAACTATGCCGTTCAAAATCTTGTTTATGACACTGTTTCTGGAATATGGAATTATTTTCCTGTTTTGAATCAGCCCAGAGGAGGGCATCAGCTGGCTGTTGTAAACAATTCTCTCTATGCTGTAGGCGGCGTTTTTATCAATCTTGCCAATTCTGACATCAGTTTTCTGACAAGCGTGGAAAAATATGATTTTTCAAATCCGGGTTCCGGCTGGCAGATTGCTGCTCCCATGCAATCCCCAAGGGCAGGTTTTCATCTCTGGGTTAAAACTTCAGGTCAGATTGTTGTTTCAGGGGGCTTTACAACAGACAGCCGTATCCTTTCTTCAAGCGAGTCGTACAATGAAATTGAAGGGTGGAGCGCTTTTCCCTCAATTCAGACTCCCAGATTCTGGGGCTGCGGGTTTAACCTTTCTGATTCACTTTATCTTTTTGGAGGACTTGATTTTGAAGGCAATCTTCTTTCGGTTGAAAAGTATTATTCTGATTCGGAAGGATGGGAAAAAGCCGGCGTAGAAACCAGCAGTCTGAAAGAGGCCGGATGCGCTTCTATCGGAAAAAGCCTCTACTTTGTTGGAGGAGTGGATGCAAGTGGAAATTATTCGAAAAAAGTTTTGGAGTACCGCTTTTGAGTAAAAAAGGGGCAGTATTTCTATTTTTGTTTTTTTTCTCCTGCTCTCCTTCCTTTCAGGAACAAAGTGAGAGTATTGACGATACGGGAAGAAATTCTTCATTGGTGATTACTTCGCCTCAAAATGACTATACGGCAGAAAACCAAACTGTAACGGTCAAAGGCTATGCTTATGATGAAGGGGGGATTGATTCGGTCGAGATCAAAGTCAATAGCGGCATTTATGAGAAAGCGGATGGAAAAACAGTCTGGGAAAAAACAGTTTCTTTGACTCCCGGGGAAAACAGGATCATGGTGCGGATGATTAACACTAAGATGGGTGTGATTAAAACCGATCCAATTTATATTTATGCTCTTTGGACCCGGAAGGCGGAGCTTCCCATTCCTTTTTCCCATTCAAATGCGGTTTATCTGGGAGGTCAGTTTTTAATTTTCGGCGGAAAAATCTATGATGCTTCATTGATAGGCGCCAGCAAAGATTTTATAAAATATGATGCATCTCTTAATACTGCCTCAAAAATAGGAGTGATTCCAAAAAACAGCTATTCTGCCAATACGGTGGTTTATCAAAATTTGATCTATTCATTGGGAGCAATCTATTACAATTATCAGGTTTCCTCTCCTACGCTGCTTATTTATCAGCCGGACAGTACGGTTACATATTCTCTTTCTACCCCGTCTCCCTATGATCGGGGAGGAGCCGCAACCGCGCTAATCGGAAATAAAGCCTATCTGATTGGAGGGTTAGAGTGGAACCGGAATCCCCTTTCTCCTGTTCTGACCCCTGTTTCAACTATTCTGGAACATGATCTGGATACCCATACCTGGGCAGTAAAGTCTCCCTTAAATCTTGATAAAATTCCTTCTTTCGCCTATGCCTCGGCAGTCAGCTATCAGAACCAGATTTTTATTTTTGGAGGGGTGGACTCAAATGGGGTTTATCAGAAAAATATTTATCTCTACCGACCTATCGACAACACCATTGAGGTTCTTGAAAACAGGCTGGCGTATAAAAGAGCTGGATTTCAGGCTGTTTTGATAGGGAACAAAGCTTATTTGATCGGAGGAAAAGGGTATTCTTTGGAGGATGAGACAAAAAGTGTAGTACTGGATGCGGTTGAAGTCTTCCAGCTGGATGAGATGAGAGGTTTTGAGATTCATAAGATGCCTAAAAAACTTGCTTACTCTGCTGTTTCCACTGACGGAGAAAAAATCTATCTTTTCGGCGGACAGAATGAAAACAGTATCCCTCTTAATTCCATCTATGAATACACGCCTCTTTTAGATCCGATGAATCAGTAGGGAATGTTCCCGGCGGGGAAGGAGTATGAGGACAGCTGAAACAGAAAACCCGGTATAAATGTGGGGTATGATAAAAATGGGTTCCGTTTCCCTTCCCGCCGGAGCAGAGGCTTTTTTAAAAGGTCCTCTTTGGGTTTGAAAGGGAGAAATGATAATCGCTGATATCAATTTCCTTGTATAATAAAAAATATATATTGTAAATAAACGGTTTTTTTAATAAAAAAGAAATAGAACCATGGGTGAATTTGAGAAAACAAGCAATAGAACCTAGGGTTCTATTGCTTGTTTTATATATTGCTTATCAATATAATAAGTAAATTATTATAATTTTTATAAAATAATAAAAAATGTTTTTTTGATTAAAGGTAAAATTCTTAATAACTTTATTTTGATCATTGAGCGAAGCTGAAGTACGAATAGACTCATTGGCTATTGTATTTTTAATTCTGAATTCAGCTTGAAAATTCTTTATCTCTTTTTTTACTTTTCTGATTTATCTTGAAATTTTTTTTAAAATTTACTTTCTATAAAAAAATTTATTAATTTTAATAATGACTAAGAGTCATTAAATGAACGGGAGTCAAAATGAGACTGAAAGAAAAAGAAAAAGAGGCAAAAAAAGAAGAAATTCTACAGGCTGCCCGAAAATTCTTTTCTGAAAAAGGGTTTGAACACACTTCAATGGACGAGATCGCCAAAAAAGTAAAAATAGCTAAAGGCACGATCTATCTTTATTTTGATTCTAAACAAGCTCTTCTTCTTGAAATCCTCAATTTCGCAAAAAAAATCACCATTGAAAAACATAGAGGAATCATTGATTCCAAACTCCCTTATATTCAAAAATTAAAGGAAATGATTCAAATCTCTTTGGATTTCACAAGAGATTATCCTGAATACGGAAGAATCTTCCACAGCCTGATTCATCAGCTTGATATGGACTCAAAAGAAGAAATTGCAAAGTTTTTTCATACAGATGATGAAGAGAATTTATTTTTTTTAATCAAAAAAGTACTTGTTTTAGGTGTCAAAGAAAAAGAGTTTAAGCAGGATTTAAATATTGCTGAAGAATCTTTTAGGATTTGGGCGCTTTCAGTTTCACACACAATTCTGAATACTATTGTCCGGAGTGTCCCGCCCGCTTTTAAAAAACTCTGGGATAAAGACGGTTTAATCGATTTAGAAAAAGTTTTATCGGACACAATAGACAAAATTTTAAATACATATCTGAAATAATGGAGGAATTATGGCACAGTACGATTATTCTAAGTATTTAGATGAAAACAAGAAAATGAACAAAAAATTGAAATGGGGACTGATTATTGGAATCAGCTTTCTTCTGATTTTCTTAGTCGGAAGAGGAATTAAGAAAGCAGGGATTGCGAAGGCAGAAAAAGCAAAAATGGCTTTAGAAGCCGCAAAGAAAGCGGCGGTACCTGTGGAAGTGCAAAAAATTACAAAAGAAACAGTACAAATACTGATTGATACCAACGGAGATATTGAAGGAACTGAAAAAATCACCCTTTACTCCGACTATCCTGGAAAACTCCTGGATGTTTATGTGAGAGAAGGGCAGAGTGTTTCTAAAAACCAGACGGTAGCTGTAATGAACCGGGATGTGGTGGTGCAGCGGTTTGAAAACTCTCCGATTAAAACCCTGATAAGCGGAGTGGTTGGAAAAGTTTTTCTGGATCCAGGTGAAACCCTGAGCACGGTCACCCCTGTGATGACGGTTGAGAACACCTATCAGGTAAACTGTATAGCTCAGATTGTGGATAAGGATCTGGCTAAAATCTCAAAAAAAGATAAAGCTCTCCTCACGGTTGACTCTTATCCCGATACAGTGTTTGAAGGAACAATCGAAGAAATTTCTCCCGTCCTTGACCCTCTTTCCCGTTCAGGACAAGTGAAAATCCTTGTTCCCAATTATAAATATAAAAACACCCCTCTCAAACCAGGAATGTTTGCCAGCGTGAAAATCATTGTCGGAGAAATGAAAAATACTTTACTGGTACCTTATTCGTCTGTTATAGAAGGTGAGAATAATGATTTTTTTATTTTTATCCATGAAGACGGAAAATCGGTCAAGAAAAAAGTGATTCCGGGAATTGTAAAGCATTACGGGAACGATACTCAGAATGACCGGATCACGGTTACCGGAGATATCAAGGAAAACGACCTTGTGGTCTATATCGGACAGCAGTTTCTAAATGACAATGAAAAAATCAGATTCACCTTTGAAGGGAAAAAATACGAGCCTGCTGTTGAGGAAGAGAGTAAAGATAACCAAGAAAATACACAGGGGACTTCAAAAGAGGAGCCAAAAAAATGAAAATCACTGAAGTTTCTGTCAAAAAACCTGTTTCTATGAGCATGATTTTTTCAGCGATCATGGCTGTCGCTATAGTCGCTTTTTTAAAACTTCCTATTGATCTTCTTCCGGATGTCAGTTTTCCAACCGTAACTGTTGTCACCATGAGCTCAGGCACCAACCCTGAAGAAGTGGAAGCTAAAATCACCCAGCCGATTGAAGAGTCCGTTGGAACGGTTAATAATATTAAAAAAGTCAAGTCTTCTTCTGTGGAAGGGATGTCAATTGTTTCTATTGAATTTGTATGGGGCACCGATATGGGGGAAGCCGCCTCCGATGTGCGTGAAAAACTGGATCTGGTTACCGGAAGACTTCCTGATTCAGCTGAAAAACCGATTACTTTCAAACTGGATACTTCTATGTTTCCCGTTTACGGATTTGTCTTGGGAGGAGTACCCCTTTCTGTTTCTAAAAAATTCGCAGAAGATATTTTAAAACCCGAACTGGAACAGATTGAAGGGGTCTCTATGGCAAGAATTGAAGGGGGAAGGGATGAACAGGTTCAGATACTGATTGACCGGACCCGCCTTAAAGCCTACGGTCTCTCATTCGATGAAGTTGCAAAAACATTGGCTCTTGAAAACATCAACCAGCCTGCTGGAAATGTAAAAGTCGGGTTTAACGACTTTACCATCCGGACAGAGGGAGAGTTTAAGTCGCTGGATGACATTAAAAAAATAGTCATCGGAGTTAAAGGAAAAAATATCAAAAAACCGGTTTTCCTTCAAGATATTGCCAGTGTGGTCAAAGGCTACGCCGACCAGAATGAAGCAAGAATTGTTGGAGATGGGGAAGCAGTTGCCGTGATCTGCCAGAAACAGTCTGGAAGCAACACGGTAGAAGTTGTGAATCGTATTCTAGACAAATTATCTAAAATGGAAACCCGTATGCCGAAAGGTATGTATCATAAAGAAATTATGAACGGCGGAAACTATATTGAAAGATCGATTGGAAATATATCCAGTTCAGCTTTCTATGCCTTTTTACTGGCGGTTTTAGTTGTTCTTTTCTTTTTAAAAAATCTCCGCTCCACCTTTATTATTGCTTTGGCAATCCCGATTTCAATTATTGTAACATTTCTATTGATGTATTTAGGAAATATTACTTTAAATATGATGTCTTTCGGAGGTCTTGCATTGGGCGTCGGAATGCTGGTGGACAACGCAATTGTTGTTCTTGAAAATATTTACCGCCACCGGCAGTTGGGTGAAGACCGTATTCACTCGGCAATCAAAGGAACCAAAGAAGTGGCAATGCCCATTACAGCAGGAACCTTGACAACTATCTGCGTTTTTCTCCCTCTTCTTTTTGTAAAAGGCGTTGCGGGAGTCTTTTTTAAAGAAATGGCTCTCACCGTTACCTTTTCCCTTATGGGATCGCTCATGGTCGCATTGACCCTGATTCCGATGCTTTCATCTAAATTAATACAAGCAATGCAAATTGGGGAAGTGAAACAATTTCGAATTAAACCTCTTGGATTTTTCTATAAAATAGGAGAATTAATACTGGTAAAATTAGAGAGCCGCTATACCCGGATTATTCAATGGAGTTTAGACCATCGTAAAACAGTTCTCTTTTCAACCATTGGATTATTTATTCTTTCAATCATGGTTTCTGGACTTCTACAAAAAGGGTTTATGCCTGAATCGAATCAGGATAGAATGAATGTGGATATTGAACTGAAAGAGGGAACCCGTCTTGAACTGACTAAAACTCTTGCTTACCAGATTTCTGAAAAAATATCTCAGGTAGAAGGAGTTCAGACTTTTACAGCAGTAGCTGGAACCGGTAATAACTTTTTTGCCGTCATGCAGGGCAAAACAGGTTCTCACCGGATTACGGGAAGCATTGTTTTGGAAAAAGTAGAAACAGGGCGTCCTCATGTCTCGGTGATTCGTGAAAAAATCAGAAAAATTCTGGTGGATATACCTGGAATTAAAGTCACTTTTTATGTGGGAAGTTTAATGAGTAGCAATACCCTTCCTGTAGAAATTCAGGTGCGGGGAAAGAATGTAGATGAAATTTATCAGACTGCCAAGAAAGTAAAAGCCATTATTGACAAAGACTTTACAAAAGAACTCAAGGATACCCAGATTTCCAGAAGTGATGGGAAGGAAGAACTGGTTATTAAAATTGACCGGGTCAAAGCTTCCACCATGGGATTTAATGTCTATACCATCGCTGATACGGTACAAAACAATTTTGTAGGAAAAACAGCGACCCGTTTCAGAGCAAAGGGAGACGAGGTGGATATTGTAGTCCGTCTTCAAGAAGATCAGCGTCTGACTGAAAAAGATTTAAAAAACATTATTCTTAAATCCCCTTTAGGATTTTCCATTCCTCTTTCCCAGCTGGCTGAAATCAAAAAAGGCTTTGCGCCGGTTAAGATTGAGCGGAACGCTCAGGAAAAAGTAGTTTATGTCAGTGCCAACAATGCACCAGAAGTAGGAGTAGCCAATGTTGTTGAAACCCTCCAGCAAAAAATTTCCAATGAAATCGTTCTTCCTGAAGGGGTCAGTATTATTTATGGAGGGTCATATGCGGATACACAAGAATCTTTTCAAGATTTATTAGGGGCTTTTGGGTTAGCAGTTCTTCTTATTTTTATGATTATGGCAGCTCAGTTTGAATCGTTTTTGAGTCCCTTTCTCATTCTTTTTGCAATTCCGCTTTCTTTAATAGGTGTTTTTTTCATCTTGTTTTTAACTGGAACTGAATTTACAGTTGTAGTAGGAATAGGAATTATTATTCTAGCAGGTATTGTAGTCAATAACGGAATCGTCTTGCTCGACTATATCCGTCAGCTCCGGGAAGAGCACGGACATGACCTTTTTTCTTCAATCATCCATGCTGGGAAAATCCGTCTCCGACCTATTTTAATGACCACTCTAACAACCGTTATCGGAATGTGTCCTTTAGCCTTTGGAGGGGGAGCGGGAAGTGAAACTCAGGCTCCTATGGCGCTGGCTATTATCGGGGGACTTTCTATTTCGACACTTTTCACTTTAATTTTTACACCAATTCTTTATTCATATTTTCAAGGTTTTATTATTAAACGACGAAAACGAAAAATCAAAAAAAAACAATTCAAACTTTCAAAACAAGGAGGGCTCAATGGACTTTAGAAAAAAAATAAACCACTGTTTTTCCTGCAATACTCCTATGAATAC
>MIAO01000056.1 GCA_001829155.1 Spirochaetes bacterium GWB1_36_13 | reverse complement strand
AAAAGGGCAACCCTCCTTTAAGAGAAAAATAGATAGAATCATTTGAAAACGCTTTTTTTTCTTCCGCAGTCAAAGAATAAGGAAAAGTAAAGAGTAAAACAAAAAGAATAATAATTAAACGCATTTATATCAACTCCTTATATTTATGAGTGGATACTAAAATGATTTTAACTTCTATTGCCCTGTTTTCTGAAATTCTACGATCTACCATAGTTTCCCTCTGATATGAAGGTAAGGGGCGATAAAAAAACTTTTTAAGGCATTATTTGAGAAAAAACGGTTTCTAAAAAACTGGGCTTCTATTCCAATCTGAAAAATACCGTCTTCATGATGGGATGAGGAAGATAATACATAGGAATACCCGCCCCCAAATTTTATGGAATACCCCTGATTGGTTTTTTCCTGATAATCTGTTTCACAAATACCTGTTCCAAAACTAAGAAACCATCCTCTTTTATTGTTATCAAAATAATATTCTGCCGACACTAAGAGAAAGAGAGCTAAAAGAGAAGATTTTTCTATAAGCTGGTTATCTTTTTTTTCTTCAAAAGAATATATATGATAGGAAGTTTCACCTCCTATGAGCCAGTTATCCAAGGGGAAAAAAAAGAGCCCTTTAAAATAATAAAATCCTTCTCTTTCTTTGCCTTCTTCTATATTAATATTATTGTAGTATAAAGGAATAGGCAGCGATGCTCCAATATAAAAGGGGAAAATTTTTTTTGGGTAGAAAGAAAAAAGAGATAAAAAAATAAATAGAATATAAATTTTATTTTTGAACATATTATTCTCCATATCTAAAAAACAACGGAAAAAATCCGTTGTTTCATTAAATTAATAAGATGTTGAAAGTTTGCATTTGAAAGTTATTTTTATCCAATTACTTACCATAATACTCCAATATAAACTGCTCCCGACAACACTTTCCATTTTTCAGCGCCCTGTTTTGATGAAAGGAAAAAAACATCCAGCCCAAGAAGCAGAGAATTTTCAAACTGAAAATATTCAAAAGCATAACCTATTCCGCCTCTGGCGAATAATCCGAAATCGGATTCTTTGGAAAACGAGTTTTTCTTATCGACAGAAATAAAGCCGCTACCCAATCCCCCCTGGATAAAAAACCCGTTTCCGATTTTATTAAAAAAAACCTGTGTACAAATATCGACCGAATCAAAAGAAAAATCAATATCAGGCGTATCAAAAGCAACAGGAAGAATATAAGTATATTTTATCCCAATAAGCCAATTCTTATTCAAAGAAAAATAAACCCCGAATCCGTTATAAAACGAATTTTCTTTCCGGTCTTTTACCTGCTGATACAGAGGTTCCGATAAACCGTAAAAAACAGGATATCCTGCTGTGACCGTAAAATAATAGGAATCGGGTTTGTTTTTTGCATCAGATGCAAAAAAAGAGGCAAAAGAAAAATTATAAATAAAAAAAAATAAAATCCATATAATTTTTTTCATATTTTTCTCCCGAGAAATTTTTAATTTTTAAAAAATAACGGAGTTCAACCCGTTATTTTTTTATGGATACAAATAGATTTTAAAAAGGCATTGCAAAGTCTAATTTAGCTGAAACATCTCCTTTTCCTGCAACGATAGCGATTCCGATAGAAACAACTGTTCCGCCTGCGGCATAACAACCTCCAATATTACCATTCAGGCTGTCGATTATTATTTAAATTAATTCGGACACCGAGCGGAGTTGAGGTGTCATTTCGGCTCCGCTCAATGACCCATTTATTATTTTTACAGAAGTTTTAAGAATTTTTCAGGAAGCTCGGAAACGCCCAGAGCCTGCTGAAAAACTTCTTTTCTGGGGATAATGTAAGTTCCGGCAGCGCGGCAAAGGATATTGCCTGATTCATCTTCGATTGTTCCTTCGGTTTTAAAAATCCGTGTTGAAGATTTGAGAAGCCTGCCTTTAATCAGATAAGAGGATTCCGTCTGAACCGCTTTTTCGTATTTTACCTGTAAATCAGCGCTGACTGTCATTTTTTTTTCAAGCTGATAGACCGCCCAGAACATAATTTCATCTAGAAGCATTGCCTGAAATCCTCCATGGAGAATCCCCGGAAATCCGTTGAAATCTTTTTTGACCTGATTTAATGGACTCACCACGCAGTTTTCCTGTGTATCATGAAAAAACTCAAGCCTGAACCCGTAATCATGATGGGGGGCACAGACAAAACAGTTGTAATTTGGAAATTCATGAAAAATATTGGGTATTTTATGCCAGTGCTTTTTCATAGGCTTCACTCTTTGAAAATATTTGATTTAAAATAGATTCCCAATCCGGGGCAAGCTCTTTCAGTTCTTCGTGGAGAAAGTGCCCAAGACGAAGCCCGGGTTTATTATCACCGTGAAAATCACTCCCGCCAACCGGAATTAAACTGAATTTTCTGGTCAGTTCCAGATAAAAATCGATAAAACGGGGACTGTGTTCAGGATAATAAACTTCCAGAGCATCCAGACCGCAGTTTTCCTTTAAATACTTTACAAACATTTCAAGCTGGACATTGTTGAGTTTTAAAGTATAAGGATGCGCAAGGGCGGCAATCCCTGAAATAGAATGCACTAAAGCGATCGCTTCCTCGATACTGAATCTTTTTTTATTCACATAGGCTTTCTCGCCTTTTTTTAAAAAATTTTCAAAAGCTTCATTGACTGAAGATACAAAACCTTTCTCATACATTTTGCGGGCAATATGCGCCCTTCCTAAATTGTATAAGGAGATTCCCGGAAAATCTTCAGGAATGATTTTAAAACCCAATTTCTGGAGTTTTTTAAACATTTTCAGGTTCCGTTCTTTACGGTATTCTTTAAAAGTAGTAATATGCTGTTTGATTTTTTCGGATTTATAATTGATATTAATGCCTAACAAATGGATAGAGCCCGGGATTCCCGGATAATTAACCGATAATTCAATCCCTGCGATCACCTGAATTCCATGTTTTCTTCCTTCTTCTTCAGCTTCCTCAATGCCTTCCAGAGTATCATGATCCGTTACAGCAATGTATTTTATTCCTTCTTTTTCAGCCAGGCGGATGAGGTCAATAGGAGGACAGCTCCCGTCAGAAGCTGTCGTATGAGAATGAAGATCTACTGTTTGAGATAACAAATTAACTCGCCTCGTCTAAAATATTAAGCTCGGCCAGTTCTTCCTTGATTTTTTCAGGTGTGATCACTATTTTTTTGTTCTTTTCGCTTTGTCCGGGAAGCTCAAACATAATATCCATCAGAATCTCTTCTACAATAGCCCGAAGCCCTCTCGCCCCGATTCTTCTCTTATAGGCAAGATGTGCAATATATTTCATCGCTTCTTCTTCGAAAACCAGTTCAGCGCCGTCAATTTTGAAAAGAGTCTGATACTGTTTGATAATAGCATCTTTCGGCTGGGTTAAAATCTGAATATAAGCTTCTTCATTCAACTCATCCAATGTAGCCAGCATAGGAAGACGACCTACAAATTCAGGAATCAGCCCATAACGGATTAAGTCATCCGGAGTCACATTTTTCATCAGTTTAGCGTAATTATTATTATCTGAACTTGGAGTAATCAGCTTGGAATTAAATCCGAGCGACTTTCCCCCGATCCTGTCAGAAATACTTTTCTCAAGACCGACAAAAGCTCCGCCGCAGATAAAAAGAATATTTTTCGTCTCAATAGGAATGGTAGGCTGCTGAGGATGTTTTCTTCCGCCTTGCGGAGGCACATAAGCCGTTGTCCCTTCTACAATTTTCAAAAGAGCCTGCTGAACTCCTTCACCTGCCACATCGCGGGTAATAGAAGGATTTTCGCTTTTCCGGGTGATTTTATCAATTTCATCGATATAAATAATTCCTATTTCAGCCCGTTTAATGCTTTCAGGATCATTGACATCGCCAGCGTTCTGTATCAGACGAAGAAGAATATTTTCCACATCTTCACCCACATAGCCCGCCTGCGTCAGCGTGGTTGCGTCAGCAATTGCGAAAGGCACATTGAGTAATTTTGCCAGCGTTCTAGCCATCAGGGTTTTCCCGCTTCCAGAAGGGCCTATTAAAAGAATATTGCTTTTTTCCAGCTCCACATCCTGTTCAGGAGTTTTAGACTGCGAACGATAAAGGATTCTTTTATAATGATTATAAACAGCGACTGATAGAACTTTTTTTGACTGATCCTGTCCAATAATATAAGTATCCAGAAATCCTTTAATATCTTTAGGAGAAGGCAGATTTTCAAGGGAAAGATGTGTTTTTTCTTTGCTCTTAGGCGCTTTCCTGTTGATCAGATCAAAAGAGATCCGGATACACTCATCACAGATATATGCCTCTTCGCCTGAAATCAGATTATTGACCTGATTAAACATTTTACCGCAGAACGAGCAGAAAGGAATCTCGGATTGAGGCGGTAAATCGCTGTTTTTTTTTCTTTGCATAGCGGTTCCTTTTTATGGTCTTTTTGTGATAACTTCGTCAATAAGACCGTATTCTTTAGCTTCCTGTCCGGACATAAAAAAATCACGGTCAGTGTCTTTGACTATTTCTTTAATATTTTTTCCGGAATGGAAAGCCAGCATTTCATTTAAATTCTTTTTCAGCCTTAAGATTTCCTTAGTCTGGATTTCTATATCCGTTGCCTGCCCCTGAGCTCCTCCAAGAGGTTGGTGGATCATGATTCTTGAATTAGGTAAAGAATATCTTTTTCCTTTGGCTCCAGCGGCTAGTAGAACAGCTCCCATACTGGCTGCCTGACCGATACAAATTGTAGATACATCCGGCTTGATAAACTGCATCGTATCATAGATTGCGAGTCCCGCTGTTACCACTCCTCCAGGGGAATTGATATAAAGAGAAATATCTTTTTCAGGATCTTCCGATTCTAAAAAAAGAAGCTGGGCAATAATCAGATTCGCCAATCCATCATAAATTTCTTCGCCCAGAAAGATAATCCGGTCTTTTAAAAGTCTTGAGTAAATATCGTAGGAGCGCTCTCCCCGACCTGTCTGCTCAATAACATAAGGTATCAGTGCCATCCTATTCTCCTTCGAGTTTTTTCTTTTCAGTTCCAGAAATTTTCACTTTTCCTAAAAGCCATTCGGCAGTCTTTATTTCAGTCAGTTTTGTTTCAAGATTTTTCTTTGCCTGTTCATTTTTACTGTAATAATCTTTCAGTTTATCCTGATTGACATATTCAATCTGAATCATATGATCGATATAGCTGTTTAAAGCTTTTTCATCCGGGATCAGATTATTGCTCTCCCCGATTTTATGCATGAGAAGGTATTTTTTAATATTATCAACAGCCTGTTTTTTTGATTTTTCAATAAAAGATTCCTGAGTCAGCCCCTCTTCTTCAAAATACTGATCAACCGTTTTTCCGCTTCGAACCACTCCGTTAATAATGTTTGAAAGCTCTGCCTGAGCTTGATTGAGAATCACGGAGTCAGTGATTGTAAACTTTGATTTTTCAAGAAGCAGTGTATAAATCTTGTCTGCTGTCAAAAGAAGTTCTTCTTCTTTTAATTTTTCCTTAAAATTCGCCACAATCGCTTCTTTTAAAAGATCCAGAGTATCAAAATTAATTTTTTTGGCAAACTCATCATTCAGTTCAGGATAAATAATTCTTTTCCCTTCCTGAATCAGGATTTCCATTTTGACTTTTTTCCCGGCAATCGTTTTATCAGGATAAGTATCGGGAAGTTCTGCCTCAATCACTGCTTTTTCATCCAGATTTTTTCCGATAAAGTTTTTTGCAAGCGCATAGTGAGGTTCGTTTTCTTTGACAACAAAATAAGAAGTTTTTTCTTCCTGATTTTCTGCTTCCAAAACTTTAAAAGAAGCTTTCACAAAGTCGTTTTCCTGTACGCTTCCTTCTATTTTGCCTGTCTGCGCATAAGTTTCTTTTAAAATATTCATTTCTTTTTCAACAATCTTATTCAGATCATACTCATACTCGATTTTTTGAACTTCAACTTCTTCGTAAGAAGCCATTTCTTCCACTTCAGGCGCTGTTTCGATGGTGAATGAAAAATCCAGATGCTGGTCTTTCTCCATTTTTTCATAGCCTTCAAACTGAGGCATTGTGATCGGTTTTAAATTGTGTTCTTTCACAATTTTTTCATAAACTTCCGGAAGAGCCTTATTTAAGGCATCGTATTTAATCTGCCCATCATAGACTTTTTTGATCATATTCAGAGGTGTTTTGCCTTTTCTAAAGCCTTTCAAGCTGGCATTTGCCTGAATATTTAAAGTAATTTCGTTCATTATTTTTGCAAGATAATCTTTATCGATTTTACACTTGACTTCCAAGAGCCCATTCTCTTTTTTTTCTATAGAGGTTTCTAAAATCATTGACCTTTCCTTTCAAATTTTAGTAAATTAGTGTTAAAATTTAATATAAATTTTATTATTTTTGAAGAGAAATTTAAATATTTACACAGGATGACCAATGGAAGTGACCGCTAGAAAATGGAGACCCGCCCGTTTTGAAGACTTTGTGGGACAAGAACATGTCATTACAGCTTTGAAAAATGCCGTAAACCAGGACGCTTTTGGGCACGCTTATCTTTTTTCAGGCCCCAGAGGAGTGGGAAAAACTTCCTGCGCCCGCGTTTTTGCGAAAGCTCTCAACTGCATTGAGAAAGGGACAGGATCGGATTTTTGCGGAAAATGCAAAAACTGTCTTGAAATCACAGCCGGAAATTCGGTCGATGTCATTGAAGTGGACGGAGCTTCCAACCGGGGTATTGATAAAATCAGGGAACTCAAAGATAATATCCAGTTTCTCCCTTCTTCCTCAAAGTACAAAATTTACATTATCGATGAAGTCCATATGCTCACAACAGAAGCTTTCAACGCTCTTTTGAAAACCCTAGAAGAACCTCCAAGCCATGTTCTTTTTCTATTTGCAACCACAGAGCCTCATAAGGTTAAAATTACCATCCGTTCCCGCTGCCAGCATTTCCGTTTCAGGAGAATGAGCCTTTCTGAAATCGCAGGACAGCTTGAAAAAATTCTTTCCGCTTATAAAATTGATTATGAAAAAGAAGCTTTAGCCTATATAGCAAAAGCAGGCGACGGTTCGATGAGAGATTCGCAAAGCCTTTTAGATCAGGCGATTATTTACTGCAACGATAAAATCACGATTGAAAAAGTCAAAGAAATTCTGGGGAGTATTTCATTTGAAGTTTTTATTGATTTTGCTGAAATTCTTATTTCAGAAGACCCTGGAAAACTTTTTTCTTTTATTGAGAAAATTTACTTGGATGGGGAAGACACGGTTTATTTTGTTGAAAATCTGATTGTTCAGTTCCGCTATCTTCTTCTTGCCAAAAACGGCGTTCAGAAATTTGAGGAAATTGAAGACTCTTATTTTTTAAAACTCAAACAGCTTGCCGACAATTTTACAAACCATCAAATTCATAGAATCATCGAGCTTTTCCTTTCACTCCATAAAGAATTAAAAACCGCTGAAAATGAAAGAGTCTTAATTGACCACTTTTTTTATCAGGCCTTGGATTATAAGAATTTTATCAATCTCCCCCTTTTGGTTCGCAAAATTGCCGAACTGGAAAAAAAACTTGCCGGAGAAACCGGGGGAAATTTTCAAGAAAGAGAAGATTTGCTTAAAAAAAAAAAACTGGAACCGGTTTTAATTGAAAAAGAAGAAAAACTGCTTGAACCAAATGACACCATTCAGGAAGAAAAAGAAGATTTAAAAACTCCCGACGAAATATGGAAAAGTTTTAAAACAAAAGTTGCAGAGAGATCTCCCAAATGGATGATGATGATAGTGAATATTAAAACTGTTTTTTATGAGCCCCCTGTTTTGAAACTTGAGTTTCTTTCTACTTATGATGAAGGTTTTTTTCAGGATGATTCAAAGCTTATTTCACAGATTAAAGATTATTTTAATAAATTTAATATGCCGGTTCAAAAAATTGAGACTTATGTCAAAAATGCAGATTTAAGCAGCATAGAAAATCCGGTTCTTTATATCAAAGAAATTTTTAAAGGAGAAGAGATATGAACTCTCAAGGCGGAATGTTTGATTTCGGAAATATTATGAAACAGGTCAAAGGGTTTAAAGACTCGATTGATACAATGAAAAAATCTATGGAAGACAAGACAGTGGAAGGAAGCTCAGGCGGAGGAATGGTCAAGGCGGTCATCACGGGTGCTCAGAAAGTGAAAAAAATCATTCTTTCTGATGAAATACTGGCTGAAAATGACAAAGAAATGCTTGAGGCGATGATCACGGCAGCTGTCAATGACGGTCTTTCCAGAGCAGATGAAATGGTTAAAACAGAAATGGGCAGTCTTGCCAGCTCTATGGGGCTTCCTCTCAATGGACTTTTATAAATGATGGTTTACCCCCAAGCTCTGGAAAAACTGATTAAAAATCTTAAGAAAATACCGGGAATAGGTCCGAAAAGCGCTGAAAGGATTGCGTTTTTCTTCTTATCCTCAAATCAAGAATATATTCAGGAGCTTTCAGAAAATCTTTCAGATTTAAAAGACCATCTGAAAAAATGCCCTCAATGTTTTTCTTTGACATCTCAAGAAGGGCTTTGCTCTGTCTGTTCTTCTGAAGAAAGGGACAGAAGCCTTATCTGCGTGGTTGAATCTTACCGTGATTTGATTGTCATTGAAAACACAGGCGATTATAAAGGACTTTACCACATTCTGGAAGGCAGACTCTCCCCTTTGGACGGCATGATGCCGGATAAAATTAAAATCATGGAACTGATCGAACGGGTAAAAAAAGAAAAACCCAAAGAAATTATTATGGCTACCAACCCCAATGTAGAGGGAGACTCAACTGCTTTTTATATTTCAAAACTTTTAAAAGACTTTCCTGTAAAAATCACACGGCTTGCCAAAGGACTTCCAGTAGGAAGCGATTTAGAATTTGCCGATATGATGAGCTTAATGAATTCTTTTAAAAACCGAGAAATAATGTAATTAATTTTGAAACAGGTGAAAAAAATGATCAATAAAATTCTTTTCTTTCTTTTTCTTTCTGCTTTTTTCTGGGGGTGCGGCAAAATAGACCCTATGAAGCAGGAGATTGTTAATATTGTCAACATGGACGAGATTTATCTTGCAGAAAAAGGAGAATCCAAGAATTCTGAAACAGTGCCTGCGGATTTTTATTACGCAAAAGATACTCTTTATATCTCGGATCAAAAAAACAACCGTGTTCTCGGTATTGATGAAGAGAATGAAATCTTTATTGAAATTGGAAATGTGATTGAAGGACAGGCAGTCCAGGCAAATGAGTACTGGGAAAAGGAATTGGAAGAATTTTTATCCAGTTTTCAATCCAGTGAAGAATTTGAAAAAAAGAAGAAAGTCAGAACTCAACCGAGAAAGAAAGTAAAGGAAAAATACGCTTTTGTGAAAATCGGAAAAATCATTACAGACTTTCAGGAAAATGTTTATGTATCTCATTTTAATGAAAAAGGGCTGGAAATCCTGAAATTTAACTCTGACGGAAAATTTATTTACCGCATTGGAGAAGAAGGAAAAGACAACCCTTATTTTAAGCCCGACACCCTCATTATTGATATGATGGTTTCAAAAGAAAACGGACTCTGGATCAAATATCAGGATCAGGAAAACCTGAAAATCCGTTACTATAACGACTTTGGTAAAAATCTCCTTTATTATAATATAGAAGCAGTTAAAGAAGCGGTCAATGGATTTCTCGAAAAAAAGGAAAATCAATACTATAAAATAGAAGATATCTTTCCTCTCTCTGCCTCAAATGAAATTGCTTCAATCATCAATGTTTATGAAAAAGACAGCGGCAGTTACCGGGTCAGTAAAAAATATTTTTTTGAGATCAACCGGGATTATAATGTGATTAATTATTGGGATTTTGAAAGCAAAAACCAGCAGGTCTTTAATCTGGACGCTGATGACAATATTCTTTGCTTTTCCTATTTCAGCGATGAAAAAGCCCCTATCCTTTTAACTTACAATTCAAAAGGAAATAAAACTTTAGAAAAGAAAATATCTCTTCAGAAATTTAACTATAAAAGAATCTATGTTTCGATGACTCAGGAAGGAAACATTATTGGGGCTTTTATGAAAAAAAATAAGATTTATTTTGTTTTATGGAAATAGTCCTTACTTCCCGCGAAGCGCTCGATTTAGACCGGGACACTACCCTTTTATACGGGATTCCCGATCTTCTTTTAATGGAAAACGCTGCTGAAAGAATTTTTCAGGCAATTAAAAACAAATATTCTCCTTCTCAGATCCATTTTTTAGCAGGACGGGGAAATAACGGCGGTGATGCTCTCGCTATTGCCAGAAAATTCTTTCAGAACAATATTTCAATCCGTATTTATCTTTTTACAGACTCTCAGGACAATCTCTCGCCTCTTTCAATCCTTCAGACCGAAATTCTCCAAAAATTAAACATTCCCCTTTTTTTGATAGGAAATGAAAGGGATTACCAGAGTCAAAAAGAACAAATCTTAAAGGCTCCTTTTTTGATAGACGGACTTTTAGGGATCGGGCTTCATTCTCCTTTAAAAGGATTATTAAAAACAGTGGTAGAAGATATCAATGCGGATTATCAGGGTGAAATACTGGCTATTGATGTCCCTTCCGGACTTTCAGGAAATTTTGATTTTTTTGAGCCTGTCTTGAAAGCATCCGCCACTTTTACTGTTGAAACTCCTAAAATCAACATGCTGGATTATCCCGGAAAATCTTTTTGCGGAGAAATTATTTCAGTCCCCATAGGATTTCCAGCCCCTCTTCTTATCAAAAACAGGCATGTTTTTAAGGTAGAAGAAAAAGACCTCATCCTTCCTGAAAGGAAAAGGGATTCTCATAAAGGCGCTTATGGAAAAACCCTGATTCTCTCAGGCTCAAAAAACTATCCGGGAGCAGCCCTCCTGGCTTCAGGAGCGGCATTAAAATCGGGAACAGGTCTTCTTTATTATTATGGGGAAGTCTGTCAAGAAATTTTAATCAAATACCCGGAAATCATTTTATTGGATAAAATAGAAAATCTTGACCTTTTTGATTCTATCCTTGCGGGACCCGGATGGGGCGAAGGAAATGAAACCCTTTTAAAAAAACTGCTTTCTGATTTTTCTCATTCTCTGATTCTGGACGCGGATGCCTTAAATCTGATATCCCGCAACCCCAAACTTTTAAAAAACAGAAAAAATACGCTTCTGACCCCTCATTTAAAAGAATTTTCAAGACTGACCGGAAAAGACACGGACTGGATTAAAAAAAACAAGCTTCAAGCTCTCTCTGACTTTGCCGTCAACTATCCCGATGTCAGCGTCTTATTAAAAGACAGTGTTTCCATTTTAAAAGATGGATCTTCTTTTTATTATCTGGAATGGGGAAGCGATGCCCTTGCCCGTGGAGGAAGCGGAGACCTTCTGGCAGGGCTGTGCAGCGGCTTTGCTGCTCAACTTCCTTTAAAAGAAAGCGTTTTTCTCTCTTCTTTTCTCAATGGAAAAACTGCCGATCTTCTAGCCGAATTAAAAAAAAGCCCTTCAGTTCACCCTTCTGTCATTTTAGAAAACTATCAACTGGCATGGAACGAACTGGAAAAAATAAAATGCAGAAAAATAAATCAGGAATAACCATGCTTTTTCTTTCTAAGATAAAAATTTTTTTTACTCAAAACTTCATTACCCTTTTTTTTATTTTTATTTATTCGGTTTTACTCATTCTTGTTTATAGATTTGAAACTTATTATGAATTGAAAAATATTTATTCTGATTTCTCGTATTTTCATTTTCTTTTTTATTTAAAACTTTGTTTATTGGAAGACAGCCAGACGCTTCTCATTCTTTTTTCTTCTTTTTTATTGATTTTCATTCTTCTTTTTAAACTTCCAAAATTGCGTTCTTTCATTTTATTTCTTTTTTTATTCCTGATTTCAATTCTCTTTTTTATTTTCATTGATTTTTTTAAAATTTATGAGACTGCTTTTCAAAAAGGCTTTATCGGGCAGGAACAGGCAACCGCTTTAGGAGAAATGCTTTCTTCTTTCTGGGCTGAAACTTCTTTTTCCCTTCTTTTAAAAACCGGTATTTCTTTTTTGATTCTTATTGTTTTTTTTAATTTCAAAAAGAAAGAAGTGAAATCGAAATTTTTTATTTTTTTATCCTCCTTTCCATTACTCCTGGCTTTCTTTTTTGCTTTAGCAAACCCTTTTTCATCCCTCGTCCACCAGACAGCAGTAGAACTTTCAGTCAAAGTATCTTATAAAAAAACAATTTCCCTTCTCAATGAATTGATTTCAAATCCTTTTTTAAATTTTATAAAAAACGACCCTCCCGTTGTGCCTCTTGCCTCTCCAGTTCCAGAAACTACTCTGCCGTCAAAACATTCAAAGATCAGTTTTGATACCTCATCCCTTGAATCGATTAAGCGGTACCCAAAAAATATGCTTATCCCGAAAAACAAGAAATACAATATTATTTTTTACTTTTTTGAATCTACGCCGAAAGAGTATTTAAAACTGAAAATAAATGGTAAAGAAGTGACCCCAAACTGGAACCGGCTCTCAAAAAACAGCCTTGTTTTTGAAAACCACTATACCAATTACCCTCTTTCAGTCAATGCCCTTCTGTCTGTTTTTACATCGCTTTATCCCATGACAGGGAAAAAATCACTCATAGAAACACTGCCGGATGTTCAACTGGAATCAGTTTCCCAAATCCTCTTTGAAAACGATTATAAAACGATGCTGATTCACACAGGCGGGCTCGGCTATGCAGGACAGATTCATTTTCTCAAACACCGCCGTTTCGATTCTATCATGGATTACAAACAGCTTTCTAAGCTTCCCCCTTACTATTCCCAAAAAATCGGGTGGGGTGTTGATGAAAGGGCAATGGAAAATCCAATTCACGATTTTATAAAAAAAAGCCAGGGGCACCCTTTTTTTATTTCTATTCATCCTGTCAATCCCCATCATCCCTACGCTTATCCCGGAAAAGATTTTGAGATAGCGGGAAATGCCGATTCTTTTGGAAATAAAAAAGAAAAAACATGGATCAATTATTTAAATTCTCTTTATTTTGCGGATTTCGCGCTGGGAGAGCTGATCAAAAGACTTGAAGAAAATAACGAGCTGGATAATACTTTGATTTTTATTTTCGCGGATCATGGAGAAGCTTTCTATCAACATAAAATGAACTACAATCATCCTTTTTATCTTTATGAGGAAAATATTCATGTCCCTTTTATGATTTATAATCCCAAACTTTTCAAAAAAAGCTTTCATTTTCAAGGTATTTCAAGACACATTGATCTCTTACCGACCCTTTTAGATATTTTGGGGATCAAAAAAGAACTTCCAGCAACCGGCATTTCAATTCTTTCAGAACATAAAGAACAGATGGCTCTCTCTTACACTTACTGGAAAGATGAATATTACTCTATCCGCGATGAAAAATGGAAATACATTCTCCGCTTTCAAGATAAAATGGAAGAACTCTATGACCTCGACCAAGACCCGGGAGAAAAAAACAACCTCTGTGAAATATTTCCCGATATCAGTCAACGATATTACCAATTTATCATAAAATCAAGAGAAAATAATGTTCTTTTTTATAAACAGCTTCTTGACAAGAAAAAATAATAGTTTATAAATCATCCTGATTTACATTTAAAATCATTTCTCTACTAAAAAATATTTTTTTATTTTATTGGTTTTAACCCCGCAGGACGCGGGGGTTCCCCGTCCGACTTGATTTCAAGGATGAAATCACGGAGGACTCCCCCCTTGTCCTTAAAGATTTAAGGATAAGGGGGTTAGGGGGTTTGGATTTGCACCCCTCAGGAAAATCTGAAATATGGAATATTCGAGTAAAACAAGAAACAGATCAATAAGACAACTTTTTTTACCAGTTTATTGACAAAAGGATACCAAACCTTGCAAATTTACTGTTTCTTTTTTTTCATTTTTCTTTACTGTAAAGCCTTTATTGACTTTTTCAGGGACGACTCGTTATTCTTCCAGTTCTAAAATTTCTTTGACATAAAGAACGGGTCCAATGCAATTTCCCATAATCCGGTAAACTTTTTTATTTTTTCTGTCTTTAATGACAGTAAAACGATTACTTTCAAGCATAGCTTGCTGATTTTTAATCATTTCTTTAAAAAGCATCCCGTCATTTTCAAAAACAGGCTTTAAAAATTGAATTGCTTTTTCCATTTCTTCCGGTTTTAGAAGGTCCTTTCTCATAAAATTAATTTCTTTAGACATCGTTGACCCCTTATTTCAATAATTTTTCATTGAAGTTCTTTTTTAAATTTTCAATTTTATTAAATTTAATTTGTCTAGCTGAATAAACCAAAAAGGATTCTTTATGTCTTCTACTGCTATCGTTCTTTTAAGCGGAGGATTAGACTCCGCTACCGTATCCGCCATTGCCAAATCCGAAGGAAAACGCATTCTTGCGCTGACTTTTGATTACGGGCAAAAACATAAAATAGAAATAGAAAGAGCGCTGGCAATAGGAAAAATGATGGGTGTTGCCGAGCATCAGGTGATTAAAATAGATCTAAAAGTTTTCGGAGGCTCAAGCCTGACGGAAGATTCTATTGAAGTTCAAAAAAACAGAAGCGAGAAAGAAATGGGCAGCGGCATTCCATTAACTTATGTTCCCGCAAGAAATACAATTTTTATTTCCTATGCCTTGGCGTTCGCAGAAGTCAGAAACGCGGATTCTATTTATATCGGCGTCAATGCGTTGGACTACAGCGGATACCCTGACTGCCGCCCTGAATATATTGACGCATTCAACCATTTAGCCTCTCTTGCTTTGAAAAAAACAGTCGAAAATAAACCTGTGGTGATCAAGACCCCGATTATTCATATGACAAAAGCTCAAATTATCAAGAAAGGATTGGAGCTGGGCATTGATTATTCCAAAACCCATTCCTGCTATGACCCGATTGAAGATAAAGCCTGCGGCGCATGCGACAGCTGCCTCCTCAGGAAAAAAGGATTTCAGGAAGCAGGAATGGAAGATCCGACCCTTTATTATCACCCCTCTTAAGGAAATATTTTTATGATTGCGGTTCTTTCAGATATTCATTCCAATTTTGAAGCTTTCTCTTCAGCTATCAAAGACATGCAGCAGTTTCCAATACAAGAGATTTATATTTTGGGAGACATTATCGGCTACGGTCCAGACCCAAATGAATGTGTGGAAAAAGCAATTGAAATCAAGGCAAAGTCAATTCAAGGGAACCATGAGAGGGCTTTATTCGACTCTGTTTTTTTGATGGATTTCAATTCAATCGCAGCCCAGATCATTCTCTGGACCAAAAAAAAACTTTTTCGTAAAAACCGGCATTATCTTGAAAATCTGCCTGATTCCTTTATTGAGAAAAATGTTTCTTTCGTACACGGAAGCTTTTTAGAGCCCGATCAATACCTTCTCAAACCGGAATCAATTTATTCTGAAATCCGTGAACTTAAAAAAAGAAATATTAATCTTGAATTTTTTGGTCATACCCATATGAAAGCTGTTTTTGAGAATGAAAACAAAAAAGAACTCCCGACCGAAAACTGGCTTTCCCTAAGCGAACATAAAACCTATCTGGTAAACCCGGGATCAATCGGACAGCCCAGGGATGAAACAGCTCTGGCTTCCTATATTCTTTTTGATCCATCCAATCATTCTATTTTATTCAGAAAATTTTCCTATGATATAGAAACCACAATAAAAAAAATGAGGGATTATAAATTTCCGCCTTTCACATTCAACCGTTTGAAAATAGGGATTTAAATTACTGCTCTACTTTCTCGAGAATAGACAGTTTATCCTGAATCAATTTCCGTGTCGGTTCTGAAATTGTATTGTCTTTCAGGACATCGCTCCAAAACTTGATTGCATTGTCTTTTTCTCCGGCTAAAAGATAAATATCCCCCGGATCACTGATCATGAGAGTCTTTTCCTTATTTCTCTGATAAAGCAGAAGACTGCTGGATAAAGCTTCGGAATAACTTTCCTTTTTTAAAAGAATTTCGGTTTTTTTAAGAAGAATATCTGTTAAAATATTATTTTCAAAATCATAAGTATTTTCAAGAGCTTTTTCAACAAATTCCAAAGCCTTGCCGTATTCTTTTTTCTCTTCATAAAGAGTGGAAAGCATCAGATAAGGCCAGGGGGCTTCACTCCAGTTTTTTGCCAGCAGAAGATAGCCTGCCGCCAAGCCTTGAGTCTCTTTAAAAATATCTGAATGAATCGTTTTTTGTTCGGGAAAAAGCTCGGATGAAATAATTTTTTTGACTTCGTCGTTTTGCGTCAAAGGCAGAAAAAAATATGAAACACCTATAAAATAGGCAATCACAGGGGTATCTTGATACTTCATCTGCTTTAAAAATTTAACTGCATAAATGTAGCTGTTTTTTTCAAATTCCAGCATGCCTTTATAAAAATATTTATATTCAGAATTGAGATAGTAATCTTCAATATCTGAAATATGACCTGAGAAAAAGGCGGATTCAATCAATAAAAAATGAATGAAGAAATCATTGACGCCTTTCATCTCAATAACCGGCAAAAGAAGTTTGTAGAGTTCGCTGTAATTTTTCACATCATAAAGTTTTCTCAAGTCTTTATAAGTAACTACTTTTTCATTCTGCCCTTCATACCCTTCGCCTTTTGTTTCAAAGACCAGCCTTTTGCTCCCGCAGGAAAAAAAAGTAAAAAGTAAAAATAATAGTAAAAAAAATTGAATGGTTTTTTTAAAAAAATAAGATTGTTTTAAAGACATTTTTCTTCCAATTCTTTTTTTGTATGGACAACGCTTAAAAAATTTTTAAGATTTGAAATTTGAAAGAGTTCCTCAATAAATTCTTTTGGCTTGAAAAAAAAGAGTTTTCCCTTCCCTTTTTCCACAATTTCACGGTAAAGTCTGACAAAAGCCCCTATCGCTGAAGAATCCAAATATTCCAGCTCAGAGATATCCAAAACCAGTAAACAGGTCTGCCAGTCTCCTCCTTCCCTTCCGATCAGAGAAAGAAGTTTTTTTTCAAAAAAATTGACTTCATTCAGGTCAAATTCACCTATCAGTTTTACAATATCATATTTTCCGATAGTTCCATTTTTCTGCATACTGAAATACAAATCTTCCAATTGCCCTTTCCTTGAATTATTATTTTAATTTTTTTGCCTTATTTCTCTCTAAAAAATCTAAAACCGGCTGATTAAATTCATTAAACTTTTCAATAAAAAACATATGCCCTGATTTGGGAATAACAACCAGTTCTGAATTCTTGATATGATTATGAAGATAAAGAGCATTCTTAAGCGGCCAGACCAAATCATCTTCCCCATGAATCACAAGAACCGGAACTTTAATATCTTTTAATCGGGAAGAATTATATTTCTTTACCACACAAGCTTCCAGCTGCCTCATATAAGCATGGGGAGGTTGTTTGGGAAGTTTTTTTTGATTTTCAATTATTTTCTCTGTCAAATGAGGAATTTTATTTCGATAATCTTCATGATAAAAAATCTCTGTCATTTTATCGGCAATTTCAAATTCTTTATCCGGATTTCTTTCCATAACAAGCGTATCCATTACTTTTTTATCCGGGTAAATATAAAAAGGATCCCCTGCTCCCACGCCTGTGCAGCCTAAAATCAGTCCTTTCACTTTTGAAGGGTATCGGTGATAAAATTCCTGAGCGATTAAACCGCCCATTGACAAGCCTAATACAAAAGCCTGCTCAATTCCCGCCGCAATAAACACAGCATTCAGATCATCCGCAAAATCATCCATCGTATAAGGAACATCCGGCTTATCTGATTGCCCTGCGCCCCTGTTGTCAACAGTTATTACTTTGAAACGGGCATTGTAAAATGGAAGATGATAATTCCAAGCTTCATGGGTTCCGCCAAGACCCATCAGAAGAACTAAAGGCTCTCCCTCGCCTGATACCTCATAAAATATTTTGGTTCCGTTATTTTCTGCAAACGGCATTTTTCCAACCTTTTTATCACAATTCATAGGAATATAAAATATACTACAATCTTTTTCTTTATAAAAAAAAATTGATAATTTTAATAAAGAAAAAAATATTACTTTTTAGTCAGGCTGTCGATTATTGAAAACTATACCTTGTTATCATTGATATTTGTAAGTTTATTAGAAAAGGTAGTTGTCTTTTCTTATGCAATCTTTCATAGAGTTTTTCTATGAATCAAAGCAGTATGGTCACTGAGCGGAGTCGAAGTGACATCTCGGCTCCGCTCGGTGTCCGAGTTAATTTAAACAATAATCGACAGCCTGAGTGAATTTTAATCATTTTAAAGAATGAGAAATCTTAATAGACTTCTCATTCTTCTATGTGAATGATCACCTTGATTTTATAAATTTCCGGTTATGGTTTGAAAAATTTTATCAGCAAATCCTATTCCATCATTTTCTACCAGCTCAGCTTTTACTTTAAAAGCGCCAGTTATATGGGTCAGATTATGAGAAAGATAATAAGTAATGATATAAAAATCATTTCCTCCGTCTTTTAAGCTGACTTTAATGAGAAAAGATTTTTCATAAACTATTTTCTTCATTTCTTTCTGATATTTTTCTTCTAATATCTTTGCGAATTTCATAGCCAGTTTTGCTTTTGCTTTTTCATTTAAAACTTTCTGATATTTTTCTTCTGCCAGCTGTTCTTCTGTTTTTTGGGCATTTTCATTTGTAACCGCTGTTTTCAAAAGGGCGGCTTCTTTTTTAATTTCTTCTTTTAACGCTTTATCCACATTGAGTTCATTTTTCATTGCATTTAAAACAGAAGTAATTTCAGGAATAGCCAAAAAATTGACTTTCTCAATCAAAGCATCTACTAATGAAGAAGTTTCCATTACTTCATAAGAATCAATTTTTGATTTTAATGCAATAAAATCATTTAATGCTTTCGCTGAATCAGGATCAGAGCTCTCTAAATTTTTTACAAGATAGTATTCTGTTCTTTTTTCTGAATTCGCTTCA
The DNA here is from genome assembly GCA_001829155.1 of Spirochaetes bacterium GWB1_36_13. Lineage (GTDB taxonomy): Bacteria > Spirochaetota > GWB1-36-13 > GWB1-36-13 > GWB1-36-13 > GWB1-36-13. Next base: position 10,018 of record MIAO01000056.1, on the reverse strand, counting down.
ATTTCTTCTAAAAGCAAAAGATTTTCTTCAATCAAACTTTCAGCTTTTTCCAATTCTTCTTTATTGAAATTAGTTTTTAATTTTTCAAGCTGTTTTTTGATAGCGCTGTTTTTCATCTCAACAGATCCCATATCAGCTACACTGAAAAACTTGTCGGTTCCGGAAAACTGCTCCAGTTCTTTTAAAGCTTCCTCAAATTGAAGCCCTTCTGTTTTTTTCATGACTTTTTTAAGGACATCTTCCATTTTTCCGATAACATCTTTATTACCTTCGATAACTTCAGTATTTTTTATGCTTTCAATAAAACGGACAACAACATTTTTCGGATCTCCTTCCTTGAATTTTAAGTTTTTACCGCATCCTATGAATGAGAATATGAAAAACACGAGTATTCCAACCCGAAAAAAAAGTTTCATAAAATCCTCCTGATTGAATTAATTTTTTAATACAATTCAATATAAAATAAATTCACTCATAAAGTCAAGTCAAAAAGGAAAAAAAATGGAATTATTAGATTTAAAAGGAATCAGCTATCAGAGAAAAAAACTTTTAGAAAGAATTAATATATTTAAAATAAACGATTTAATAACTTTTTTTCCTAAAAAATACAAAGACCTCTCAATCATTAAAAATTTAGAAGATACAGTTTTTTCAGAAGACGAAGAATTTATGGTCAGGGCAAAAATTATCGAAATAGAAAAACTCATTTCAGCAAAAAAAAAGCCCTATCTGAAAATTAAAATTCAAGATGAAACAGCCAATGCTTATCTTCTGGCATTTAATCAAAATTATTTGAAAGAAACGCTTAAAATAAATGAAACCTATACGATTATCGGAAAATTCGTCTTTGAATACGGAATGATTCAAAGCACAGCTTTCCAGATTGAAAATCTGAATAGTGAATCGATTCACTATGGAAGAATTGTCCCTTATTATGCATTGACAGAAGGATTATCTCAAAAAATTCTCCGCAATACCGTTTCAGAGGCTCTCACCCTTCTTCTTCCCAAGATTCATGAAAATCTTCCCTCTTCAATCATAAAAAAAAGATACCTGATGGGAAGGACTGAAGCTTTGCAAAACATTCATTTCCCTGAAAACTTTGATAATCTTGCAAAAGCCCAAAAAAGATTGAAATATTACGAATTTTTCAAGATTCAAATTCAGCTTGCTTTTAAAAAAAATCTTTATTCCCAGCACAAAAAACACCGTTATAAAATTCAAAGCAGCCTACTTCCCGAATTTTTAAAATCCCTTCCCTTCCAACTGACCGAGGGACAAAAAAAAGCCTTTGAAGAAATTCAAAATGACCTTTATTCTGAAAAACCCATGCACCGTCTCCTCCAAGGAGATGTAGGAGCAGGTAAAACCATGGCGGCTCTTCTTTGCGCCCTCCTTTCTTTTGAAAGCGGATTTCAGACAGCTTTTATTGTTCCTACAGAAGTCCTTGCTTATCAGCATTATAAAAAAATATCTGCTCTTTTTTCTCCTTTTGGAATAAAAACAGCTCTTTTAACCGGAAGTATCAAAGGAAAGGAAAGAAATGAAGTTTATCAGGGGCTTGAAGACGGACAAATCCATCTTGTAGTCGGCACTCACGCTATTTTCAGCGAAACGGTTCAATACCGCGCACTTTCCCTTCTTATTATCGATGAACAGCATAAATTCGGCGTTATGCAGCGGGCGAAAGCAGTCTCAAAAGGAGATAATCCCGATATTCTGGTCATGAGCGCTACCCCTATCCCCCGTACGCTTGGAATTACACTTTTCGGAGATATGGATTTCTCCATTATTCCCGATAAACCCGGAAATCGACAAAATATTAAAACTTATTGGGTAAAAGAAGACAAGCTGAAAAAAGTATTTGATTTTGCTGAAAAAGAAATTGAGAAAGGCAATCAGGGTTTTGTTGTTTATCCCTTGATTGACGATTCAGAAAAAGTAGATTTAAAATCAGCTACAGCGATGTTTGAAGAAATTAAGCAAAAATACCTCCCAGGACGACGCCTCGCCCTCCTTCATGGGAGAATCGGGGATGACGAAAAAAAAGAAGCCATGGACCTTTTTTTAAACAAAAAAATCGATGTTTTGATCAGCACTACTGTCATTGAAGTAGGAGTAGATGTAGCAGACGCTACTTTTATTATTATTGAAAACGCTTACCGTTTCGGCCTCTCTACTCTCCATCAGCTCCGCGGACGGGTGGGAAGAAGCGCTAAAGAGAGTTTTTGCTTTCTCATTACGCCTTCTGATTTAAACCCCGAAAGCCAGGAGAGAATGAAGGCAATGACAGAGCTTGACGATGGTTTTGTTTTGGCTCAAAAAGATTTGGAAATCAGAGGAGCAGGTGAATTTCTGGGCACCAGTCAAAAAGGATTTAAAGGGCTTCAGATCGCGTCCCTGATTCATGACCGCGACCTCCTTGAATCAGCCAGAAAAGACGCTTTCGAACTGGTAGCAAAAGACCCTGGGCTGGAAAAACCTGAAAATCAGATTTTGAAAAAGGCATTTGAAGAATTTAAGAAAAAATATGAAGCTTTATTGAAAACATGAGAAAAGTAGAAAGCAAACTGCCCTTCCTGACAAAATTTTTAACGATAAAGACACAACTGAATATAAAATCCAACCCTGTTATTCCGGTTTTTGCTTCTAAAAGACCAGAATCTAAATTTAAAACATTTATTGTCAATAGATTCCCGCCTTCGCGGGAATGACCGGAAGGGGGCGTTTTTTGCAATTTAAAATTATTTCAGTATACTTGTTTCCAACAGACTGCCGCATTTTGGGAATAACAGAATAGAGTCAGTTTTTTTGCAATTTCAATTCAGTTGCGTATAAAATCAAAAATCACAGCCTCAGCTTTTTCTAAGGAAGCATGACCGGTTTATTTTCTTTCGGCTTTTCAACTACAGCTTCTTTTAAGTCTTTGAGCTCTTCATTAAAAAGCTTGGTGAGAGCAAGAATGGCCACACTGGCGCCGATTGCCCCGATACTGACTACCCCTGTGATCACCCATGAAGTAACCGTGGCATTCTGAATATTCAGATAGGCAAAAATAAAAAGGCTGGTAGGAATTCCGGCTCCCACAGCAATTGCCGCTATAATAGCAAAGATAGCCTTGATTTCCTTAACCACCATCACACCGGATGAGATTCTTGAATGATTATTATCTGTAAGCATTTGAACTCCTTTTTTAAAACTTGATTTTTGAATTATAAAATATACTCAAAAATCGATTCAGAGTCTTCAGTGTTTTCTTTTTTCTTTTTTTTCATTAAATTTCTTTATGAACAAGAAAAATTGAATAAAGGTAAAAATGAGCCAGTTTGTTTTTTTTAATCCGACCCGCATTGTTTTTGGAAACGCTGTTATCAATAAACTTGAAAAAGAAATAAAAAAATTGGGGTTTCATAAACCTTTGCTTGTGATTGGTAAAGGAAGTGTAAAAAGAAATCAGATCTTTGAAAAAGTGGTTTCACAGCTTGAGAAATTAAATCTGAAATGGGAAATATTTGAGGGGATTGCACCCAATCCTTATGATAAAAAAATTGAAGAAGGAGCCCAAAAAGCTCGTGAAAAAGGAGTTGACTCGATTATTGCTCTTGGCGGAGGCAGCGTGATGGATGCTGCAAAACTGATCGCTTTAAACACAGTAGAAAAAGGAAAAATTTGGGACTACGCGGGAAGTTTCCAGAAAAAAGGAAAAAAACCTGAAAAAGCCCTTCCTGTGATAACTATTCCGACCGTTGCTGCTACAGGCTCCGAGGCAAACCCTTCAGCCGTATTGTCCAACCCCGAAACAAAAGAAAAAACGAGTATTTCCGGTCTGGCTCTTTACCCAAAACTGGCTTTGGTTGACCCGGAACTCACCCTTTCCGTTTCCCTCGCCACAACGATTGACGGAATTATTGATATATTCTGCCATGTCAGCGAAACCTATTTTTCAACCGAATTAAAGACCCCTATTCCGGACGGATTCACCGAAATCATCGCCAAAACGATTCTGGAAAATGGTAAAAAGCTGATTGACAATAATTTTGATATCGAAGCCAGAACTCAGGTTTCATGGGCAAGCACCACTGCAATGGCAGGATTTCTGGGAGGAAGGGAAGGCGGATGGCCCATGCACGCCATCGAACATCAGATCAGCGGATTTTACCCTCATATTTCACATGGACAGGGACTTGCGGCTATTTTAATACCTCTTTTGGAATGGAACATTCATCATCACGGACTGGGGAAAATAAAAATTTTTATAAAAAATGTTTTTGGACAAGACATTCACACCGGAGAATCTGCCATGAAAGTCTTTCACCAGATGCTTTGCGGCCTAAATGCGGCAGTTTCTTTAAAAACGCTCGGGGTCAAAGAAAACGATCTCCCGATTATCACTGAAAATATTCTGAAACTCAAAGGCAATAAAGAAAATAAACTTTTAAATATCGTTCCGATGGCATATGACGATATTTTGTCTGTCTTAAAAAAAGCTTTTTGATTTTTGAACAAATGGAGGTAGAAAATGAAATTCCAGGTTTTTAAACATGCTCATTTTGAAGGTCCTGCCAATCTTTCTGAATGGATCGTTTCCAAGCATCATCATTTTGAAGTGACTCATTTTTATCAAAATGATCCTCTCCCTTCAATCCATGATTTTGATATTCTGATTGTGATGGGAGGACCGATGAGCGTCAATGATGAAGAAACTTATCCCTGGCTGAAAGATGAAAAAAAACTCATCAAGGAAGCGGCTGAGGCGGGTAAAAAGATTCTCGGCATCTGTCTGGGCGCCCAGCTGATTGCAAGCGCTCTGGGCTCAAAAGTTTATCGGAACAGGGAAAAAGAAATTGGCTGGTTTCCCGTTTCTTTGACAGAAGAAGCCATAAAAAATAAGTTTCTTGCTTCTTTTCCTGAAACTTTTGAGACTTTTCACTGGCATGGAGAAACTTTTGACATTCCGGAAAATGCAATCCGTATTGGAGAAAGTCCTGCAACGCTCAATCAGGGCTTTGTTTATAAAAATACCATTGCCCTTCAGTTTCATCCGGAGACATCGTTTGAATCAGCAAAAGACTTTATCAGAAACTGCAAGAAAGAACTGGTTAAAAATACTTTTATCCAGAGCGGGGAAGAAATTTTACAGAATAAGGAAAAATTTCAAGAATTAAAGAAAACGCTTTATACTTTTCTTGACATTTTTTTCAATCATCCTTAAAAAAGTCTCTTGAGCGTTTTTTTCCTTTCCCAGAGGCAGTTTTTTTCTTAAATTTATAAACCTGTATCTTAAATAAGACTTTTCAAGGACAGTATGAAACCTTTTCCAAAGGAGCTACGGCGCATATTCTGACTTTACTTGCTCAGAATAGAAATTTAAGACAAAAATTATCAAAAACGGGGATTTTATGAAAGTACTCCTTGGAATGAGCGGCGGAATCGATTCTTCTCTTTCAGCGTTTCTTTTAAAAAAAGAAGGCTGGGAAGTGACAGGCGTCACATTTCAAATGATCGATAAAAAAAATACAAAAGATCTGGATGACGCAAAAGCAATGGCAGAAACAATTGGCATTCCTCATTTTGTTTTAGATGTCAGAAAAGAATTTCAAACTCTGATCATGGATTATTTTGCCGGCGAATACTTTGAAGGCAGAACCCCAAACCCCTGTGCGGTTTGTAATCTGAATATCAAATTCAAGCTTCTGGCTGAAAAAGCGGATGAGCTTGGAATTCAGAAAATCGCTACAGGCCACTACGCAAAAATCATAGAAACACCAGAAGGATTTCGCCTGACTCAAAGCAAGGACGAAAAAAAGACTCAGGAATATTTTCTGGGACTCCTCCCGCCCTCCTCACTTCAAAGAATTCTTTTCCCCCTCTCGGATTACACCAAAGAAGAAATCAGGGCGCTGGCTGAAAAAGAAGGTTTTTCCCGTGTCTCAAACAAATCAGAAAGCCAGGAAGTCTGCTTTATCCCTGATAATGACTATATTTCTTTTATCAAGGATTATAAAGGACAAGAAGATCAGAAAGGCGACATCCTTTCGCTCAGCGGCAAAAAGGTAGGGGAACATTCCGGTTTTTTTAAATACACAATCGGTCAAAGACGGGGAATTGGAGTCGGACTGGGAACTCCTCATTTCGTAGTATCGGTTGATGCTGAAAAAAATCAGGTTGTTGTCGGAGAAAAAACAGCCGTTGAGAAAAAACAGATGAAAGTCTTTCTTCAAAACAGTTTTGAACCGCTGAATCTTTCAAACCAATATTTTGTCAAGATCCGCTACCGTTCCAAGACCGCTCCTTGTAAAATCATTTTATTTGAAAACAATATCCTGACAGTTGAGGCTGAAACAAGTTTTAACGCTCCTGCCCCCGGTCAGCTTGCCGTTTTTTACGATAATCAGAAAACAATTGTCCATGCAGGAACGATTCTCGCCTTTTTTGAAGAAAAGGAGATGAAATGAGCTTAAAAGGTTTTGTCATTGATATTAACGGAGTATTAACCGCAGGGGAACAACCGATTTCAAATGCGGCTGAAACCCTCCAGAAAATGAAAGAAAAATACATGATCAGACTGATCACCAATTCGACTTCTAAAAACAAGGTTGAAGCAGCTGAAAAATTAAACAAGCATGGTTTTTCCGTTGAACCGGATGAAATTTTTTCTCCTATCGAAGCAATTAAAAATTATTTAAAAAAAAGGGGCGGAGGCGCTTTTTTTCTTTCCACGCAAAAAACACAAAAGGATTTTTCTGAAATTCCGAAAACACCTGTTCAAGCTGTCGTTTTGACTCATGCCCATGAAGATTTTTCTTTTGAAAATATGAACCGCGCTTTTCGATATCTTTTAGACGGAGCCGTTTTTATTGCGTCTGGAATCAGTAAATACTATAAAGAAAAAGACGGGCTTCTTTATCTTGATCCCGGTCCCTATGTCAAAGCTCTTGAATATGCCACGGGAAAAGAAGCTCTTATTCTCGGGAAACCGAGCAGAGATTTTTTTCTTTCCGCTGTTTCCGATATGGGAATCTTGCCTTCGGAAGCTGCTGTCATTGGCGACGATATAGAAACAGATGTCCGCGGAGGGATGGAAGCCGGATTAAAAGGGATATTGGTCAAAACCGGAAAATTCAGGAGAAGTGATCTTGAGAAAAATATCCATCCTGATTTTATTTTGGAAAATATAGGGGAAGTATTAGAAAATAAATTATTTTTATAGGAGGTCTTTATGATTCAGATAGACAAAAATTTCGCTCTGAAAAAATTCTTTCAAAACTCTGTCAAAATAACGATTTACCGTTCTTCTATCAATGAAGAAGCCAAAAAACTCAAATCATTTTTTGAAGATTATTTTGAAATAATTTTAACCGACAAAATCGAAGAAATTAACTCAACCGATATTTTAAACATTGAGCAAGAGTCTGACGAGTCAATTCAAGGTCTTTCGTATCGCTACCTCTGGATAGAAAATAACCAAGAACTTTTTTTGGCAGATCATACTAAAGGATACGGTTCCATGAAAAAATTTTATATTTCCAATTTTTTAGATTCCTGCTCGGCTTAAAACAATGAAACAGCAAAGACAAATTCTTATTTTTGAAGAAGGGAAAGTTTCTGTAAAACCGTTAAAAATCGCTCAGATTGAAAATTACAAAGATGCTTTTCTTGAAATGATCAAAGAAGGTCTTGAAACTTCCTTTCGGATTTTAAAATCCCGCCCCCGCTCTGAATACGAAATAAAAAGCAATCTGGTAAGAAAAAATTTTCTGGAATCTGAAATAGAACTTATTGTGGAAGAATTAAAGAAAATGAAACTGGTCAACGATGCGCAATTTGTTGATTTTTTTCTGGAAGGATATCAGAAAAACAAACCTTACGGCGAGTTTGCCTTAAGACAAAAACTTTATGAAAAAGGAATTGTAAAAGATCTCATTGAAGAAAAACTCACTGAATATTATTTTTCCAACAGCGCAGAAGAAGAAGCTTACGGACTTATGATAAAACGAATAGATAAATACAAGAATCTTTCAAAAATGGAAAAGATAAAAAAAATGACCGCTTATCTTTTTTCAAGAGGCTATGAGTATTCTGTGATTGAATCAGTCCTTTCCCGAGCGGGCGTTTTAGATGACTTGGACTAATTTCTTAAAATGCCACTGTTTCCTGAAATGAGCCGAATGCTTCTCTGCCCAGACTTCAATGGCTTCTTCAACCGTATATTCCCTGCCTTCCATTTCTTCAAGCCTGGCTTTCAGTTTTTTAATTTCCACAATCTGAGAATGATTATATTCTCTTAATTCTTCCGAAGTCATCTGATAATGCTTACAGTCAAAACTATTTGAAAAAAGACAGGAAAGTTCGAATGGTTTTTTCATCTGATGAGACATAGCTTTACGGATTCTATCAATAACAGATTGATTTTCTTTATAAAGAACATTATTATATTCCACAAAGTATTCTATAGTTGATACAAACATAAAATTCTGAAGGTAGTTTGAAAAATCATAATAGAGATTAAAAATATAACTATCCATAGTTCTTTCTCCTTGATACTTCTGAAGATAAGTTCCACTTAACATTTTAAATCCCCTTTTTTTGATTATCGGTTCTTTTTTCCATTTTATCAAGTTTATTATCAAGGATACTAATTTTTTAGATATGTTTTTATTTTAACTAATTATAGCAAATTATAATTTAACAAAAAAAAACAAGGAACCAAAATTTTTTTTTAAAATTCAGATAAAAAAACACTCTCTATTTTTTGGAATAATTCAAATGATTTCAAGGGTTTAATTAAAACTTCATTCATTCCCGATTCTAAATATTTCTGCCTCTCCTGAGCAGAAAAATAAGCGGTATAAGCAATGATTTTAATTTTAGAATTCTTTTCCCTGATTTTTCGAACCGCTTCAATTCCATTCATCAGCGGCATCTGAATATCCATTAAAATGAGATCGAATTTTTCCTCTTCTAATTTCGAAAGGCAGTTTTCCCCGTTTGCTGAAAAACTAAAACTGCAGTTTCTCTGACTCAGGATAATGCCTGCAATCTGCCTGCTGATATCGTTGTCATCCACAATTAAAACCTTGAGATTTTCTAAAATACCCTTTCGTTCCCTTTTTTCTTCTTTTCCCTCATTTTCTCCATTACGAAAAAGATTAAAGGGGAGAACAAACATAAAAACGCTTCCTTTTCCTTCTTCACTCTGAACACTCATCGCACCTTTCATTTTCTTTATCAGCGCTCTCGCGATGGAAAGTCCGAGTCCTGTACCCTGATATTTTTTCGAGAGGCTTAAATCTCCCTGATAAAATTCTTCAAAGATTTTTTTCTGAATCTTTTCGTTCATTCCAATTCCGCTGTCTTCAATTTTAAAACAGATTTCCGCATAAAAATGATCCCGTTTTACGAGTAAGACCGAAAGTTTCACAAATCCCTTTTCCGTAAACTTAAAAGCATTACTCAAAAGATTCATCAGTATTTTTTTAAGAAAAATTTCGTCGCTTTCTACTTCCAAGGGAATATTTTCCTGAATTTCTATGATAAAATCAATATTTTTGCTTAGATTTCTGTTTTTAATCACATCTTCTATTTTTAAAATCAATTCTCTTAAATTAATTTTCTGGGATTCAAAACCAATATTGCCGGACTCAATCTTGCTGAAATCAAGGATATCCTGAATAATTTCAGACAAGAATTTACTTGAATAATCAATGGATTTCAACATTTCTATCTTACTTTTCTCCTCTTCATTTAAAAGAAGGATTTCCGTAAATCCCATAATCCCATTCAAAGGCGTCCGGATTTCATGACTCATATTCATCAGAAAAATGTCTTTCGCCCGGCCGGCCTCCAAAGCCTGATCCCTTGCCAGCTTAAGATTTGCTTCCGATTCTTTTGATTCGGTTATTTCTTTTAAAATCCCAAAAAGATACTTTGGTTTTCTTTGGGAATCTGAAACTAAGGTAAACAAAAAAGCAACCCAGATTTTTTTTTGATCGTTTTCTAGCTGTTGCTCAAAAAAACC
>MIAO01000055.1 GCA_001829155.1 Spirochaetes bacterium GWB1_36_13 | reverse complement strand
GCAGTTCCTGCATCCTGACTGCCGACTCTTTTCTGTTTTTGTGAAGCACAATTAAAATATTCTTTTCCATTTCAGTCTCCTATACTATTTATTTTTTTTAAAACTATACTAAAAACACTTCCTTTTCCTTTCTCGCTTTCCACATCAATCTTTCCTCCCAGTTTTTCCAGAAAATCTTTACAAAGAATTAATCCCAAACCGCTTCCAGACTCATTGTCTGTCCCCGGGGAAGAATGTTTTGCGTTGATTTTAAAGAGATTTTCAAGCTCTTCCGGTTCTATTCCCTTTCCGCTGTCTTGTATCGATAATTTTACCTCAGATTCTGTTTCTTCAGCAAAAACCTTGACTACGCCGTCTTTAAAACTGTATTTGACTGCATTGGAAAAAAGATTGCGCAGCACAGTCATCAATAAATTTTTATCCGCTGTTACCCATAGATTTTTTAAATGATCTTTTTTAACTTTAATCTCTTTTTTTTCAAACTGATATTTCATAAGATTCAAACAATCATTCACTTCCTGAAATAAATTTAATTTTTCAGGATGGTATTCAATTGCATTGAGCTGGGATTTTGCCCACTCCAGAAGGTTTCCCAAAAGAGAAAAACCCTTTCTGGAAGCATCATGCAGTATCTGAATCCTTTTTTCAACTTCTTTTTTATCAATCTCATTCAAATCTTTTAACAGCAGTTCAGTAAAATTAAGAAGAATATTGAAAGGATTTCTTAAATCATGCGCAATAATAGAGAAAAACTTGTTTTTAGTTTCATCCGATTCTTTCAGCTTCCGGGCATAGGTCAATAATTCAACTTCAAGTTCTTTCTGCTTGGTAATATCAAAAACAGCCGCAGTCAGTCCCCATATTTGATTTTCCTTGTCATATAAAGGCGTATAAAAACCGTAAAGATAAGTTTTTTTCCCTTTTTCAAACTCAGCCTCATCCTCAAATCCAACAACCTTCCCGGTCAAACACTCATCCCCCAGTTTTTTATGTTTCAGAAAAAGCTCAGGAGGAAAAAATTCCTGCGGTCTATGTCCTTCTATCTGATCCAAAGGAATTTTAAATGTATCTGTATAATGTTTATTGGCAATCATGTATTTAAAATTTTTATCCATTGTCGAAATCCACATAGGGATCGAATCAATCGTCATTCGAAGAAGGTTTTTGCTTGTTTCCAGCTCCTGCTCAATTTTTTTCTGCTCAGTAATGTCAAAAGTAAATCCGGCTAAAAGAGGTTCATCGCTCCCGGTTTTCAAAGGAAATTTAATAGTCGTATAAGTTCTTTCGTTCAGGGTTTCCACCACTCCAAAAGGTTTTCCTTCCCGTAATATTTTCTTGTCATCCTCTATCATGCTTTTCGCAAGATCTGAAGGAAAAAGATCATCCATTGTTTTTCCGATCATATTTTCAATCGGCATTCCGAGCATGATTTCATAGTTTTTAGAAAGAGCGATAGTGCGGATGTCTTTATCTTTAAAAAAAACATAGATCGGACTGAAAAACATAAAAAGATGAAACATTTCTTCAATCTTTTTCAGTTTTTTTTCAGTTTCAGTTAAAACACTTACTTGTTTTTCCAGCTCTTGAATCCGTTTTTCAAGCTGTTCATAAGTCGGTTTCATCTTATACCTCTTCATGTCCCATCCGATTAAATTATATCACTATCAATTCATTCCTTGATATAAAGATAACAAATGAATAAAACTAATCAAAATTTTAATATTGTTTATTTATAATAAAATTTGATTTTTTTATAAAAAAAGTTAATATTTGAATTAAAATATTAATCGGAGTTATTGAAATGAAAAAAATGGCTTATTTCTGCATTGCTCTTTTATTTTCTGCATTTTCCCAGCTCATAGCTGCCTCCCCTCAGGATGATCTTTTCCAAGCTGTCAAAACCGGGGACGAAGAGGGCTTGAAAAAAGCTTTGAATCTGGGCGCTTCACTTTATCAAAAAGATTTTAAAGGACAAACTCCTCTCCAGTATTCCATCAAACTTCAGAAAATCAAAATCACCAAACTCCTGATCGCAGAAATGCTTTATCCGATTTATAAGTCTGGCGGGGATCATTTCGGTTATGCCGCTACGGTGATGGAAATTTTAAAATCTGATGGGATCACACCCAGAAATTTTCAAGAAAATGAGTCTTACAGACAAAGAGAAAGTATTGATTTTTTCTCTCTTTTCTCAGGAGGTCTTGCCATCCGTGAATCTCTTCAGATTGATACAATAGAGCAAAGCACAAAGGAAGAAAAAATAATATCAATTAAAACTTTGGAAGGACCTGTCATTGATTCCCATCCTTTTGAAAAAATGGTAAAAGGGAAAAAATTTCAATTTTCTGATCTGGCGCGTCTGATACCCGAAGACTTTTATTACCTTCAGGCGCAAAGCCTTAAAAAAGCGCTTGAAATCGCTGATTATATCACTGAAAAAGGCACCGCTGTCTATAAAAAATACAACATAGTCTCAGTTGACTATCATATCAAAGAAAAAATAATGAACCAGCTGGCTTTAAAAGAAAACAAGGCCGCCCGTATCTTTTACGACTCGGTTATCGATGAAATGGCGATTACAGGATCAGACCCTTTTTTCAGAAACGGAACCGATATAACCCTGATTTTCAAACTAAAAAATAAAATAATTTTTAAAACCATGGTTGAATCCTACCGAAAAGATTTTATCAAAGATTTTCAGGCTGAAAAAAAAGAAATTCAAGTTGAAAAATGGAAAGCGGATTTTATCTTTACCCCCGATCGAAAAATTTACTCCTATTTTATGGAACTCGACGACAACCGCGTTATTATTTCCAATTCTTTCAATGCTCTAAAAAAAGTCGCTGAGACTTACCTCAACAAACAAAAAAGCATGGCAGACGCAAAAGATTTTCAATACATGCAGTCTCTTTATTTTGAAGATCAAACAATCAAGGATATCACTCTTTATCTTTCCGATTCATTTATCCGTTATCTGGTCAGCCCCGAACTTCGGATCAAAGAGTCCCGGAGGATGGCAGAGGCTTTAAGGCTTTCGGTAATGGAAAGACTCTCTCTTTTTTACTATCAGCTGACTGAAAAAAAACCGGATTCTGTCCTTAAAACTTTGAAAGCGGTTATACCGGATACCAGAGAAGCAGAAAAATATTTCAACAATATTTCTTTAGAAAATAACGGATTCACCGCTGTCAGCTCTGAATACGGAAGAAACGGATGGCTTGTCCCGAATATTGATACACAAATCAGCCTGGTTTCAGAAAAGGAAGCTGAAAACTACAAAAAATTTGTCGATAACTATTCAAACTACTGGAAAGATTTTTTTGACCCGATTGGCATTCAGTTTAATTTTAACGATGAAAAAATTCACATTGTTACCCAAATTCTTCCCTTGATCAATCTTTCCATTTACGATTCCCTTCAAAAAACGCTGGGCGGTTTTCCTGTGATACTTTCCGACAGTTTCAGCATTAAAAATGAAATTTTTAAAATCGCTTTTAAGCTGACTCAAGAGATGAAAAAGGAAATTGCATCTGATTTTCCTGATTATCAAAAATACCTGCCTCTTCTGGGCGATTCTGTTTCTCTTCATCTTTTAGATACCCATACGATGGTTGATTTTGATTCCCAGAAATTTTTAGGACAGATTTTTTCATCTTCATCCAGCGCCCTTAATACCGATTACCTCGGCATCGCTTTTCTGGCATGGTCATTTTTTCACCCTATCCGCCTTTCCATCCCTTTAAACGGCAGTGAAGCGTCAAAAAAGATGGAAACCCTGATTGATCATTTCCTCCAAAACCTCAACAGTCTCTACCCTTATTCTTATTTTTACCTGTCCTGGGATTTTTATTCCTATCTTTATCAGGGGAAGAAAATCAGGGTTATGAAAATGAACTTTTTCAATATTTTTAGTCTAAGATACTATATACTTGTTGATCAAGAACTTCATATCACAACAACAGAAAATTATATGAAATCGCTGGTGGATGCGCTGGTCATTCGGGACACCCCAAAGAAAGCAAATCTGACAGAGGGCAATGTTCTCCTGTCGATCAGACCCTCTGCCATGGATCAGGAAAAAAGCGTCTTCACGGCCAATATGATGGAAGCCTATGCGGGAGCAAGTTTCAAAAACCATACTACTCTTGAGCTTGTTAAAATCATGTTTCCAGATGCCGAAAACCTGAGTCAGAAAGCTTTTGAAGTTTTCGGATTTGAACCCGTGTGCCCTGTGAAAGGAAACTATATATTTAATGAGGAAAAAAATGAAATAGAAAGCAGTGTATTTGGAAGCAAAAACAACCCATTGTTCAATAAAGATTATATTGACGCTTATTTAGAAAAAACCATTTACAAGATTCAGGCAATGAAGATTTCATTGGAATTTACAAAAGACGGGATCAAAACCCATATTATCGTAGAATAATAAAAGAATAAAAAGGCAGGGAATAACGATCGTTATTCCCTACCTTAAAAACCATTCTTTCCAGATTTCCGGTTCGTATCCGGCTGAAGCCTGATTTTTCAAACGGACAATAGGGGTTTTTAAAAGGAGCGGATTGGAAAGAATTTCTTCGAAAAGATCATACTCCATATACTCCAGGTTCTTTTTTTTGTATTCTTTTCCTGTTTTATCCAGCATGTCTTCCAGAGAAAGAATTTTAGAAATGTTTTTCAGCTCTCCTTCCGACATTTTTTTTTCAACCAGATCCACCCAGTGAAATTCAATTTTTCTTTCCTTGAAAAAACGAACCGCTTTTTCAGTATTTTTACATTTTTTAGTCCCAAATATCTGCAGCATTCTTTTTCCCTTAACCAATTTCTATAAAAAAAGAAGAATCAAATCAAACATGACCGCTATGATCGAAAGAAGAAAAATAAATATATAATTGATATTTTCCTTCGATTTTTTTATCGATGAAACCAAATAAAGCAAAGCCTCCTGATCTTCTGAAGATAAAGCTGCCCCACTGGAAAGCTTACCTATAAGATTCCTGTCATCAATCATTTTTTTTCTTTTTCTGGAAATCAGATAACGGTAGAGGAAGAAAAAAACATATCCGGTAACCCCGATATACCAGACCAGCCTGACCCATTGAGGCTGGAAATATTGAAAAACAATAATGATACGAAAAGCAACCGCTGAAAAAATTCCGATCACAAAAAAAAGATTGACCACCCATTGAGGCAGTGTTTTTGAATTTTGATTCATCCAATATCCCATTTAAAAAATAATTTTTTCAAGTAAAAGCCAGACAGGGTTTTCCCCTCCCGCTTCAATTAAACTCGTTTTATCCTTTCCCCACTGATATGTTTTTTTAGTTTCAGGAACCTGATAAAATCTTGAAATACTTGGTTTTTCCTGTTCAAATTCAGTAATGATTTGAATTTTCAAACCGCTGTTATCAGGAACCAGAATTTTTAATAGAGTAGGAGAATCCTTTGTCTTTAAAATCCTTTGAATCTGATAATTTCCTTTATCAGACTCAATCGAAATGATCACCTTAAATATACCGTCCCCGTTTTTCTCCATCAGATCAAACTGCACTGGCATCCCGTTCCACGGCACATCCAGATTAAAAGGCACAAGATCAATCGATTTCACTTCCACGCTTCCTTCCCACTCTTTTTCTTCCAATAGTTTACAGATAGATTCTTTCCATTTTAAAAGAGGGGTATAGTCAAAATTCGGGGTTAAATTGTAAGGAAAAGAAAGATAAGTGTCGTACCGGATAGGGCATTCATAACTTCCCCTGTCATACCACTTGTTCATAAACTGCACATCGAAAACTTTCCAGAATAAATTAATAAACGATTCCTGCTCTCCATACCCATAAGAACAGTAAAGTCCCTGTCCATTCTGAGTGGGAAGCATTTTCTGAAGATCATTAAGGATATAAGGAAGAAGATTGGATGCAATCTCTTCATCGGAAACAGTCGAATTGAAACGGATATTTTCACCTTTCTCCGGAAGGGATTTCTGGGTAAAGCATCCTGAAACAGCCTTGTAAGAATCACCATCATTATTGGCTGACATTTCATTAAACCTTTTCGCAATATCTTTTGCATAAGACTGATAAAAAGAATCTTTTTGAACGCTTTTCAGAAATGAATCCAAGGCAGGCAGAGAAGTAAGTCCGATTTTTTGATCCGTATTCTGCCATACATTTGTTTTCAAAGGATCAAGTGACCATGTATTCGTATCTTTCGGCAGTTTTTTATTTTTAAAAAAAAACTCGACTTTCATAAGAAGCTCTACTTTTTTTCCTGTAGAGGCTTCTTTTTCAGGGTCCACTCGAAGCGCGACCCCATCGCTGTCATACGCCTCAATCATCACAGCGCCGAGAGAAGTCAGAGGTTTCAAAGCTTTGTTTATCAGATTTTCTGAAAGCATATCCATTCCCGGCATGGAAAGAAGGTCTTTATTCGGGTCTATGTAGGCGAATTCGACTCTAATCGGATATTGAACCGGTTTATGATCCACTCTTTTTAAAATTTCAGCCGGTACAGTAAGCCTCACTTTTCTTGTGAAATCAGCCATGCTTTTTACTTCTCCGGCAGAAAGCTCAATCGTTGTTGCCGGCAAAAGCTTGAAATCATATCCCACGCCTTTTTCACGGGGAATAAAATTCTGCCTTAAAGTCGCGTAATAAGGAGCCTTGATTTCAGCTGTCAAAAGCTCTTTGGAAGGAAGCATTTTCGGAAAAGAAAAATACCCGTCCCGATTGGAGGAAACTGAAGCAAGAAGCTCTTTTTTACTGTTATAAAGACTGATTTTTGCGTCTGCTATTTTGTCATTGAAAGAATTGGTAATGATTCCCTGGATTCTGCTTCCCTGAGTTTCTTTTCCAAGAAGCTGGTCGTCCAGATACTCCATTTCCTCTTTATTGTCGGAAGAAAGCAAATTCTCATACCATGAATAGCGGTCTTTTTCCAGATTGACCGTTTTTTTCTGCCCGTATATGAAAAAAGTAAGAAACAGAAAAACTAAAAAAACAACCCGCAATACTTTTTTATTCATTCCATTCTCCTATCATTGTAAAAAAGATTTTAATATTAGAAGATAATGAAAAAAAAAGAATTATGAAATAATTTTATTAAAATTTTATTACTTGAAATAAAAAGAAGGGAGAGAGTCTCCCTTCTTCGATCATCTCTCAATTATTTTAAAAGATCGCTGATTGTTTTAGAAGCTTTGAATTTGAGGATTGTTTTAGAAGGAACTTTTACAGGCTCTCCTGTTTTAGGATTCTTTTTTGTAGTTGCTTTTGTGACATAAGGAAGGAAGTTTCCGAATCCGATCAGAGAAACTTTGTCGCCTTTTTTGACAAAGTCAATGACTGAGGCAATTAAAGCGTCGAGCGCTTTCTGAGAATCTTTTTTAGTCAGTTCTGCTTTTTCAGCAATTGCATCTACTAATTCTTTTTTAGTAATGTTGTTCATAACGAGCTCCTTTTTTCAAGAATAATTAAATTATAAGAAATTTATCAAATTCTTATAAAAAATCAAATATTATTCAAAATTTTATAAGAAATTTTTCATATTTTTTTTAGTTTGCTTGCTCCAATAAGTGTTTAGAAAGGAATTTTTCCATTTCTCTATAAAAATCAAACCTGTTTTCTTCGTTGTGAAATCCATGACCTTCATTGTCTTTCACCATATAAGGGACATCAATCCCTCTTTTTTTCAATGCCTCGACAATCTGATCCGATTCGCTTTTCTTCACTCTCGGGTCATTGGCTCCCTGCGCCACAAAAAGAGGAGCTTTCATTTTATCTACATGAAAAACCGGTGAGACTGCCTTTAAAAGCTCTTTATCTTTTTCAGGATCGCCGATCATCTCATACATCATTTTCCGGCCCAGTTCCCAGTAGGGAGGCAGGGTTTCAAGAAGGGTAAATATATTGGAAACGCCTACATAATCTACACCGCAGGCATATAAATCAGGAGTAAAGGCGAGCCCTGCCAAAACAGCATAGCCTCCGTATGAGCCTCCGTAAATCGCAATTCTTTTCGGATCGGCTATTTTTTGGGCAATCAGCCAGTTTACACCATCCGTAATGTCATCCTGCATGGTCTTTCCCCACTGTTTAAAACCCAGCTCCCAGAATTTTCTCCCATATCCCGTAGAACCCCGGAAATTCATCTGAAGGACTGCATATCCCCGGTTTGCCAAAAACTGCACCTCAGGGTCAAATCCCCAATAATCTCTTGCCCAGGGGCCCCCATGAGGATTAATGACCACAGGAAGGTTTTCAGATTTCATTCCCTTTGGCAGCGTCAGATAACCTTTAATCACCAGCCCGTCTCTGGATCGGTACTCTACCGGCTTCATATCAGAAAGCTGGTTTTCATCCAGCCAGGGGCTTATTTCAGAGAGTTTAACCAATTTATCCTGATTCAAATCATAAAAATAATAAGCTCCCCGTGATTTATCGCTATAAGTCCGGATCAAAGCCTTATCTTCCGCTTTATTCAATCCGGCAAGCGCCACTTCATAGCCGGGGAGTTTTTTCTCCAGCGTTTCCTGAAGATTTTTTCTGATTTCATCAAAAAAGACATATTCTCTTTTTTCCCTGAAAAACGAGACTCCTGTAATAACCTTTCTTTTTTTGGAACGCAGAAGATTTGAAACATCCACATCGTTGTTTTCATAAACAGTCTCTTTGATCTTTCCGTTTTCTATATCAAAAATCACCACACTGTCTTTATCTCTTCCAATGTTTGAAACAGCATACACGAACTGATTATCAAAAGTAAAAAATAAAGGAGAAATCGTTTCCTTAAAATTGGTAGTCAGAATCGTTTTAAAAGCGTCTTTTTCAGTTTTCCGGTAAAGAATACTGGTATTGACTCCATCGGTCGTTACAGCAGCCCGGAGCTTTCCTTCATTATCTGTGAGCCAGCCGGATATATTGCCTGGATTTTCAGCAATCATCGCCAGTTCACCTGTATTGATATTCAGACGGTAAGCATCAAATATTTCTTTATTTCGATGATTCATCCCGATAATCATTTCATTTTCATTATCTTCTAAGTCATCTATAATTCTGACCCTTACTTTTTCAAAAGGGGTGAGTTCTTTTAGATTTTTTCCATCCCTGTCCACAGCGTAGAGCCTGAAATTTTCATCTCCCCCCTGATCCTGAAGAAAGACCAGACGGTTTGAATTGGCCCAGAAATAGCCTGCAATATCCCGTTCTTCCGCACTTGTAACACGGGTTGTTTCACTCTCGCCAATTTTTTGAACCATAATATTGAGACGGTTTTTCCAGGGGCTTAAAAAAGCAAGGTATTCTCCGTCAGGAGATAGTTCAAAAGATGTTTTTTCAGGATTTTTAAAAAAATCCTCTAAAGAAATCAACTGCAAATGGCTCTCCTTTCCTGTTTTTAGCGAGCATGACACGAAAAAAAATAATCCTATCACGATAAAAAGACTTTTATTCACAATCCCCCCCAAAAAACCTGTATTTTTCCCACTTAAAATATAAATGTTATATGGTTTTTAAAGAAGAAATTTTTTAAAAAATAAAAAATTGATATTTTATATTCAGGCTGTCGATTATTATTTAAATTAATTCGGACACCGAGCGGAGTCGAGGTGTCACTTCGGCTCCGCTCAGTGACCCTACTGCTCCGATTAATGACCAAAACAAAGCTATGAAAGATTGCAGCTGAAAGCCGTGTATTGAGCATGATGCTGCTTTATGACAAAATTTATCAATCCAACGATTTTCAGAAAATACCGATTCAGGAATATTTCTCTTTATTAATCGATGATATTATTATCAATTTTCCCGAGAACCCAAAAGTAAAAATTGAAAAAAACATCAGTGACTTTATTATGAGCGTGAAAACAATCTTTAATGTGGGAATCATTATGAACGAACTGCTGACCAAACAAATAGAAGGAAAAATAAGAATAGAACGGGAACAAGGAACAAAAATTATTTTGGAATTTAAAAAATAAAAAAAACGGCGACAAGCGCCGTTTTCATTTTTAGATCATTGTTTTCAGTTTGTCCACCAAGACATGGTGCTGTTCGAAAACATCATGAATCGGAATGTCGCCTTTTTTTGCGACTTGAGGGGATTTAAAGAAGAAATTGAGCCATTTCTGGATCCCTTTTTCACCTTTTTGTTTTGCAAAATCTGCTAAAAGCGCTGTATCCAATACAAGAGGCGCTGCCAGAATAGAATCACGGCACAGAAAATCCACTTTCAGCTGCATCGGATATCCTAAAAATCCGTTAAAGTCAATATTATCCCATCCTTCTTTGTTGTCGCCTCGGGGAGGATAATAATTTATCGTTACTTTGTGGTAAGGTTCATAACCTAAAATACTTCCCAGTACGGAAAGTTTAGACACTTCTTTGGTTTTGAATGAACTTGGATCATCTAATACCAACCCGTCTCTGTTTCCTAAAATATTGGTTGAATACCATCCCTCGACTTGAAGATTTCTCACTTTCAATCCGGGAGCAAGAACTGTTTTAATCAGGGTCTGACCTGTCTTCCAGTCTTTCCCCATAATCGGGGTCTGAGTTAATTCAGCCAGTTCAAGCATAGCCGGAAAATCAATCGTCAAATTCGGCGCCCCATTGATATAAGGAATTCCCATTTTCAATGCAGCATAAGCGTAAATCATTGAGGGAGCAATCTCAGGGCTGTTATTTTTCATTCCTTCTTCAAAAGATTTCAAGCTTTTATGAACCGCTGTTTCTTCCATATAGATTTCAGTTGATCCGTTCCAGATCATGACACATCTTTCAAGTTTGTTTATTGCTTTAAAGTTCTCAATATCTTTCATAACCTGTTCTGCCAGATCCATCCAGTTCTTTCCTTTTTTTACAAAAGAACCTTCCAGTCTCTTCACATACTTTGTGTCAAAAACAGCCGGCATGGTTCTGACTGCTTCAGTTTCTTCTCTTACCTGATTGACCAAGTCTTTTTCAAGTACTTTACAGTCCAGGGCACGCTGATACATAGTTATATCTTCAATATCCCAGCCGCCAAATACAAGATCTTTAAAACTTGTCAATGAAAGAGCATCTTTGACCAATGTTCTTTTTCCTTTTACTTCTATTTCAGATAACTGAGTAAATGATCCTAAAGCAGGAGCTATTCCTTTATTAATAGCTGCTGCCCCGGCAATTACAGTAGAAGTAATTGCTCCCATTCCCGGGATTAAAACGCCTAAACGACTCACAGTTTCCTCCAGTTTTTTATCAAACTAAATTTTTTATATTATATAATTTTATAAGATATACTTAGCCAAGTCCCTATTTTCAACCATTCCCTTCAGTTTCCCGACAACATAGGCTTTGTCTATTACTATATTTTTCTCTTGAATATCAGGCGCTTCAAACGAAATATCTTCAATCAGTTTTTCCATAATCGTATGAAGCCTTCTCGCTCCGATATTTTCAGTGGTTTCATTCACGCTTGCCGCATATCTTGCAATCTCATTCACAGCATCTTCAGCCAGAGTAAGACAGATCCCTTCTGTTTCCAAAAGAGCCTGATACTGTTTTAAAAGAGAATTTTTGGGTTCTGTTAAAACTCTTTTCAGCTCTTCTTCCTTCAAATCTTCCAACTCCACTCGGATAGGAAAACGCCCCTGCATTTCAGGGATCAGGTCAGAAGGTTTTGAAACATGAAAAGCTCCCGCCGCAATAAAAAGGATATGATCCGTCTTTACCTGTCCATAACGGGTATTGACCACTGTTCCTTCCACAATCGGAAGAAGATCTCTTTGAACTCCTTCTCTTGAAACATCCGCGCTTGAAGAAGCTCTTTCCTTTCCGGCAATTTTATCCATTTCATCGATAAAAACAATGCCAAGCTGCTCCACTCTTTTGATCGTTTCTTCCTTTACTTTTTCATGATCGATCAAAAGATCCAGTTCCTCAGCTTTCAAAAGTTTTTTCGCATTTTTAATTTTCACATTCCGTTCTTTTTTACGGGAAGGCATCATCTGCCCCAGCATAGACTGAAACTGATCTTCCAAATCTTCCATTCCCATATTGGAAAGAACGCCCAAAATAGGTCCTCCGCCCTGCTCATGAGAAGTTATTTTCACCTTGATTTCTTTTTCTTCCAGTTCTCCATTGCGGAGTTTTTCACGCATCTTTTCCCAAACACTTTTCGAGGAAGGATCAGTGTCCAGCTTGGCTTTCAAGCCGGGCAGAAGGATATCCAGTATTTTTTCCTCTACATTGATTTCCGCCGCTTTTTCATGCAGTTCTTCAATTTCTTTTTTTACCATTGAATAGCCATTTGCGGTAAGATCCCGAATCATGGATTCGACATCCCTGCCCACATAACCCACTTCCGTATATTTTGTAGCTTCCAGTTTAATAAAAGGAGCATTGACCAGCCGGGCAAGCCTTCTGGCTATTTCAGTCTTTCCAACGCCTGTAGGTCCAATCATTAAAATATTCTTAGGAGCGATTTCATCTCTCAAATCATCTTGAAGCCTCATTCTTCGGAGACGGTTTCTTAAAGCGATTGCGACCGCTTTTTTAGCGTTATTCTGCCCGATGACATATCTATCTAAAAGCTCTACCACTTTTTTAGGAGTCAGATCCTCTATTTTCACTGAATCAACAATCATTTCTTTTGTCATTCGCCTATTCCTTCGTAATGGATTCGAGTGTGATATTGTTATTTGTATAAATACAGATTGTGGACGCTATTTCCAGGCTTTTCACCGCCACTTGCTCAGCTGTCAGCTCCGTATTCTGGAGAAGCGCCAGTCCTGCCGCATAAGCATACGATCCGCCCGAACCAATTCCAACTACAGGTTCATCAGGAGAAATAATATCACCGTTCCCTGAGATTAAAAAAATATCATCTAAATCCGCCACTAAAAGCATCGCTTCCAATTTTCTGAGGATTTTATCACTCCGCCAGTCTTTTGCAAGCTCTACAGAAGCTCTTTTTAAATCTCCTCCATAATCTTTCAGCTTTGCTTCAAATTTATCAAGAAGAGAGAAAGCATCCGCAGCAGCTCCCGCAAATCCTGCTAAGATTCTTCCATTATAAATCTTTCTTGTTTTCTTCGCTTTCCCTTTCATAACGGTTTGTCCCAATGTCACTTGCCCGTCACTTGCCATCGCGATCTGGTTTCCCTTTTTTACACAAAGTACAGTTGTTGCTTTTATTTCCTGATTCATTTGAGTCCTTATTTTTTTAAAAAATTACTATTAAAATTAACTCTTTCATTAAACATTTCAAAGCGCTTATCATATTTCATTTTTTTTCGCTTCCTGCCATAGATTTTCTAGTACTGATATTTCTGTTTTTGAAACATCCCTTCCTTCTTTTTCCAGTTTTTTTTCTATATAAAGAAATCGTTCTACCACTTTTTTATTGGAAGACCTTAAAGCCGCATCAGGATCACAACCCATTTTGAGAGCCAGATTAATTAAAACAAAAAAAACATCTCCCAGTTCTTTTTCAAAATGGACAAGATCATTTTTCCTGATTTCCACTCTCATTTCTTCCAGCTCTTCTTCCAGTTTTTCAATTACCCCGGTACTATCTCCCCAGTCAAAGCCGATTCTGGAAAGCTTCTCCTGTATTTTCACAGCCTGCGCTATGGAAGGCAGAGTTCTTGGAATTCCATCCAGATAATATTTTCTTTCTTCTTTTTTCTCTTTTTTCTTCAGTTCTTCCCAGTTTTTAAGAATATCATCTACTCCATCCACTTCCAACCCCTGAAAAACATGAGGATGCCTTTCAATCAGCTTGTCGCTGATTTTATTTAAAACAGACCCGATATTAAACCATTTCTCTTCTTCGGCGATTCTGGAAAGAAAAACAACATGCATCGCAAGATCACCCAGTTCTTCTTCTATTTCAGAAATATTCCCGTCTTCGACTGCTTCAAAAAGTTCATAAACTTCTTCTAATACATATTTTTTCATCGAAGAAAAAGTCTGCTTTTTATCCCAGTCACAGCCTTTTTCACCTCGGAGAACATCTACAATTTCTTTCAGACGATCAAATTCTTGCATATTTCTTCCATTTTTTTCAAACTGTTTTTTCACACTGACCATTATTCAGTTTATGACTTGCAGTCATAATAAATATGATTAATTTTTTTAAAAAAAACAAATTTTTTTTATTTTATAATCAAAGAATCAGTTATAAAACTAGACAACCCTTAATCTATTTATTGACTCTGAATATCTTTCACCAAATCGGGAAATGAATTCTTAAAAACATGATAAAAAATTTGATAAGCTTCTCTATCAAAAATGACAATATAAATACGGATATTTTTTAATTTTGGATAAAGAGAAAAGCTTTCCTGTAAGGCATCGGTCAGAATTCTTGCCGTAATTTCAGGTGAAAAACGGTTATAAATAGGAGGGATCGCCATATCTTTCACATTTAAATCAGCTGCTTTTTCAAATACGCGGCACATACTCTTCTGAAGCAGCACATAAGAAGTTCTCTTACTAAACTGACGGTTTACAATATGAATAACATACTTTGCCTGAAGCGCCCCAGCCTTAGTAACAAAAACATCTCCCAGTTTAGCCGGAAAATATTTGACCGCTTCTTTTTCTATTTCATCGCCGCCTATTTTTTTAATAAAAAAAGGAATACCCTTGTCATAAATAATATCAGCATTGATGGGATTGACCAAAACTTCAGCCGGCTGTTTGAGAAGATTCCCCTGAATGATTTCTATCATGAGATCCCGCTTTTCTTTTTAGGTTTCAAAACAATCCGAAGAATGTAAAAAACAATTAATAGAAATCCAACAAAAGATCCTGTTATCATTGAAATTGTTTTTTTCTGAATCAGCCCCGGAAGAGAAATCAGTAAAAAAATAATAAAGTTGATGATATAAAAATAAATCGGAATACTTTTTAAAAATCTCTGAAAAAAAGAAATATCAGACATTTTTTTCCAATTTTTTAAAAAAGATAAAATCACTAAAAAAACAATAGCCGCTAAAGCGATAATATTTAAAACTTTAGGGGTTTTAGACGCAAGAAAATAAAAAGCAATGCTTAATATAAAACTGATCACGCCTGATAAAATAAAAAAAAGAAAAAGGTAATTTTTTTCTTTAAATCCCAATTTTCAATCCCTGTTTTATTTTTGAAATTTAAAATATAACTAAAAGAAAATCTATTTTAAACTAATTTAAAAAATAGTTTATTCAAGAATTTAAAAAACAAATTCCTTAAAAAATCTATTGTAAAATTATTTTTTTTTTGTATTTTTAAAACAGGAGCAATATGAAAACAGGAGATTTCTGTGGAAATAAAATTAACACCCAATTTATATGAGTTTTTGAAAATCAATACTGAAAAAAATAAAAATAAACCTTTTTTAAAATTCAAAGGTCATAAGTTGAGCTATCAGGATTTTTTTGAACAGATTCTCAAACTGGCAGCTTTTTTCCAAAGTTTGAAGTTTGAAAAAAATTTTAAAGTCGGTCTTCTCACTCAAAACCGTCCTGAATTTATCACGGTTTACTTCGCCTCCATTATTTCAGGAGCAAATATTATTCCGATCAATTATTTCCTGAATCACGAAGAAATAGAGTATATTGTCAATAATTCGGGCATGAAATGTTTTTGTTTTTCAAAAGATTTTGAAAAAACAGCGCTTTACTTGTTTGAAAAGAAAAATGAAATTAAAACATTTATCGCATTTGATCCGACTGAAAATCAAAAGTTTTTAAACTATGCTTCCTGTATCAAAGAGATCCCAGCAGATTCTTTTCATCCTGTCCCGATACTCCCGGAACACACCGCCTCAATTATCTATACATCTGGAACCACCGGGAATCCAAAAGGCGCCATGCTTTCCCATGAAAACTTAATCAGCGATGCCGTGTATTTCTGCAGACATTACTTTGACCATTATAAACACCACATCCGCTATATCGCCTTTCTTCCTCTTTTTCATTCATTCTCCTTTATGGTGGGAATTATCTGCATGATGGAACTCGGAGCCACTGTTTCACTCATGGAATCGATTCTCCCCTTTGACAAAGTCATTAAAACAATGCTAAAAGACCGTATTA
Organism: Spirochaetes bacterium GWB1_36_13; assembly: GCA_001829155.1. Lineage (GTDB taxonomy): Bacteria > Spirochaetota > GWB1-36-13 > GWB1-36-13 > GWB1-36-13 > GWB1-36-13. Next base: position 2,166 of record MIAO01000055.1, on the reverse strand, counting down.
ATATTTTAGTAGGTATTCCCCAGGTTTTCAGAGTATTATCTGAAAAAAAAGTCCCGGCAATCGCCCGCCCTCTTTTAAAACTTTTATTTCCCATTAAATCCTGTATCAGCGGCGGCGCACCATTGGGCATTGAAGTGCTGGCTGAATTTGAAAAAAAATTCAGGATTCCCATCCACGAAGGCTATGGATTGACGGAAGCTTCGCCCATCGTTTCGGTCAATGATAAATACCATCACAAACACGGCAGCGTAGGACGCGTTCCAAAAGGTCTTATGGAAATCAAAATAGTCGATGAAAACCGAAAGACTCTCCCAAACGGAAAAGAAGGCGAAATAGCCTTGAAAGGTAAAAATATTATGAAGGGATATTTCAACAATCCGGAAGAAACTGAAAAAGTCTTGCAAGATGGCTGGCTTTATACAGGAGATATCGGGATCTTGGATGATGAGGGTTTTATTACGATTGTGGACCGGAAAAAAAACATCATTATTTCCAATGGCATGAATATTTATCCCGCTGAAATCGAGACAGTTTTAAGAAAACACCCCAGCATCAGAGAAGCTGTTGTAGTCGGAGTGCCCGACAAACATCATGGCGAAACTCCTTTTGCCGTGATTGAGCTTTACCCTGAAAAAAAAGCTTCGGCTCTTGAATTAAAACAATTTTTAATGAAACAGGAAGCAAGGTATAAAATACCGAAGTATTATGATTTCTGGAACGAAATCCCCCGCAACCAGACCGGTAAAATATTAAAAAGAGAAATCAGGAAAACAGTTTTGGAAAAAATGAAACTGAAAGATAAAAAGTAGATTTTTTATAGGCGAGTTCTAAAAAATGAAAACAATAAAAAAAGAGGAGATTCACTCCTCTTTTTTATTTTTAAGCTTTACCCAATTTTGCTTTGAGAGCTGCCAATTCATCGCTCATTTCAGTAGGAGATCCGCCTTTTTCAAGGTCTTTAAATTGTTTATCCAGATCATTTCCAGCCAGAGTATCGTTCAACTCTTCTTTTGCCTCAGCCTCAGCTTCCATCTGTTTGATTTTTTCTTCCATTCTCCCGAATGAATCAAAAGCAGAAGTATCGCTGATTTTAGACATAGTGTCCTGAATTTTGCTTTGAGCTTCTGATCTTTTTTGTCTTGCGATTAAAAGATTTTTCTTTCTTTTCGCTTCTTCGATCTTATTTTGAACATCCTGAATAGACATTTTCAGTTTATCAGCCACTTCTTTTTGTTTGATCCACTGAGCTTCATAATCATTGGCAAGATTTTCTTCGTCTTTTTTTCTTTTCAATGCTTCCATTGCCAGCCTGTCATCGCCTTTTTCTACAGCTAGACCAGCTCTTTGTTCCCATTTTTTTGCATTTTCTTTGTGCTCATCTACTTGAGCCTTCAGTCTTTTTTCATCTGCGATTGTAGTTGCAACACCTTTTTTCGCTTCAATCAACTGTTCTTCCATATCGATAATCATCTGTTCAAGCATTTTTTTCGGATCTTCCGCTTTGTTTAAAAGGTCGTTGATGTTTGATGATACAATATCTGCAAATCTTTTAAAAATTCCCATAGTTTTTCCTCCTCTTCCTTATTTAAATTCTTTTAATACTTTATAATCGTTTGTAAGCGCCATATAAATCGCTTCAATCGATGCTTGAAATTCATTAAAGTCCAGATTCTCCCCTTCCAGCGAGTCTGTGACAATCACATTGTTTTTTTCAAGCGCATAGGCACCATGAACCATGAGAGAGTTTAATTCGAGGAGTTTTTTGAAAAAAGCCTCCTGATTTTTAGAAGGAACTTCCATGAGTTTCAAACGAAAAATAACAAGGGGATTTTGTTCGAAAACAACAAGATTATCAATCCCTTCATATGCATCCTGAATAATCCAGGTTGAATCGTTCAATTTCTTGTTGACCCAGTTTCCTTTCAGCAAATAATCTTCAATCTTAGCTTTTAAATCCATACTGCCGCTCCTTTTATTCAAATAATGAAAACTATAATAATATAATAATAAATTCAGTTTTAATAAAAATTTTTTAATTTTTTTTTCGATTTCATCCAGATTCGCAAAATAGAAATTGAATATTAATCCTTCAGAGTTTTTTCTTTTAAAAACACAACCGTGGTAAAAAGTGAAAAAATACTCAGGCTGTCGATTATTGTTTAAATT
>MIAO01000054.1 GCA_001829155.1 Spirochaetes bacterium GWB1_36_13 | reverse complement strand
TGACAGAAACAATTTCATAGTTTTTGGAATCTCCGCGGTAAAGTTTAGCTTTGATGACAGAACCTTTAAACTCTGTTTTAAAATCAGTATCAATAACAACCACGCTTGCGCCGTTATGAAGCGAGACCCATAGAAATTTTCCATTATGGCTCAAAGCTCCTTCTACCGGTTTTTCTGCAAAAGAATCAATTGGTTTCTTGTTTTTGTAGTCCCAGCCCTTTGCAGAAGTTGGAAAAAATACGATTTTCCAGTCAATTTTTTTACTTTGAACATCAAAAGCATAGACAGAAAGACCTTCCAGATTCATGGAATAGGCTTTTGTTCCGTCTTTTGAGATAATAACAGACTTTGGGCACATTCCGGTTTCAAGAGTGGTCAATTTTTTCAAATTAAACGAATAAAGAGGAATAACCGCAAGAATATTGATCAATAAAATTATTTTTTTCATAGGTAGCTCCTTGTATTTTTATCGTAATTCTGGATTTTTTTAGAAAGAATGAAAAAATCATCTATAAAAGTTAAGAAATAAGAACTATTTTTCAAAATCTTTATAAATAGCATTTTAAATTTATTATTTTTTATATTGAATGATTAATGTTTAAATTTAAAAAACAAGTTAATTGAAATAGTTTTTTTATCAAGTCAATTATAGAAAATGATATCATTAAGATACTTTTTTAACAGGGTTTTATGTGGAAAAAATAATTCTTAAAGGGAAATTTATCTGTTTTGAGAAAGAATTTTACGGACTTTTTCTTATTTCAGTAGATTCTGATTCGAGTGAAGATGCTTATATGGTAGCTGCCGGAGGGAGCAGTTTTATTTCCACCTATTCCATTGATATGGATATAGAAAAAATGACTCAAACCATTCGTGAACTTCTGGATGACGGGGAAGCCACTCTCGATAAAAGTAAGGAAATCAAAGCTTTATTAGCTGCGAATATTTCTCAGATACGGGAGAATATTAAATCCAATACAATGCAGCTGACGGAAGTTTTAACAAATATTTTAAAGAATTATCTCAAAAGTACGGTTGAGATTACAGTCACTTTTGAGAAAGCCAAAGATTTTCAGGCTCTGGATCTTGAAAAGGAAAAAGAAGAGAAAGAGAAGAAAGAAGAAGATACTGAGACCCGTCTAAAATATAAAATACCTGCCAATTCTTCGGTCATTGACTGTTTTATTGTTCTATCCCCGATCAAAGGAAAGTTTATTAAAGAAGTCAAGGAAGGGGATCTGGTTCTTTCAAAAATTGATGATACCACTGAACAGGGGAAGAAAATCGCAGAGCTTTACAACCTTTACACAACCAATAATAAGCTGAAACCGGTTATTGGAAAAGTTTTAAAAAAATTTTCAGAAAATGCGGAAGTCATTATGACTCTTCAACTGACCAAGGACTTAATCGGACTATCCCGGGAGGATGCTTCTGTGAAGGTTTCTTTTATTGAACCGGATAAAATTATTTCAAAAAGAAAAGTACAGGAAAAGCAGAAGCAATTGGAACAAAGACAGCTGCATAGCGAAGAAATTAAGATAGAAAAAAGAAAAAATCAGACTCTATTTTATTTAGGTGTAGGGCTTTTTATTGTTTTTGTTATTATTATAATTTCAGTTGTTTTCTAGGGGGGGAGGGATTTTGAAAAAAAAATATTTCTATGGGCTGCTTTTTTTTATAGTTTTACTTTTTGCTTCCTGCTCTTCTCATGTCAATGAACTGGAACCCAATAATTCATTTGATGCGGCTCAATCGGTTCGTGTTCCCTCAAGTATAAAAGGAAAAATTAATAATGGAATTGATAATGATATTTATAAATTTGAAATTCTGGAAAAAAGCTGCCTTTCTTTTTCTATCAATAGTTTAAAAGGGTTTGATACAGCTTTGAAAGTTTTTAACGAAAAACAAGTAGAGATTGCGACGGCAGACGATTTTTATAAAAATTTTGGCGAAGCAATTCCCAATCTTTGTTTTGATCCGGGTATTTATTTTATTAAACTTTTACCCGGAAGCAATGACCATAAAATAGGCCGTCCTGTCGTTATTGCTTCAGATGATTATTATCTTGATATTAAAGTATGGAACAAAAACGATTTTTCTCAGAAATTGATTTTAGAAAGAGAACCCAATGATTTTTTAAAGGATTCTCAAAAAATGAATCCCGGAGAAATTATTAAAGGGTTTTATTATCCTTTTCTGGATTATAAAGCAAAAGAAAAATCAGTAAAAGAAATTTTAAAACTGGTTCAGGAAAAAAGCAGAAAAGAATTTATAGATAAAAATTTAGATATTTACCAGTTCGTGATTTCAGATAAAGGCGATTATCTTTTACAGCTTTCTCTTTCTCCCGTAGAAAATTTTGATCCGGTTGTGATTGTTGCGGAAGAGAGATTTCTGGATTATCTTTCTATGCCGCTTGAGGTTAAACCTTCTGTGCCTGTGAATGAAAGAGGAACTTTTTTTATTGTGGATTCCAATTCTTTTGACAAGGGGGAAGGACTGGCAAACTATAAGATTAAGGGCGGAAGAAAATACTATATTTTTCTTGCCTGTTTAAGCCGTCTGGATTATATAGAACTTCCCACAGTTCTTCAAAGACCTTATCACTTGTCCTACAACCTTCTGCCGCTGACATCGGATATGGAAAGCGAACCGAACGACCAGCTTGAAAACCCTAAAATAATTGAAAATAATGTAATGAAAGGGTTTTTAAATCCCATCTGGGATAAAGATTTTTATCTTCTGGAAGGAAGCGCAGATTCATTTTATAGGCTCAATTTTCAGAAAGACAGCGTAAATCCGCAGATTACTAAAATTTTTAAAATGCTTTCCATTACTTTAATCCCTCCAAAAGACTTAGATCTTGCGTTGAGTGTTTACGACGAGTATGGCAGAATGTTGAAAATGATTGACAATGAAGGAAAAGGCGGGGTGGAGAAAATCCCTAATTTCCTTGCTGAGCTGGGCAATAAACTTTATTTTTCCGTCAGCGCTGGAAAACAAAATGAATCTGATGATTATTTAAATCCTTATGAAATCAAGTTCTTTTTTACAGAACAGGGGTCTGACAGTTTTGAATATGAACCCAATGACCAGGCTCTGGTCAATCAGGGACCCAATACATTTTCAGATACAGTCCGCGGATATCTGAACCATAAAGAAGATATCGATCATTTTTATGCGATCGGCGAGAGCGTGGGCAAGTATCATTTTTATTTAAAAGGGCTTCCGAAAGCGACTTTTGTGATAGAAATCTATGATTCAAACGGGTATTTTATCAAAAAAGCGGTGGCAAAAGCCCCGGGAGAAGATGTTTTACTGGAGCATTTTATTACCCGGCGCGAAGTTTTCAGAATCAAGGTTTATACGGTAGAAAAAAACTATTATAATATTAATGATGCTTATTCATTGAGCATTTATAAAGCGGTGAAATAAAAATTCATGTCATTCCCCGGCTTGACCGGGGAATCTATTGAGCAAGATAATCAATTTAATAGATTGTCCGGTCATGCTTCGGCTTTGCTCAGTACAAGTGCCGTACAATGAATTTGGTTTGAAAAATAATTGCAGTTTATATTCATTTACCAGTATGCCTCAAAGAATCTCCAGCGGAAAACAAAGAAAAAATTGAGTTCTTTCTGTTTTTTTAAAAGAACATCGTCTGCGGAAGGATAACTGAGGCTGACTGGAATGACAGATTCTTTAAACGGCTGATTGAGGGAGTATTTGATGCCTGTTTCAAGAGAAAGATCAAGCCATTTGAAAAAAACGGAACGAAATCCGATACTGCTTTTTAAATAGAAAATTGTTTTCGATAGATCGGCTTCATGCTGTTTTAAACTGTCAAAAGAATAATAGTATCCTGAAAGAAGAAAAGCGGTTTCTTCTCCGAAGGAAATAAAGAGGCTTTCTTTTTTTGAAAAATAAATATGGTAAAAACCGGATAATCCAAAATTGAGAGTATCTAAATGAATTTCTCCATATTGAAAGCTGAAAGAATGGGTAGAATATCCTGATGAAAGCTCGAAACTCAGGTTTTTAGATTCGGTGAAATACTCGCCGAAAAAACCGATTCCGTATTTTCTTTTGACCGAAATGCTCTGTTTCATGCCGTAATTGTAATGAAAAACCGTACTGACTCCGAAAAACAGGTTGGAATCCTGAGGTAATTCTTCTTCCCTTTTTTCCGGTTCAGAAAAGACAAGAGGAGAAAAAGCATAAGAAACCGCACTGTTTGAAAAGATTAATAAAAAAATCATAAAAATAATCCGATTCATTCATAACCCCTATTTTAAACAAAATTGTATTGTTTTTATAATTCCGGCAGCTGCCAGAGGGTAGAGATGAAGGATTTCTTCCATATACTTTTCCCCTATTTCCAGAGTATTTCCATTTGAATTTTCAATGATCAGTTTTTCTGATGTTTCAGCTGAATAATCTTTCCATTGTTTGTAATAAGTGTCTGAAGGATAGGTTGGGAAAAAGTTTTCCAAAGAAGAAACCTGGTTGCCTTCTTTTCCGTAGGAAGAATAGAAATCAGCCCTTTGAGCTATTTTATAGAAAATATTTGATAATTTTACTGTATTTAAATCATTTTCAAGATAGTTTAATATTTCTGATTTGATTTGAGTCGATTTCCAGTTTTCACCGAATCCTTCCAAATCTACCGAAAGACCAGCCGGCGCATAAATCAGGTTTTTGAATTCTCCTGTGATTAAAAGAGGAAGAAAAACATCCCTGTATTCATCTTCGCTTGCAGTTGAAAAAGCGTCTAAATGGGCAGGAATGGAAGAGAGCGAAAGGAGGGTGATGATTCTGCCCAGAAGAATAAAAGCTTTCTTGTTTTGATTTGCCGAAAGAAGTTCCAGGATACCGGCAGTTTGAATTTCTTCTCTTTTTATTTCTTCTGAAAAAAAATTCTCTTCAATACAAATGGTTTTCATCCCGTAAACCAGCCCCATCGCCTTGAGAAGCATACCGGGAGGATTGGTGTGAAGCCCGTCCAGTTCATTTGCCGGGGTTAAATTTTTATAGCCGTGGCTCCAGTGTGCATCAGGAGTATAAATCTGTGTGAGCCTGGGATAGGCATAGGGATAGGGGAAGGTCTGGACGGAAAGCGTTTCTTCGCTGATGCCCTGCCTGATTTCTTCTTTAAAATCTTTTATTTTGTTATAAATATCAGGATCAATTTCTTCTAATAAAGAAAAGGCTTTTTCCAGTAAATAATTTCCGTATGCAAGCGTTGTTTTTTCAGCAAAATGGAAAACCGGATCTTTTACAATGCTGTTATTTCCGGCCTGCTGGGGATGGACAGTAATAATAGCTCCTTCCTGCCTGAGCTGAAAAAGAAGATTTGAAATATCTGTGCTGTTTTTGATTTTCGGAAGGATAAAAGAAAGTTCGCCGCCCTGGGATTTTCTCACCTGATCCAGTTCGCCACGGGAGAGTTTCAGCCCCTCTGCCAATTGACTGATCAGGAGATTGATTTTATCAGGGTCGGCAAGCTCTTCGCTTTTTTGAGGAACCAAAACCAGAAACAAAACCGCCCTTTTAGGTCCTGAAAGAGGGAATCGTTCTGCTTCGCCTTCTCCCAGATTCATCTTTGCACATGAAAAAGAAAATAATAATAAGAGAGAAAAAAACATTAATTTTTTTGACATTTTCATTAACCTCAATAAATTGTAATAGTCACATTTTCTACAGACCATTTTTCATCAATACTTTCATCTATGTTTCTAACTCGAACAATATAAGAACCGCTATCATTACAATCTGTGTTATAAAATGAAGCTACTGTAATTTTACATTTCATATAAGTATTACCCAATTCTTTTATAGCACACCAACTTTCATTTATATTAAAACACATAAATCCATCATTTTTAATTAGTTTTGCTTTCATATCAGTTGTAAAATTTTTTCCTGAAATGAAAAGGACTGCATAACTATCAATTGCATTTTCAATAACAAGATTACCGCTGCTGGTTTCGATGACTTCGGCAGAATAAACCTCCGGGACAGGAGCTTTATAGCTTCCGGGCTCTATTTTATCGCAGGAAAACAATGAAATAAAAAGAAGCAAAGTCAGAATGATTTTCATATTATCTCCCTCAATTATACTGGTATTTTAAAAAATTTCTCAGCAGTTTTGACGAACCCCCGATCGACATCGGTAAAAGAAATTCTGTCATTTTATGCTTTCTCTCAATAAATTGTAAGGGTGACATTTTCTACTGACCAGTCGTCTAAATTTTGAACCCTAACCCAATAGGTGCCTGTTGAATCAAAGCTATTATCATAATAAGAATAAAGAGTAATACTACATTTTATTATTGTTGCTGTTTTTTCACTAATAGTACACCCTCCAGCTTCTATATTATTTTTAAATAATGCTACTTGAGCATGAGTTTCAAACAATTCTCCCTTAATTAATAAATAAGCAGAATAATCAAGTCTATTTTCAATGATTAAATTTCCATTGCTTGTCTCTGAAATTTCAACTGAGTACACCTTCGGAGTCGGTGATTTACCATGATCTTCGTCTATGTCAAGAAGTTTTTTGCAGGAAAATAACAGAAGAAAGAGCAGTAAAAAAATTTTTTTCATATTTTACATCCCCAGGTTGGTTTGATATTTTATAAAATTTCTTAAAAGCTTGGAGCTTCCTCCAATCGACATCGGTAAAAGGAATTCTGTCATTTTATGCTTTCTCTCAATAAATTGTAATAGTGACATCCTCAGTTGACCAGTCGTCTAAATTTTGAACCCTAACCCAATAGGTTCCTGAATCGTCGTATTTATCAGGATAATAAAATGAAAAAAGAGAAATACTGCAGGTGATTTTTTTCGAAGTTACGGAATAATCTCTATGCTCACATCCATTTATTTTATCACCATTTATTTGGTATAATCTTATTCTCGGACTTTCAAATAAATCTCCCGTAATTTCAAGAGTAGCATGATCGTCTAATTTATTCTCAATGATCAAATTCCCATTGCTGGTGGCTAAAATTCTAACCGAATACACCTTCGGAGTTGGTGTTTTACCATGATCTTCGTCTATGTCAAGAAGTTTCTTGCAAGAAATTAACAGGATAAAAGTTAGTAGAATAAATTTTTTCATATTTTACATCCCTAGGTTGGTTTGATACTTTATAAAATTTCTTAAAAGTTTAGCAGTTCCTCCAATGGACATGGGCAAAAGGAATTCTGTCATTTTAAGCTTTCTCTCAATAAATTGTAAGGGTGACATTTTCTACCGACCATTTTTCTGTTATAAAACCGTCATCATTTTGAATTCTAACCCAATAAATACCTGAATCATTAAATTCTAAAGGATAAGTAAATGAATTAAAAAGAGAAATTTCACATTCAATATTATCAGAATCGCTATATGTTATGGCACAAATTTTGACTTTATTGTCAGATTCTCGATACAATCTGACTTTTAAATTGAGTTGGTTTAAAAATTTTTTACCTTTTATCAATAATTTAGCTTCTAAATCAAGTGTATTTTCAATAATAAGATTACCATTACCAGTTGAAAGCACTTCAACAGATTCTACAATCGGGATAGGGGCTTCCTGATCTGGAAAAATATCTTTCTTGCAGGAACAAAAGCACAAAAAAACAACAAAAATAAGTATTTTTTTCATCTTGAATCTCCTAATGCTGATATTTTATGAAATTTCTTAAAAGTTTACTACTTCCCCCGATCGACATCGGCAAAAGAAATTCTGTCATTTTAAGCTTTCTCTCAATAAATTGTAATAGTGACATTTTCAGTTGACCAGTCGTCTAAATTTTGAACCCTAACCCAATAGGTTCCTGAATCGTCGTATTTATCAGGATACTGAAATGAAAAAAGAGTAATACTGCAGGTGATTTTTTTTAAAGTTACGGGATAGTCTCTAGAGTAGCAGCCTCTTATTTTATCGCCATTTACTTGATATAATCCTATTGTCGGACTCTCAAAAAAATCTCCGGTGATTTCAATCTCAGCCCATTGATCAAGTCTATTCTCAATGATCGAATTTCCATTGCTGGTTGTTAAAATTCTAACTGAATAAACTTTTGGAGTCGGGGATTTAGCATTATCGTCCTCAATACCCAGAAAATTTTTGCAGGAAAATAACAGAAGAAAGAGCAGTAAAAAAAATTTTTTCATATTTCTACCTCCCTAGGTTAGTTTGATATTTTATAAAATTTCTTAAAAGTTTGGAACTTCCTCCAATCGACATCGGCAAAAGAAATTCTGTCATTTTAAGCTTTCTCTCAATAAATTGTAATAGTGACATTTTCAGTTGACCAGCCTTCTGAATTGAAATTTTTCGCACGAATCAACCATACTCCTGTTCCATTCATAATTTCCCAATTTGAAATATTGCAAATAACTTGAGATGAATTAATTAAATCAATTTTATAAGGGCTGATTTCATAGCCTTTTTCTATATGAATTAATTTTATACTTAAATCAATAAAATTTTTTCCATTAATTAATATCTTGGCAGAATCTTCTCTATCATTACTGTAGTCAATAATATTATCTCCATTCGGTGTTTCATAGATTACTACAGATTCAATAATAGGAGTAGGATCTGGTTCATCATGGCTACTTCCTATTGAAAGGCAACCGGTTGATAAAAAAAATATAAACAAAATAAATACTTTATTCATTTTAATTTCTCCTTATTTTATAAAATCAGATTGGAAAAAATTCTTCAAAAGTTTTAAATTTCCTCCGAGTGACATAGGAATTAAATATTCAGTCATTTTGTTGTATGGATAATGAGCTGTATAAATCTTTATAAAACTTCCTTTTTCTTTGCCATCACTACCAATAATTTGACTATATAAGAATCCATCTGGGCTAATAAGTTTTACCGTCATCCCATTCAGATATGCCGGCTGGACGGTGAGGTTTATAAGATGGGGAAACTGCCTGAGGCGGAGGGTTAATACAGGATGAAAGATGATCTCTTTGCCCGGCTTCATTTCTCCATTGATATTTACCTCACATTCTACCTGAGTAGGAATATTTATCAATTCCACCAGGTCTTTTTCCGACTGGATATTGCTTACCGCCTCCCTTTCACGGTAAATTTCCATCAGCTCAGTGCAGGAATAGGTTTGAGTATTCCCGTTGATCGTTACTTCTGAAAGATAGCCGGGATCGAATTCGCAGGTTTTCATGCCGGGCAGATCGATGCTTCCCGCCGCGTTTTTCAGCTCCCTGATAAAATCCTTGAGCGTGAAGACTATTTTATCTTTCATGCTTCCTCCGTTGTCATATACCAGAAAAAAGTGGGCTTTTTTTGTCAGGAAAATATCTTTATGACAATAGGCGTTTTTAGTGACAACTTCGGCATATTGAGAAACAGTCTTGTCATTTACATAGATTTTAGAAAAACAGGGCTGGTGTATAATTTTTTCCTGAAAAACAGAAACTCCCGCTCCGATGTCCCGTTTGGCATAAACCAAACCCTGCTGGTAGCCGGGGTCAAACTCCCAGCTTCTGAATCCGGGGGCTGTCTGGAGAAAGGGAGTCTGAAAAGCCACAACATTGTTCCCCGCATAATGGACATCGTCCGCCAGAGCCGGAAAAAACTGGGCAGCCTGTGCTGTAGAGTAAAAAAGATCATAAAGGGTTTCGCCGGAATTGAAAGCTTTGAAATAAGCATCCGCCATAAAGGTAAAACTGTTTTCTTTTTTCATTTCCTCATAAATATTGGCGTATTTTGAAGTATAAGGGGTCCATGAAATAATCTGGTATTGAGGGCTGATTTCAAAGCGGTAGGTTTCATTCATCGCGTCTTTGGAAGAGGCGAGGTGGATTTTTCCGATAATATCGCCGACCCCTCCTGCCTTATCCCAGGCGGCTGTTTGGAGATGCGGGGCATTGTGGACATGCTCGGGCACGGACATATCTTCCAGCAGGTGCATTGTTCTGGCTAAATAAAAAAGGGCTGATTTGAGGTCGTTCGGGTTTTGGCTGGTCTTCCAGCTTTTCAGGTAGTCCAAAATCCCTTTTTGGGGAAAAATCCCGTTGCTGGTTATTTTATGCCATCCGTACCAGTAGCAGAGGGCTTTGTAATAAGCCGAGGGAGGATTGGTAATCAGGGTATAGTATTTTCCCAGCGCTGTTATGATCAGCCCCCGGACAGTTTTTTCCAGATCTATAAAGTGTTCGCAGTCATCCCCGTTGAAAATATCTATAATGCAGGTCACGACTGTAACGGGGAAATAAACGATTTTGATCGTTTTATCCGCTATTTTGAGGGCAATATTGTCCATAATCTTTTCTTCGATTTTCGGCCATATATTTTTATTCCCCGAATTCCATCCTGCGTCCGGGTTCCAGAAATGCGTCAGGGTGGAGACCGCTCCTTTAGACATATTATTGATATTAAGTGCTGGAACGAGAAAGTCGATTCCGTCGATAAAAAGAGAGGCTTCCGACAGACCGAAGACGGGGTCTGTATAGTCTTCCTGCACAATTTCTTCAATAAATCGGGTTTCTGTGATTCCGGCTTTTGAAAGGAGAGTGAGAAATACTTCCCTGTCTCCCGAAACCGCAAGATAGGCTTTGAAAAGCTCAGCTGTGAGCCCCCCCATTTCTTTATGAACCGTATCTCCGTAGCGGGGTTTGGAAGTTTTTGTAAAATCTTTCAGGGTGATTCCGAAGTAAACGCTGTTTTTTTGAAAAGACTGGAGAATTTTAATTGATTTTTCGCCTTTCCCTATATTTTCCGCCAGAGTTTCGGCAAAATCCTTTGATTTCATGGTGGTGGCTTGAGCATTGGTCATCCCTGAAAAAGCTTCTTTTGATAAAACTTCAAAATCCGCCTGAACCTGTTTGATCGAAGGGAGGGAAAGACCTTCTTTTTCGGGGATATTAGGGTAAAGGACAAAAATCTCATTTTCATCGGCTTTGGTTTCCTGAGTTTCGGAAATCAATGAATCCGAAGAGGTTTTTTCAGAAATCTCGGGCAGCTTCTTTTTGGTGCACGAAAAGAAAAGGCAGAGGGCTAAAATCATTAAAACTGCTTTTTTCATACTGATTCTCCATAATAATTAAAATATAATATGATTCGTTTCAATAAACCCTTAAAAAACTCATTTCTTCCGAAATTTTTTTATTGGATTTATCGCGGATAACAATCCGGTAGGTTCCGCTTCCGCCGAGATCGTTCCATCCCCTGACATTGCAGACGATACCTCCTGCATAGTACCTTGAACAGCTTGTCTGGGGCGTTAGATTCGTGTAATCCGCTATCAGTTTATAGGGTCCGGTTCCTATCGCCTGGGCTACAGGGCTATTTCCGGGCAGATTGATTCTCGGCAGGTGGCTGTCGGTTTGCTGAAGAGTCTTAAAATTATTGTATTCATTTTCTTTGATAATATAAAGCTCGAAATTTTGAAGGATGCTTTGGCTAGAAAACAGAAAATCAATCTGCAGCAAAGCTAAATCATGATAGACAAAAACATCTGTTCCGTTCGGATTCCAGGCATAAGAACCTTCTGTTCCGGTTGAAATGGAAAGTAAAACTTTTGAACTTTTTATCAAAGGGGTTAGTTCATTTCCGCCTATAACAAAAACTTTTGGTATAATAAATTCAAGATATTGATTATAATATATGCTCGGATAGATTAATTCACCGACTGAATAAACCCAAAACTCTTTTTTTTTAACAACAGGATATTCTAAACTTGGATATTCTAATTGGTTATAAAACTGATCCAGTCTTCCGAGCACTACCCATATAAAAAATTTATCAGAATAACCCATATTCCAGTATTTCGTCAAAAAGTTGATAATACCAGCGTTTACATGAGTATAATCCAGTTTAATTACTTCAACCCCATCATCAAAATAGTATTCATTCTGCCGGTAAATCAGCTTTCCATATTCATAAGATGAGATACAATTCTGATTCTGCATATAACATCTTCCGCTATATTCCGAGGCAATAATTGGTTGTGGGGGAAGAGCCTGTTTCCCGTTTGTACCCAAATATCCTGTTGATAATGATGTTGCAAGGACTGTAATGTTGGGTATTGCAAGATGTGCCAAAAAAACATTATAACTGATATGTATTGAAACAGTACCAAGGATTATTCTGTTTTGGCTTTTGTTATTATTTAATTCTGTAATATCAAAAAAATCTATTTGTTTTTTTTCAAAATACTCAGGCGAATTGTTCATTAAAGTTTCCCTTAATTGGAGCATTTCTTGTTGTGTCCGGGTAAGTTTTTCAAATACAAGTTGTTTTAAACTTTCGTAGTCGTTTTGAACGGCTGATTTAATTTCCGGCAGGTTCAAAAACTGGTAAAAACTGCTTTTATCTTCTAAAATCCCCGCCATAAAAACCGATTCAAGTTTTTTTACCAGAGGGTGGGATTCACTGGGATAGGATTTGAGGTATTCCTGATGATATCTTTTTTTAATTTCTTCCAGCCCTATTTCTGCAGTTTTTTCCAGGTAGATTTGGAGTTCATTTTCTAAAGCGGCAAGTTCGCTGTCTATGGAATCAAATGTTCCGTTAATCAGCGTTTTTAATTCTTCGGGAGTTGCAATTTCTCCTGATTTTAATTTTTCATTGAGACTGAAAAAACTGAAGTAAGTCCAAAGAGCATTTTTCGCTGTATTATTAAGCTGTTCTTCATAGTTTTCAATTTCTTCTAGTTTTCCTTTTTTAACCGGATCATCTAAAATAGCTTTCATTTCAAGATCATTCAGGATTTTTTCAACGGTTTCTTCCACCTGTTTTCCAGAAAGTTCAGCCTGTAATTCTGTCTGGTTTGGCAAATTGTTCTGACCTTCCGAATTCTGATCCTGAAATTTTTCCGGTTTATAACAGCCGAAACAAAGAATCAGAAAAATGACAATTAGTTTCATTTTTAACTCCTTTTGTAAAATTATTAAAACTATTCTAAATAAATTACATATAAAATAAATACAAAAATAAAATTAATTTATTTTATGGAAAAAGTCAATTAATTTTGTTAATTTTTAATTCTATTTTTTTTTTTTTCAAATACATAGGAGTTTTTATGAAATATTTTATAATGACACTGCTTTTATTCTTGCTTGTACAGTGCCGCAATGCTCAGAGTGATGATTTTTATCTGAAAGAAATCAACTGGGAAGAGTATCTTTCTTCTGAAAATAACGGGGCGGATTCTCTGGAAAATATTGAAATCCCTGCAGAAAAAACAGGAATTTTTCAAGATTATTCCCTTGCTGTTTCTGAAATAAAACAGTTTTCCTTTCAGGCTCAAAAAGATGTTTCCTATCGTCTGGAATGGAAGGAAAAAGGCAATGAGGGGTACAATTGCAATATTCAGGTCAGTATTTTTGAAAGAGACAGTCAAACGCCTTTTTTCAGCCTCAACGATTTTACCCGCTCTCCTTCACCCATCCTGAAAGTATCGGAAGATCAGAAAGTTTATATCAGAATCAGAGGTTTTAACAGCATGGAAAAAGGAAATTTTGCATTAAGGATTTTGGATACCAGCAAGGCTTTTGTCGGAATTGAAGATATTGAAATCGGAGAGGAAAAATTCGGAGAAACTATAGAAGGAAATATAGCGGAAGGGATAGAAAAATATTATTATTTTCAAGGAGTTAAAAATCAATTTTATAAAATCACTGTTTCTGATTCACTCAATCAACCTCAGTATTCCAGCCATGTCTTTCTTTCAGGATTGAGAGAGGATAAAATAAGCGCTTATTTTAAAAACGAAACAACCCTTTCTTCACCCTTAATATTTCAAGCAGTTGAAAACGAAAAAATTTTTATCCGGTTCAATTCTTATCTTTCAGGCTCATTCAGCATTAAAATAGAAAAAACTTTTTTTGAACCTGTCATCCAAAATGACAGGGAAATCACTGAGCCGGAAATCAATCAGAATCTTCAGGAATCTTTGATTCCGGCTCAAATAAAATGGTATTATTTTACTCTTCCGGCGCAAACTCCGTATTGGGTATCATGGCAGGATAAAGAAGAAGGTCTTGAAAATCAAACTGCGGATATTCAAGTCTCAATTTATACCGGAGATAAGGAAACGCTTTATTTATCTGAAAAAGACAATGGTTATAATACCGCTGTTAAAATAGTCTTTTCCGAAGAAAAAAAGATTTATCTGAAAGTTTCGGGAAAATATCCGGCTTCATACGGAACCTATTCTCTCAAGATTCAAAAAAATACTGTAAAATGGAATATTTTAAACCAAACTCCTGCTTTTTCTCCTGTAAGCGGCAGTGTTTTTCTGATAAAAGACGGAACTTTATGGAAAATAGGCGGAAACTATAACAATGAAGTCTGGATGTCTTATGACGGTCTGGACTGGTTTTACGGCGGAATGTTTCCTTTTGATCTAAAAAATGAGTTTTCTCTTTTTATTTTTCAAAATAAATTTTGGATAGCTGGGGGAAGTACGATTGATCTATCTCATTCTGGGACAAGTGAATATAAACAGGAAATCTGGGGTTCGGAAGATGGAATCAACTGGTCTAAAGCAATAGAAGACGGAGGTTTTTCAGGAAGGACAGGACAGGCAAGTGTTGTTTTTAATGAAAAAGCTTATTTGATAGGCGGAGCAGCCGGATATGACTATAAAAATGATGTCTGGAGTTCGATAGATGGGATTTATTGGACTCTTGAAAATAATTCAGCTGAATTTTCAGGAAGAAAAGGGCATTCTGTACTGAATTTCAATAACAAATTATGGTTAATCGCAGGGAATGTCTCAGAAGGATATAAAAATGATGTCTGGGTATCTGAAAACGGCAGAAACTGGAGCAGACTGACAGATTCTGCAGCTTTCCAGGCAAGAGCGTATCATTCTACTATTGTTTTTGATAATAAAATATGGATAATAGGGGGTTATGACGGTTCGGTTTACAAAAATGATGTCTGGTATTCCACTGATGGGCTAGAATGGATTCAAGCCAATGTTCAGTCAGATTTTGAATCAAGGAGCCATTTCTCCAGTTTTATTTTTAATAATAAAGTCTGTGTTGCAGGAGGTGTTTCAGAAACAGGGATAAAAAAGGATATCTGGTGTATGGAGTAATATTTAAAATCTTTAATATACGAAACTGAATTTAAATTGCAAATATTTTCAACCCGAAATTGGACAATCCAGTAAATTGATTATCTTGCTTAATAGATTCCCCGGTCAAGCCGGGGAATGACATGGATTTTTTGCAATTTAAAATTATTTCAGTATAGCTTTATTTTGGTCACTGAGCGGAGCCGAACGGACACTTTTCGGCTTCGCTCGGTGTTTGAGTTAATTCATTGACTGTTTTATTCTGTAGAAGGAGGATGATCAAAACTCAGTCTTTTTTTTGAAATTCAGGTCTGTACTCAAAGTGCATCGTGTCAAAGTGTTCCCATCTTCCTCCCCAGATAAATCCCTCAGATTCAAAAATTTTTACTATTTCAACGGGATAAGAATAAGTTTGTTTTTCCCAGTCTTTATGCCAGAGCCAATAGTCTGAATATTTTACATTCAAATCAACCGCGATTCCAAAACTATGAGCTGAATAACGGTCAGTTCCTGAAATTTTTCTATAGGAAAAAGTTCCGGCAGCCGGAAGAAGGTATTTTTTTAATTCGGGCTTTTTTTGAATCAGTTTTTTCAATTTTAAAATAATTTTTTGAAAAGCGTTATAAGCGCCGTTTTTGATATTGAAAAAAAGGGTCTGTCCTAAAAAATCTAATTTTTTAAGATTTTTTTGAACTTCTTTTTTTGTTTTCCCATAAGTGATTTCTAAAAGAGGGTAGAGACGGGCTCTCCCCGCGTCGTTTTTTATCCCCTGATTGTAAGGAAAATAAAAAACGCTTAAAACATCAGGATTTGAAGCCATGGATTCAATATCTCTTTTAAGCAAAGAATCGTAAAGGAGGATCTTTCTATCATCCGATAAAATTAAAAATTCATCTGAACAGTTTTTAATCGATTCAGGATAAGATTTTTGAAGGATAAAACAGGCGTTTTTTCCTTTTTCCAGAAAAGAAATCTCTTTTGGATAAAGAAAAAGGGGGGAAAAAAGAAAAAAAACGAATTTTTTTTTCATAATAAAACTCAATAACAAATTTTTTGAAAAACACTTCCGGCACAGCTCATCAGCCAAATCACGGAACAGGAGCTTAAGGGGATGCTGAAATTATCGTCAATTCCAATGGGAACAGCTTCAAACAAAGCTCCGGTAAAAGCTGATATGAAAACAGTCAAAATAGGTAATCCCATTAAAAATCCAATCACAGAAGCAACTGCAAAAAAAGAAAAACTTCCGATAAAAGTTTTTTGAGTTTTGGGAATTTTAAAAGGAATTTTTTTGGAAAGATAAATGCCCCCAATCGCTGCGGCGGAATCCCCGATAGAAAGATAAAGAATGCCGATCACTGCTATATTGACAGGAAAAAGAACTACTGTGACCAGCGCTCCGATATAAAAAAAAATAGCTGAATTAACCTTATGCTTATCCCGCTCAACAAAAAGAAAATGAAAATTTTTAAAAACAAATTCATTGATGTGTGGGAATGTGAGGCGGATAATATCAAAAACAAAAGATAAAATAATTAAAACGCTGAGACCGAAAATAAAAATATTCTGTTCATGAGGAAATAAATAAAAAACTAATGCCAGAAGCCCTGATGAAGAATGGAGAAATTTTCTTAAGAATTTTAATTTGTAAGTATTCTCTCTTCTTTCTTTGCCAGTATTTCTTTCACATTGATTTTGTGAATGATTTTCCATTGAATATTTCCCTGTGACTCTTTTTCATTGACTGCTGCAAAAGCCCCGTTTCCAATATAGTAAACTTTAAAGTTTTTTATTCTGGCAAACTTATCTCTCATCTGATTCTTCATTTCCCGGATCATGCATTCAAAATGAATGTATTTTTTTTCCTCAATTTTAAAAGAATAAATCTCATCTGCCACATTCGCGTCACAGATCATGCATTTGCCTAAAATGACTTTTTTTCTTTCCTGATAGACATTTTTTTCATCTTTCTCGTTTCTTTCGTTTCGAAACTGATGTTTTTTATTGATAAACTCTCTTCGGTAATTTTTCTGAGGCTGATCTTTCCGGTTGTTGTTTTTATTATTTTGATTGGACTGATTATTGGGAGCCTGATTGTTTTGAGAATTGTTGTTTTTATTTTGCTGCTGGTTCCTGTTGAAGTTTTCTCTATTCTTTTGAATATCTTTTTTTTCAGTGTTTTCAGAAGGAGTGTTTGTTCCCGTGTTTGTATTTCCTGTATTATTATTATTATTCGGCTGGCTGGGTCTATTGTTATTGAAGAAATACTTTTTTTTCATTTTTTAAAAGACTCCAAAGCTAATTTATTTAAAACCTCAATTCCTTTTTCTATTGTTTTATTGTCTGCGGCAAAAGAAATTCGAAATCCGGTATTGGATTCTGAAAAAACATTGCCGGGAATAATTAAAACTTTATTTTCAAGCGCTTTATTGACAAAAAGCTCTGTATTTTCTCCTTTTGGCAGCTGAGGGAAAATATAAAACGCACCCTCAGGTTTGACAACATAAAAATTTTCTTTCAATCCGTTATAAATCATATCCCGTTTGACTTTATAGGCAGAAACAAAGGAGCTCATGTCATAGTCAAGGGCTTTCAGAGTAGCCGCCTGAGCAAAGGAAGGGGCGCAGACAAAAGTATATTGCTGAAGTTTAATCATTTCATTGATAATTGTCTGATTTCCGGCTGCATAACCGATTCTCCAGCCTGTCATAGCGTAAGTTTTTGAGAATCCACCTAATAAAAGTGTGTTCTCATAGAGTTCCGCGACAGAGACAAATTCTTCGCCATAGGTAAAAAGATCATAAATCTCATCAGAAATGACAATGATGTTGTGTTTTTTTGCAACAGCAAGGAAGTCAGTCAATTCTTTTCGGGTATAAACTTTTCCGGTAGGGTTGTTTGGACTGTTTAAAAGCATGATTTTAGTTTTAGGAGTAATGAGAGCTTCCAGTTTTTTGGGATCAAGGGAAAAATCAGGATAGGTGCTCAGGTATTTTGGAACGCCTCCTAAAAGGTTGACCAGATGCTTATACATGACAAAATAAGGGTCAGGAACAATTACCTCGTCACCCGGGTTGATCAAAGTCAGGAAAGCCAGAAAAAGTCCGCCTGAAACACCTGAAGTAATCATAATATCGTCAAATTTTCTTTTCTTTTCTTTTTCAAGTTTTTCTTTGAGTTTTGCTCTTAATTCAGGAATCCCCCCTGTCTGGGTATATCGGTTCATTCCGGATGAAATCGCCTTGATAGCTTCCTGTTTGATTTCTTCAGGAATATCAAAATCAGGCTGACCTATGCTTAAATTGATCGGATCTTCCATTTTAGCCGCCAGATCAAACACTTTTCTGATTCCTGACGAATCAATTTTTTTCATTCTTTCTGCTATCATCTTTTTCTCCTGAAAAATTGAGATTCTACTATTCAAAATTACTAAAATTCTTCTCAATTCGGCAAATCTATTTGTTTTTTTTAAAATTCATCTTTCTGACAGAAAGAATTTCTTTGTATACGCAACTGAATATAAAATGCAAAACTGTCATTCCGGTTTTTGCTTACAAAAGACCGGAATCTAAATTTAAAAAACTTATTGTCAATAGATTCCCGCTTTCGCGGGAATGACCGGAAGGGTTTTTTTTGAAATTTAAAATCATTTCATTCAGGCTGTCGATTATTGTTTAAATTAACTCGGACACCGAGCGGAGTCGAGGTGTCACTTCGGCTCCGCTCAGTGACCGTACTGCTCTGATTAATAACCAAAAAAAGCTATGAAAGATTGCATAAGAAAAGACAACTACCTTTTCTAATAAACTTACAAATATCAATGATAACAAGGTATAGTTTTCAATAATCGACAGCCTGAGTATATGTTATAGCTCAAAAAATTAAAATTTAATCTCTATTTTTAAAATATCTTTGACGCTCTTTTCAATATTATCTTTATTGTAAGGTTTAATTTCATATTTTTTTACATGTGAGAATTGAGACATAATTCCAAAAATCAGGCGGTCATCTTTTTTACCCGTTAACACCATAGTCGGTATATTAATACTGGACTGTTTCATCTGATTGAGGAATTGAACCCCATTCATATCAGGCATTTCAAGATCGAGAATCAGAAGATCATAACTTCTTTTTTTTATTTTCTCAAATCCTTCTTTGGGCTCTGTTGTAAAATCGACCGCAAGACCCAAAGAAGATAAAAAGTGAGACAGCATTTTTACGATAGTCAGGCTGTCATCTACCAATAAGACTGTTTTCAAAACCTTCCTCCAAAAATTATAATTATTATAATATAATTCAATCTTAAAAGATTTTCTAAATTTTATCTTTAGTAATGATGTATGCTGAAACTTATCATTCAGACTGTCGATTATTATTGAAATGAACTCGGACACCGAGCGGAGTCGAGGTGTCACTTCGGCTCCGCTCAGTGACCCTACTGCTTCGATGAATGAATAAAAAAAAGCTATTCGTTATCTGGCTTGATTGCATTGTTTTTAGATAGCCGTGGAATGACAGAAATGATGATAAAAAAAACGGAAATTTTTTATTTTGTTGACTATATTATCTTTCATTTTTAAACAGATGCATCTTCTTTTCCCTTGCTGTGATTTGATTCTTAAAATCAAATCATTTTGACAATAAAAAAAAACGGATAAAAAACTGTATTTTATTATTTACAAAGATAAATCATTTTATTAAATTCTATTGCAGCGTAAAAGAAATATTTTTTAAGTTCCATCAATTTAAAGGACATTAAGATGCCTCAATTTGTCGAAGAAATAGACTCGAAAATCTTAAATATTTTCAATATTCTTTCATCTCTCAAGGAAGACCTGGTAATTGAAAAATTCTTAAGCTATTCAATTGAGAAAATTTTTGAAACCTATACTATCCAAAAAATGGGGATGGTTCTTTTTGAAGGGGAAACCGAAAAAAAAGAATTTCAGCTGAAAATTAAAATTTCCCGCGGATTATCTGGAGATGAGATCAAATCTTTTCATAAAAATTATATAAATGATGAGAAATTTTTAAAAAAAATCTTAAAATTTCATTCAGCATTGCTTCTGGATCTTGAAACAATCGACTTAACTCCTTTTAAAATTCTTCAATTCAATATTGAGGAAGGTTTTCTGGGTGTTTTTCCTTTGAATATTGAAAATGAAACCAGAGGATTTCTTTTTATTCTGACTCAAAAAGAATTCAATGAGGTGGATATTCTTCTTTTTAACTCTATCCTCAGTTTGACGGCTCTGGCTTTGAGATATGATAATATTAAAGAAAGATTTAAAAGAGAATCGTTTTACAGTTTGACGCTTCCGAATGTGCATAATATTAAATTTCTTCTTCATGACTTGAAAAAAGAAATTGCCCGCTGCAAGCATTTTAAGCGGAATCTGACAACCGTTGTCATCGAAATTTCAAATCATGAAGAGATTCTTTATACCTGGGGCTCTATTAAAACCCGTATGCTGGTTTTACAGGTCTATGAATTTTTTATGAGTATTTTATCGCCCTACGATTATACCGCTATCCGTAATAATGAAAAGCAGATTGTTTTGGTAATGCCTGAAAAGTCGGCAGAAGAGGTATTCTTGATTGTTTCGCAGAAGATGAAAGAATTGAATAGTCTTTCTTTGACAGCGATTCCTGTTTTAAATATTGGAATTGGAGACCTGCTGGAGAAAAACGGGAAGGAAATGAGCCCTTTGGAGAAATCTGAAATTGCCCTTGAAGAGGCAACCCGAATCACAGACAGCACAGTGATTGTTTTTGGCCATCCTGATCTGGTCTGGAAGAAAGAAATCTGAAAATAAAGAGGAGTGAAGTTTGAACTTAAGAGAAATCAGCAGTAAGATTAAAAATATCAATAATATCCTTCAAGTTTTTACTGCTATGAAAATGATGTCTTCTTCAAAGTATCAGGTATTTCTCAAAAATTTAAAAAAAATTGAAACACTTCAAGAAAACTTACCTTTTTTTCCCGAAGAAAAAAAAACTCCCTCTCAAAATGATGCGGTTTATCTTGTTTATGCCTCAGATAAAGGGCTCTGCGGGAATTTTAACACTAAATTAAAGCAAAAAATGAAAGAACTTCAAGAAGATGCTAAGATTATTCTTCTGGGCAAAAAACTCCTTCCTTTTTTAAGGGAAAGGAAAATAAAACCTCTTATGGTTTTTCAGGATGTTGATCATTATAATCTTTATGATTTTGCCTGTTTTCTTTCTGAACAGGTTTATGAACTGCCTCTTTCTTCTTTCAATCTTCTTTATATAAAATACTTTAATGGAATGAAGCAGGAAGCTGTTGTTGAGAATCTTTTTGAACTAGGGAAAATGAATGCAAAAAATCTGGGAGAAAGCCCTTCGGAAGGAGATTTTAAAAAAGTTTCCAAAGAACTTTTTGTTACGGCAAAAATATATCATGCTTTAATGCAGAGTAAAACATGCGAACATTTCTTTAGAATGCAGGCAATGGAAAATTCGATTAATAATTCAAAAGAAATGAAGGAAAGCTTAAATTTAATCTATAATAAGCAAAGGCAATCAAAAATCACACAGGAAATCCTTGAAATTATCAATGGATCGCTTTTAACATAATTGGAGTAAAAAATGAAAGAAGGAAAAATAATTCAGGTTATCGGGGCTATTGTTGATGTTGAATTTCAGGATGAAGTGCCCTCTTTATATAATGTTCTTCATACAGAAGACGGAGCAAAGCCTGTTTATATGGAAGTTTTAAAGCATTTAGGCGATCATACTGTCCGATGTGTTGTTTTAGATAATTCTGAAGGATTAAAAAAAGGGATCAAAGTGATTAATACCGGAAGTCCGATCAGGGTTCCCGTTGGAGAAGTGACTTTAGGGCGGATTTTTAATGTGATGGGAGACCCTGTTGATGGGCTTGGAAATGTAGAGGCGCTGATTAAAGAACCCATTCATAAACAGGCTCCTCCACTCGATCCTAAAACGACTGCGAGTCAAATCTTTGAAACCGGAATTAAAGTCATAGATCTTTTAGCTCCCTATCCCAGAGGCGGGAAAGTCGGATTATTCGGCGGAGCGGGAGTTGGTAAAACGGTTTTAATTATGGAGCTGATTCGAAACATTGCGATTGAACACGGAGGATATTCCGTTTTTGTGGGAGTCGGGGAAAGGACACGGGAAGGAAACGAACTCTGGCTTGAGATGAAAGAATCCAAAGTTATTGATAAAACAGTTTTAGTTTACGGGCAGATGAACGAACCGCCTGGAGCAAGGCTTCGGGTCGCTTTGACTGGATTGACCATGGCAGAGTATTTTAGAGATGAAGAGGGGCAGGATGTTCTTCTTTTTGTGGATAATATTTTTCGTTTTACACAGGCAGGGAGTGAAGTATCAGCTCTTTTGGGGCGTATTCCTTCTGCTGCCGGGTATCAGCCGACTCTTGCCAGTGATATGGCAAAGCTTCAGGAAAGAATTGTTACCACTGAAAAAGGCTCCATTACTTCTATTCAGGCAATTTATGTTCCGGCAGATGATATTACGGATCCGGCTCCGGCAACGACTTTCAGCCATCTGGACGCGACAACCGTTCTTTCAAGACAGATTGCGGAAATAGGAATTTATCCGGCAGTAGATCCTTTAGAGTCAACTTCGAGAATGTTGGAACCGCATATTATTGGCGACAGGCATTATCAGACAGCCCGTAAAACTCAGGAAATTCTTCAAAAATATAAGGAACTTCAAGATATTATTGCTATTCTTGGGATTGATGAGCTTTCAGAAGAGGACAAGCTGATTGTTTCCCGGGCTAGAAAAATTCAAAAATTTTTGTCTCAGCCTTTTTTTGTAGCGGAAGGGTTTACTGGTCTTGCGGGAAAATATGTCCCTCTTGAAAAAACTCTTGAAAGTTTTGAAGCAATTATTGATGGAAAGACAGATCATCTCCCTGAACAGGCTTTTTATATGGTGGGAAGCATCGAGGAGGCGTATAAAAAAGCGGAGGAAATGCTTGCTAAAAATTAATTTTTCTTCCCTGAAAGAAATAGAAAGGGAAGAAAATGCGGATATTTTAATTGTCAAGACTCCTGAAGGAGAAATGGGAATCTTAAATGGTCATGAATTGATGACTGCTGAATTATTAGCAGGTCCTCACCGTTATAAACAAGGGAATATTTTTTTTTATTTTTATCTTTCAAAAGGAATGCTGGAAATAAAAAAAGAAAGTATTGAAATTTATGCTATGCGCTATTTTTTTGCAGACTCGGAGGTGGAGAATTGGCGGGAAAAACTGACTTATCACTTAGATATAAAAAAAGATTTTGATTATGATGTTCTTAAGAAAAATATGATTAAGGAATTGACTGAAAAAATGTGGCACGGGGGGAAACGATTTTAGCATTTGGATTGGGAATGATACTTTCTTTGACCATTATGAGTGTTTTAAAGCTTCAAAAAATAAGCGGCAGTAAATTATTGCTTTATTTGGTTTTAAAAACATTCTTTTTTATTTTAGTGGTTTTTTTATTTAAAAAAGTAATTATTGAAAATTTAAAATTTTTTCTGATTGGAATGGTTTCAGGATCATTCATTTCTGTTTTTATTTTTATCTCGTTTTTCAAAAATAAAATAAAAAAAAGGAAAGAATAAAATGGATGGAATAGAAAACATTAGAGAGTTTTTACAAGAACTCCTCAAAAAATCAAATTTTCTGGAGATTGAAGTCAAAGATAAGTTTGAAGTGTTGAAGACTCTTGTTGAAGATGCGAAGTTAGATGAATATTTAAAAGATAAAAAAGAGTTTTTGAAAAAACTTATTGAAAGAGAAAGACTTATTTCTACAGGGATTGGGTATAAAGTCGCTGTTCCTCATGCGCACTCTGAAGAAGTCAAAGATTATTTCATTATTTTGGGGTACAGTAAAGAAGGCGTTGATTTTGATTCAATAGACGGACTTCCTGTGCATCTTTTTATCCTGATTGGCACGCCGGGTCAAGATCCCAAAAGAAAAACCTATCTAAAGATTCTTTCAGAAATTTCAAGAATGATCAAAAATACAAAAGATGTTTCGACTCTTGACTCGAAAGAAAGAATCATTCAAGTTTTCTCAGAATCGGGAAAATGATTTTTTTGAGGATTTTCTTTTTTCTTTTTTTAATTGTTATTCCCCTCATTCTTGAAGGGAATAACATTATTTTTGTCAATAATGTTATGATTCAGGGAAATAATGCGTTTACCAGAAGTAAAATTTTAGAAGTTCTGGATATGGAGCCTGGGGTAGAGCTGCCTTATCAAAAAATAAAAAAATCTATTGGCAGTTTAATTGATTATTATCATAATGAAGGATATCGAATCGCTAAAATTGAAAGTTTTTTTGATTTAAACCAAAATCTCATTATTGAAATTCAAGAAGGTCTGATTCAGGAAGTTATTTTTTTAAACTTGAATTATTACCAGGTTTATGCTACCCGGGTAGAGTTTGGAGATTATAAAGACAGAGTTTTTTATCAGCCGGTTATGGATAAAAAGCTGAATGCTATTAAAAATGTCATTGGAGCTTCTGATTTTGACTATGATTTTGTACCGGTTAAAGAGCGAAAGGGTTATTATCTTCTTTTTTTATCGAAAAAAAGCAAACCCGACCCCAATATTCCTGTGCATCTTGCCAAAGAGATTCATGAATTTTATGCGGATATAGATTTTAATTTCAGAGGCTGGCTCCTGTCTTTAGTGCCTTATGTTGATTTTACTCTTTATAATATTGGGAACATTGATCACATCCTCAGACTGGGAGTCGATGTCCGCTTTGCTACCTTAAACTGGTTTTATTTAAAATTTCTTGATAGTATTCAAAACGAATACTATACTCTTAATTATTTTTCTCCCCCTTTTTATAAGGATCTTCGTTTTAATTTTTATTCAGGAGCGTTGATTAATCGAGGCGGAAGAGGGGATTTGGGGGTGAATTTCAAGACGATCCGCTTCCCTTTTGAGCTGGGGTTTGGATTTGATTTGAAATACTTCTGGGCATCGCTTCGAACCGGATTTTTGTATGAAAAATTAAGAAACCTCTCTTATAATGAAGACAGTCTGGTGACATTGTCAGAACCTTACACTTATTTTGAATTGACAAAAGAGACAGACAATTACTACAATTCTTTTACCCTGAATTTAAATCATACAATCAGTAAAAAATATATGAAAGAAAAAGACGATACAACCAATCTTGCTGTGACTTATACTTTTAATGAAAAATATTCATGGTTTTCTACTGAATTCAACCTGCAGCGCTTTTTTGTCAAAGATTATGATCTTTTTGTTTTAAGGTACAGAACTGTTTTCATGACTGGGAAGTATCCTGTTTATTATCAGTTTGCGCTTCCAAATGAGTTTCATTTAAGAGGTTACGGCGCATTAAGTACCGATCGCGGTATGGATGCCAGTTTTGAAATCTGGAACTCAATTTCTAAAGATAATATCCATAATATTATTTTTATTGATACAGGCTGGTTTCATAATATGACTTATCGAGACACAATCGCAACCGGAGACTTTGGACTTTCATACGGGATTGGGGTTTCTTTTTCTTTTTATGAAATGACTTTAAGGCTTTATTATGCTCTGCCGATTAAACAAAGGGCAGATCAAGGTTCTTTTGATTTTTTTTTCAGGAGGAGATTTTAATGAATTTACCCTTTTCAGGATATTATTATCTGACCGAAGAAGGAAAAAACGAGTTTAGAAAAGCGGGCTTAAATCTGCTTTATAATGAAAAACAGGAAGCCTATTTTTATATTTCTCAGATTGATTTTAGTTTTTTATTTGGATTAGCTAAAAATTTCTACCTCAAAAAAGTGGTTTTACTCTCATCCGCACTTCTTGAAAATAGAACTGAATGGTCCCATCTGGTTCGAGACCTGACCTATATTCTGTTTGATAAAGAAGTAAAGGAAGAAACAGACAGAGTTTTTTCTCAATATGGATTTAATGCTTCTAAAATTTCAAAAGAAGAAATAGAGTCGTTTTCCATGAATTATCAGGAAACGAGAGAAGAATTTAAAAAAATGCTTCTTTTTGATACTTACACAATTGTAGAAGATTCAAAAGAAATCAAAGACAAGGATGAGAAAAAAAAAGTCCTTTCCGATTTTATAGAAAGTATCAGTGAAAAACACTGGTATTTTCTTTATGTTTCAGCGAGGACTGAAGA
>MIAO01000053.1 GCA_001829155.1 Spirochaetes bacterium GWB1_36_13 | reverse complement strand
AATCTTAGTTCTCCTTTAAAAACTCAGCTGGAACCGGCTTTAACACTGCTGAATAAAAATGAGATTGCGGCTTTTCCCACTGAGACAGTTTACGGACTCGGCGCCAACGGTTTTTCAAAAGAATCGGTAGCCAAGATTTTTAAAGCGAAGGGCAGACCTTCAGACAATCCCCTTATTCTCCATATTTCAAACTGGGAAATGCTTCAAGAAATTGCTGTTTTTGATCAAGAACTGGTCAAAACCCTCTCGCAAAAATTCTGGCCCGGACCTCTGACTTTAGTTTTAAAACGCAAAGATAAGGTGCCTGATCTCATCTCAGCCGGACTTCCAACCGTTGCGGTGAGGTTTCCCTCACATCCCATAGCCCTTGCTTTAATCAGCGGATGCGCCTTCCCTCTGGCAGCTCCGAGCGCCAACCGTTCCGGCCGTCCCAGCCCCACGACTGCTGAAATGGTTTACAAAGATTTAAATGGAAAAATCCCCATGATTGTGGATGGCGGAGAATGCACTATTGGTCTTGAATCCACCGTTTTAGCCCTTCATGAAAAAAAACCGGTTCTTTTAAGACCCGGCGCCGTGACTTATGAGGAATTGAAAGAAATCTTAAGCGATTTGACTCTTTCTCATCATCAGGAACACCAAAAGGTTCATTCTCCCGGGATGAAATACACGCATTACAAACCCAAAAGCAGGATCGTGGTGTTTGAAAACATGAATCAGCTTGATCCAATTATCTTGAAATATAAAAAACTGAAAACAGTTTGTTTCACTCTTGATTCATCTTTGATTTTACGACCTGAAATTGAATTAATCCTTTTTGAAGACGCTCTTGAGATGAGCCGGAGACTTTATTCTTTATTTATTGAACTGGAAGGGCAGGGGGTTGATCTGATACTGATTCAGGCTGTCTCTGAAAAAGGCATTGGCAGAGCTTTGATGAACCGGATATTAAAAGCTGCGGATGAAGTTTTATCTTGAAGCGCAAAACTGAAAAAAAAATTCTTTTCTGGGCGGCTTTTCTTTTTACCTTGACCATACTGATTAAAATACTTCCTCTTCCCCATTCTTTTAAACTTTTTGAAGACTATTCCCGGATTTTTTTTGCGAAAAACAATGAAATCCTTTACATTAAAACATCCCCGTCCGGTAAATACCGTTTTAAAACCGATGTTTCATCTGTCTCCCCCGTTTTTCTGAAAATGCTTTTATCCCGGGAAGACCGTTTTTTTTATCAGCATCCCGGCATCAATCCCCTTGCATTTCTAAAATCGCTTTTCAAAAACATTCAATCGGGAAAAATCGTAAGCGGAGCATCTACCATCACCATGCAGGCGGTTCGTCTCAACGGGAATCCGCCTTCTTCCAAGTATTTACGGAAATTGTATGAGTTTTTTTTCTCCTTTGTTTATGAAATTCAGTTTAGTAAAGATGAAATCCTTTCTTTTTATCTTTCCACTGTGCCGATGGGTAAAAATATCGAAGGAATTGAAACTGCCAGCTATTTTTATTTCGGGAGACCTTCCGCTACTCTTTACTATCCTGAATCAGCCGTTCTTCTTGCTGTATTAAATTCCCCCTCGAAATACAATCCGCTTCAAAATCCTGAAAAAACACTCAAAAAAAGAAATGAAATTTTATCTGAATTTTTTGAAAAAGGTTTTTTTTCAAAAAACGAACTGGAAAAATTTCTCTCTCTTCCTCTCCTTCCCGCTCCATTTACTTATCAGGAAAAAGCTCTGCACTATTGCCTCAGACTGGATGAAAAAAGCACAGAGTTTTATCAGAAAACAGATATTGATATCAATCTTCAAACAATGGTAGAAGAAAAGCTTTTACTCTCAGCCAAAAAATCAACTGCCAATAATGCGGCTGTGATTATTTACGATCATCTGCAAAAAAAAATTGCAGCCTATGCGGGAAACCCGGATTACACAAACACCTTATCCAGAAGAATGAATGCAGCCAATGCCTACCGTCAGCCAGGCTCACTTTTAAAACCTTTTATCTACGCCTCTTCTTTCGATGTTTTAGGTTTTACTCCCGATACTCTTGTTTATGATATTCCTATCAATCTGGGAGGATATGAGCCGAAAAATTTTTCAAACCAGTTTATAGGGCTTTCTCATATTTCATTTGCGCTTGCTCATTCTTTAAACATTCCCCCCATTCTGATCAACCGCCTTCTTCCGTCTGACTCAAACCTTTACGCTATCCTGAAAAAAACGGGTTTTGTTTCTTTTCAAAGACCCCTGAACCCAAAAGATGATTCAGCCGTTTTGGGTTCTTTTTTGATGACATTGGAAGAATTGACCGCGCTTTACAGTGTTTTGGGCGAAAAAGGGGATTATGAACCCCTTCCTATTATGCCCGGATCCCGCTCTTCTTCTTTTTCTCTTTTTTCAAAAGAAAGCGTTTATCTGGTCAATGAGATCTTGAAAAAAGTGAAAAAACCCTATCTTTCCAATGTGTTTGAGCACACCTTCAACCATCCTGATTTTGCCTTTAAGACAGGCACCTCTTATGGAGGGCTGGACGCCTGGAGCATCGGTTACGACAGCCGCTACACCATTGCTGTCTGGTTTGGGAACCTGGATAATTCCTATCAAAGGGGGCTGGTGGGGATTGTGGATGCTGCTCCTCTTTTATTTCAATTATTTGATATTGTTTACACAGGAGAAAGTCCGCAAGAATGGAAAATAAAACCGGAAAAGATTAAAAAAAGAAAAATCTGCGCCCTTTCAGGGCATATTCCGAATGAAAACTGCCCTGTCTTAAAAGAAGGGTTTTATATTGAGGGAGTTTCTTCCTATGAAAAATGCAGTATCCACCGGAAAGAAGGGAAAGAGGTTATTGAGTTTTATCCGGAAGAAGTCAATGATTTCTTAAGAAAATCAGGTCTTTATCATGGAAAAAACGCTTTTTCTTCAACTTTGGAAAAGGAAAAAGAGCTGAAAATCAAATCAGTCATAAAAAATCAGACTTACTATCTGGAAAAAGGTCAGAAAAACTTCAAACTCCCCCTGACCATTTATGAAAACCAGATTTCCAAACACCTTTACTGGATTCTCAATGAAGAATATAGGGGAGAAAGCCTGCCCGAAAATACTTTTTACCTCACGATCGACGAGGGAGAATACCTGATTCAGGTTTATGACCAGCTGGGCAACCGGGGACAGACTCAAATCAAGGTGAAGAGAAAATAATTTTTTGTTTTTTTGAAATAATTCTGTTATATTTTTGTTTGATAATTTTCATAATATAAAAATAATAAAAGGAGATTTGTATGAAAAAATTATTATTCGTATTATTTGCAATGCTTATTGCAAGCCCTTTAATAGCGGCAAATCCGGCAGGGACTTCGTCTTTCGGAATTTTCGGTAGTTACGGAATCACTAAAACAGGAGGACAAATTGGGTTACCATCTGGTTATACAGCAGCTGAATCTGGGGATGGAGAAGGCTATGATTTAGGTGCACAATTCAATTATTTTGTCGCAGATGATTCAGCTTTATTTCTATACGCTGATTATTCATATGCGCCAATGTATTTGAAATTAACTCCATAGTACACTAGGGGAAGTCGATTATACTATAAAATCTGCATTCATTGAAATAGGCGCAGGGTATCGAGGTTTCTCAGGAGATTTCTTCTGGGGATTAGGATTGTATTATGGAATGAAAAATGGAGACTGGAAGGAAGTTGCAAAAGTAGTGTCATCAGGTAATGAATATGAATCAACAACTGATGCTTCAGATTGTAAAGATGTTTTAGGACTTATGTTGGAACTAGGATATGCAATTCCTCTTGGTGACACAACAACCTTTGATCTTTTTTTCAGAATAAAAGTAGGTTTAAATGATGGATTTGATAATGGAACTACAAAATTAAAATCTACAACTGGACTTCTCGGCGGAGCTTTGACTTTTAAATTCTAATTTAATTTTGACGACAAAGGGGGATAAGCTCCCTCTTTGTTGTTTTTCCTTTTTCATCCAATATTCAAAAAATAAAGCACTTCTTATGATTCATTTTTGAATACCTCACATTCGCCTGAAGTCCGTAATAATCCGGGGTAAACAAGAGAATGAACGAAACCTCCGTTTCGGAAGGTTTTTCGCCGTCAAACGGGCTGCGACCGCGTTTATTTTATCGAATCCCCCCCTCTTGTCTAGCAAGAGAGGAGGAGAAATAAAAGATGTTTTGGTCAATATTTTAAGATTGAAACTCGATTTTTCCGTCACTCATCTGGACTTTGATTTTTCCGCTGTTCATTTCTTTTTTAAAGATATAATCAGAAAGAGGGCGTAAAACGAGTTTTTCAAAGGTTCTATCCAGATTTCTGGCCCCGAAGTTTCTGGAATACCCTTTATCCATAATCTCTTTAATCACTTCGCCATCAAATTTCAGGTCAAATCCTTTTTCATAAAAAGTTTTCTGGCAGTCTTTGATAATTTTCTTCTCAATGATTTCCTGCACCCGGTCAATTCCCAGATGGTTAAAAAGAATAATTTCATCCACCCGGTTCAAAAACTCCATCGGAAAAAAGTGAGTGAGTTCTTCAATCATATCAACCGATTCTTCCCTCTCCACATTGCTGTTGAATCCCAGGCTCGTGGTTTTCTTTTTCAGTTCGGTGATAATATTGGAAGTCATAATGATAATCACATCGCTGAAAACCACTGTCTTGCCTTTAGAGTCTTTCAGTTTTCCTTCATCAAAAACCTGAAGAAAAATTTTCATGACATCCGGGTGGGCTTTCTCGATTTCATCCAGAATCAAGACACTCGAAGGATTTTCCTCGATTTTCTGGGTTAAAAACGGTTCATCGTCATGACCGATATACCCGGGAGGGCTTCCGATCATCTTACTCACTGTATGAGCCTCGGCAAACTCGGTCATATCGATTTTAATCATTTTTTTTGCGCTTCCATAAAGAAATAAAGCCAGCTGCTTGGCCAGTTCTGTTTTTCCTACCCCGGAAGGTCCTGTGAATAGAAAAACCCCGTCTGGTCTTTCAGGTCTTAAATCCAGTCTTCTTTTTGTCATTCTCACCAGACTTGATACCCGTTCGATCGCATCATCTTGACCCATAATCTGGGCTTTTAAAAAGTCTTCCATTTCCACCAGTCTGCGGTTTTCATTTTTATCGGTTTCCAAAAATACGGTACCGCAGGTTTCTCCCACGATCTCAAAAATATCTTTATCCGTAATCTCTTTTTTTCCGCTTAATGCGCAGCGGCTGGCTGTTTTTTCCAGAATATCGATCGCCTTATCGGGAAAATATCTTTTTTTGATGTATTTGTCTGTCATATCCACTATTTTTTCCAGGCTTTCCCGGCTCACAGTCAGGTGGTAATGGGCTTCCATTTTATCTGTCAGATATTCCAAAACTTTCAATGTCCCTTCTTTTGAAAGTTCATCGATTCTCACTGGAAAAAACCGTCTGGACAAAGCCGCGTCTTTTTCAAAATATTTTCTGTATTCTTCAAAGGTAGTGGCGCCGATACAGGGAAATTCGCCTCTTGCCAAAACCGGTTTGAGCATCTGTGCTATATCCATATTGCTTCCGGAAGTGCTTCCCGCCCCGACCAGAGTATGAACCTCATCTAAAAAGACAATCACATTTTTCCGTTTCACCACTTCATTGATAATATCTTTCACTTTCTGCTCCATCTGCCCCCGGTAGGTGGTGCCGGCGATCAGATTGCCGATCGAAAGCTCTATCACTTCCTTGTCTTTGAAAAACTCCGGCACTTTGTTTTCAACAATCCGTTTCGCCAGCCCTTCCACTACAGCGGTTTTTCCCACTCCCGGATGACCGATCAAAATCGGGTTGTTTTTAATCCTTTTATAAAGGATCTCTAAAACACTCTGAATTTCTTTCTCTCTTTCAATCGGTTCAAAGAGTTTTCCCTCTTTTGCCATCTTGTTAAGGTTACGACCGTATCTTTCCAGAATGTCTTCTGAAATATTTTCTTCCGTATTGACAGATTCAGTAGAAATATTAGCAGGATTTTCTCCGAGCGCTTCCAAGCCTTTCATTGCTGGTTCGTATTTCGGATCGACTTTCAGGGCTTTTTTATACCAGAGCTTGGTATTTTCCACATCGCCCTTTCTATCATAAATCAAAGCGATGTTGTAGTAAGGATAAACAAGAGTGGGCGTGGTCTCAATTGCTTTTTTATAGTTTTCCATCGCCTTATCGTAGTTTTCCTCATTATAATAAATAATACCCAGACCATTATAAACCCGTCCGTAAGTCGGATCGATCTCCAATGCTTTCTCATAGAATTTTTTTGCGTCATTCATCCGTTTTTCTTTTTCGGCAATGAGTCCTAAATTATAGTAAGGGTATTTGAGTTTCGGATCGCATTCCATTGCTTTCTCATAATAATAGGCGGCCTGTTTATAATTGATCATATCATAATAACATGAACCGATTCCATTAAAAGCGTCCGCATAAACCGGGTCAATATCAATCGCTTTTTTATAGGCTTCAATTGCTTTCTCGTTTTCATTGAGCGCCTGATAAACCAATCCCAGATTATACAATGCCCATTTATAGGCAGGGTCTTCACTGATCGCTTTATTATAAAGCTCTTCAGCTTTTCTATAATTTTTTCTATTATATTCTTCTATCCCCTGATCATTATAAGAGCTGGCTTCATTATAACCCATTTCTGCCTCCTGTCAAATTTTGGATGACTAATATTATAATCATTTTTTTTAAAAAAGTAAATAGTTTTATACTTAATTATATCAAGAAAATTTAAATCAATATTTTTCACTCTTTTTCTTATTCAGGCTGTCGATTATTGAAAACTATACCTTGTTATCATTGATATTTGTAAGTTTATTAGAAAAGGTAGTTGTCTTTTCTTATGCAATCTTTCATAGCTTTTTTTGGTTATTAATCAGAGCAGTACGGTCACTGAGCGGAGCCGAAGTGACACCTCGACTCCGCTCGGTGTCCGAGTTAATTTAAACAATAATCGACAGCCTGATTAAATTTTAAATTAAGTATTGACAAAAAAAAGATAAAATCATTATATATTTAATTAAAATAAATCTTATGTTGATGGAGGAAGCTATGGAAAATCTGTTTGCCAGTCTGCCCGAAGAAATCAAGACACATATTGAAGAAATCACGAAAAGCTCAGGCTTCCCGGACAATGAAGATTCTCTTGA
Source organism: Spirochaetes bacterium GWB1_36_13 (assembly GCA_001829155.1). Taxonomy (GTDB): domain Bacteria; phylum Spirochaetota; class GWB1-36-13; order GWB1-36-13; family GWB1-36-13; genus GWB1-36-13. The sequence goes on along the minus strand of MIAO01000053.1, from coordinate 18,167 downwards.
AATTATGGCTAAAGCATGGATTGAAAAAAGAGACGCTTTTTTAGAACAAGTCAATCTTTTTAATATGGAAGAAACCAATTTTTATGATAAAGACTCAGAACAGGGATTAGTGGTTATGACTTATTCCGGGTCGCTTTTAAATATCGGACCCCTCACTGAAAACGGAAGGGAAATCAAATATTCAAGCATCGGACTTCGCACCGATGTCCCGTCTATCGCAAAAAAAGATCATGCCGGACTTTTATCCCCCATCGAACTGGATAAGGTTGCAGAGTTTGAAAACGGTCCCGTAAAAAGCACTTCCCGGATTTTAAAGATTGCCGTATTTAAAAAACTTCTGGCTCTTCCGGAGCAGAAAACAAAACTGAACGAAATGACCCGGATTCTGGAAAGCAAGTTTATTGAAGTCAATAAAACAGTGGCTTTGGATATTAAAAACTTATAAGAGGCAAAAAAAGTGACTGAAGTCGGGAAATATAAAATACTCTCAAAACTGAGCGAAGGAGGAATGGGTGCTGTTTATATTGCGGTTCACCCTACCTTAAACCGGAAGGTTATTTTAAAACAGCTGACCCTGAAAGGAAGCTCTGCTTTTTCTGAACGGTTTAAAAGAGAAGCCCGGATGATGATGGATTTTCGGGATGAGCATATTGTACAGGTTTATGACCATTTCAAGGAAAAAAATTCTTATTATATTGTCATGGAATTTGTGGAAGGAATGACTTTGGCTGATTTGATCCAGCAGAAAAGATACCTTTCCAATGAAGCAGCCCTCCTGATATTAAGAGAAATTGCCAAGGGGCTTAAATACGCCCATGATAAAAATGTGATCCACCGGGATATCAAACCCGCCAACATCCTGATTTCCAAAGAAGGAAAAATTAAACTGACCGATTTCGGCATCGCCACATCGATTGAAGATACGGATCAGGGGCTCACTCAGGAAGGAACAGCTCTCGGTACTCCGGCCTACATGTCTCCCGAACAAATCAGCGACACCAAGAAAGTGGATCACACGACAGATATTTACTCGATGGGAGTCATGCTTTATGAAATGACCACAGGACAAAAACCTTTTCCCGGAAACTTCAGCATCGAATCCATTGGATTGATATCCAAAGGGAAATACACCCATCCCCGGAAAATCAACTCCAGAATCTCAGGCTCTACCCAGTCTATTATCCAGAAAGCCATGCACTGCAAGGCAAAAAAAAGATTTAAAACAACCGAGCATCTGGAAAGCAGGCTTTCCCGTTATCTTTCGAAATATAAAGAACAGGAAGAAATCAATCTGGCGATTAAAAACTATATTGAGAAAGACGAGCTGACTGTTGCTGAAAAAATCAAAAAAAAAGCAGCCGGTTTTACTTTAAAAATCTCTTCCAATCTTTTCAAGATTCTTTTCATCCTCCTTTTCTCTTTCACTGCAATGGGAATAGGCGGGTATTTTTTTTATAAAAACGGCTATTATTATGAACTTTTCAAAGAAAAAGAATACGGGGCAATGGATATTACCCTGAAATTCAACAAAGAATACCGGGAACCCGATCAGTTTTACATCAAAGCCATGCTTCTCACTGAAAACGGGAAAGGTAAATTCAGCCCTGTCAAAGACATTGCTTTCAATTTTCAGGAAGACCAGCTCAAAGAAGATAAGATTTATTATTATTTGAGATCGGATAAAGTCTATCTTCCGGCAGGAAACTACCGGCTCCAGATTTTCACTGAAAACCAGCAGTACACAGAAGATTTTTATCTCAACCCCCGAATCTCGCAAAAAGACAAGAGGGAAACTTTTGAAGCAAGAACTTTTAACCTCGATATCGAGGCTACCACGCCTCTCCCCCTCACTTTCAACTATAAAATCCGCAATCTGGAAACTCAGGAAGACATTACCAAAGACACTGAGTTACGGGTTTACCTCCATAAACTCAAAGGATGGTGGTCATGGGAATCGATTTCCTCTCACAGCAATTTTAAAGAGCTTTTCACCACCGCTTCAGAATACACTTTTCAATTTAAAAAAGACGGTTTTTTCACGCGGAAAGTTTTTGTATCAGTTAAACCTTATGAAACTATTTTAAACCTTGTTGTCGATCTGGTTCCTGTACCCGGCACTCTCCAGCTGAAAACAGACACAGAAGGTCTGTCTGTCTTAATCAATTTTGAAAACCACTATTTTACTGGCGGCTACAACCGCTCCTACACTAAAATTGAAAAAACCAAAGCGGGAACCCAGAAATTCCATCTTTCTCCGGGTATTTATACCCTGACTATCAAAAAGAACGCGTTTTTCGACTCAAACACTGTCTCTGCGGTGGAAAAAATTGAGATTCAGCCTGAAAAAACACTTCAAATGACCGTAAAATATGACAAAGAAAAAGAAAAAATCGAGATAAAATAAGGAGAATAAGTGAGCAGTTTATTAGCGGCAATAAAAAATATTATTAAAAATCCGGTAACTGACTTAATAACCTATTCTAAAGGAAATAATAGGGCGAATAACATGGGCAGTGCTTTAGAAACTTATATAAAAGATGTTTTTTGTCATTCATTTCATAAAACCAATCCGGAAAAAGATGATTTATACAGTCAAACTTTCTCATATATTGGAAACCTTAATAATCCTCCTGATATCATTATTAAGAATAGTGATGCTGTTGAAATTAAAAAAATTGAGAGCATCTCATCTGCCTTAGCTTTAAACAGTTCTTATCCGAAAGATGTGTTGCACTCTCATGATCCAAGAATAACCCATTCATGTCAATCTTGCGAAGAAACCCCTTGGAAACAAAAAGATGTTCTTTATACTGTTGGGATATCTCCAAAAGGAACGCAAAAACTTAAAATAATATGGTTTGTCTATGGAAATTGTTATGCTGCAAATCAGGAAACCTATAAAAGGATGAGTGATAAAATTACGAATGGAATCAATGAAATTTCAGATATTGAATTGAGTCAAACAAAAGAACTTGCAAAAGTAAAAAAAATTGACCCATTAGGAATTACAGATTTAAGAGTTCGGGGAATGTGGCATATTGAAAATCCTTTAAAAGTTTTTAAAGACATTGCACCTGTTGACGAAAAAAGCCAATTTACATTACACGCACTTATGCTCGAAGAAAAATATAATTCTTTTGAAAAAAAAGATCGAGAAGCACTTGAAAAGATACAGAATGAGAACTTTGTGATTAAAAATGTTTCAATTAAATCTCCCAACAATCCGGCAAAATTGTTAAAAGCGAGGTTAATCTCTTATGTTCAATAATCTTAAAATAGTTTCTCTTTTCAGCGGAGCGGGAGGACTTGATCTTGGTTTTCACAAATCTGGATTTCAAACCATTTGGGCAAATGAATTTGACAATACAATCTGGGAGACTTATGAATACAATTTCCCAAATGTTAAATTAGATAAGAGAAGTATTATTGATATTCCATCTTCAGAAATTCCAGACTCTATAGGGATTATAGGAGGACCGCCTTGTCAAAGCTGGAGTGAAGCTGGAGCTGGGCGAGGGATAAAAGATAAACGCGGTCAATTGTTTTATGAATATATTAGAATCTTAAAAGAAAAAAAACCTTTGTTTTTTCTTGCTGAAAATGTGCCTGGGATTTTACTTCCAAGACACAAAGAAGCCTTTCAAAATATTTTAAAAGAATTTAAATCACTTGATTATAATGTTTCTTATTTTCTTTTAAATGCAAATCATTACGGAGTTCCTCAAGATAGAAAAAGAGTTATCATTGTCGGTTATCATAAATCTATGGAAAAATCCTTTATTCCACCACAGGAAATTATTCCTACTCCCGTATTAAAAGATGCAATTTTTGACCTTAAAGATGTTAAGCCCGCTAAAGACAAAAACTATACAAACGGAGATGAAAATTTATTTATAGCTAATCATGAATATATGAACGGTGGATTTTCTACAATTTTTATGTCAAGAAATCGTGTCAGAAGCTGGAATGAACCCAGTTTTACTATTCAAGCAGGGGGAAGACATGCCCCAATTCACCCTCAAGCTCCAAAAATGCTTTTTATCGAACAAGATAAAAGAGTTTTTGTACCTGGGAAAGAAGGTTTATATAGACGATTGTCTGTTCGAGAATGTGCAAGAATACAAACCTTTCCCGATACTTTTATTTTTAAATATAAAAACATATCGGACGGCTATAAAATGGTTGGGAATGCAGTGCCTGTCGAATTTGCAAAACATCTTGCCAATACAATTTATCTTGATCTTAAAGAATATTTTAACACTCAATACAATGATAAAAACAAAGAATTGGCTTATACAAACAATTTATCGAGATAAAGTAAGGAGAATTTTTATGTCAATCGCCTACCGGAGACTTCTTTTATCCCTGATCGGGCTTTTTGCAGGTTTGGCTGCATGGTCGCTTGCCGAAATTATTGTTTCTTATCAGGCGGCTTTTTCGAGTTTTTTGATTTTCAGCGTGGTATCAGGGGGAATTTTTGGGCTTCTTTTTGGAATTTTTTTTGGAAGCGCCGAGGGGATTATTAATTCTGTAAAAAAGAAAATTATCCGGGGAATTATTACCGGATCATTGGTCGGCTTACTGGGAGGTGCTTTAGGATTTTTGACAGCTCAGGCAGTCTTATTTATTCTGGGGGAATATTTTTTACAGTCCCAGTTTAGTTTCAATGTTTTCGGTCTTCCTATTTCCCGTGCGCTCGGATGGGGAGTACTGGGGATTTTCATCGGTCTTTCAGAAGGCATCAGGGCATTTGACCCCAGAAAAATCAAGATAGGAATTCTGGGAGGTCTTATTGGAGGATTTTTAGGCGGGCTTCTTTTAGAATACATGCGGATTTTCATTCCCGACATGGCAGTAGCGCGCCTGGCAGGGTTTTCCTTATTCGGTCTTGTCTTGGGATTTTCCTATAGCATTGTGGAAAGTTCGCTTTCATACGGCATCCTGAGAGTCTTAAACGGCAGGCTGAAAGGAAAGGAATTTTATATCAATCAGAGGAAAATGCTTTTGGGCACCTCTATAGACACAGACATTAAGCTGACAGATTACAAGAATGTACAAGAGATTCATGCGCAGATTAAAATCCAGAAAAAAGACGCTGTCTTAAAAACACTCCATGATAATCAGCCCCTGATTATCAATGAAGAAAAAACTCTTTCTCAACGCCTCAAACTCAACGATGTGATTCAAATTGGAGATGTCAAACTGCTTTATAAGTTTTAAAAATAATTTTTTTTTCTGCCTGATTGTGCCTATCTTTTAGAATCATTCAAGAGATAAAAAAGGTGAAACCGACAAATCATAAAATAACATAACAACGGCTTTATAAAGCAATAAAAATCAAGAAAAAGGAGCTTCTATGAAAGAAATGAGTGATGAAAAGTTCCAGAAAATCGGAGAAGATAAAGGGGAATGGGTTCTTTACTACGGCGATATCACAGAAGAAATTGATTATATCAATGAAAATTATGTCAATGAATCCTATACGATCGGTTATTCAAAAGTAGAAACAAAAAAAAATCAAATTCTCTCTATTTTTTATTCTAAAACAGAAGAGGGAGAAGTGATTACCTCGATTGGTCTGCCTGTTCCGCAGAAAAAAATTGGCTCACTGATTCTTAATTCGACCGATATCAGCGCCGCACCAGAAACCTATTACAGTATTCACACAAAAACTCTGGAAAACATGAAAGTCATTGCTGATAAAAAAGAAATGGAAACTCAGCTGAAAAAGAAAAACCTGCCTGAAAAACTCTATCAGATTATCAAAAAAGAAGTTGAAGAACATCTTGTTACCATTCAAAACCAGGATTATAACAATCTGGACGAAAAAGCTAAAAAATACTTAAGCTTTGTTGAAGAAAAATTTGATCAAATCGGTAAGGGCAAAGGCGAATGGACTTTCACCTACAGCAAACAGACTGAAAAGATCAAGTTTAAAAATGAAAACTATATGAATCAGGACGGAGATTTAGGCTACTGTAAAATATCCAGGGATGACGGAATTATTGCCCATGCCTTTGTTTCAAAAATAGGCAGAAAGGAATTCGTCACCTCCAGCGGACTCCGTGATATGCTGGTCGAGTTTGAAGATCTTGTTTTTAATATTGTCAATTATCAGCATAGTCTGGATACTCATCATACGGTTCATCTGCGCTCGCTTCAGGATAAAGAAGCTGAAAAAAACAAGGAATATCTGAAAAAACAGCTGAATAAATCCGATTTTCCAGACAGACTCTACAGTCTTTTTAAAAAAGCCATCCTGAAAACCATAGGACTTGCAAATCTCTGGAGCTCTGAAAATATTGACAATATTATCCGAAAATACCTTGAAAAAAGAATAAAGGATTCGTAAAAAAAAAGAGGTAAACAAATGAAAAAACTAATCCCCCTCTTCCTGATTTTTATCATTTCCTTCTGCAGCCCTCCCGTCAAAACAGAAACGACCATTATTTATCAGGAAAACAATAAAAAAAACGAGACAGTGGTCCAGAAAACAGAAGAAAAACAACCGGAAAAAATGATTCAGGAAGAAAAACCTCTTTTTAAAAAAATGTATTTTATCAATGACACTGCCATTCAGCCGATTGATCCGGATCAGAAACTCAAGGTTACCGTTATTTTTATCTCAGAAAACATGAACCCCGATGAAGATTTAGATTCTTACGCCATGATTTACACCGATAAAAGAGAAGTAGGACCTACCGAACAAAAGCTTCTTTCACAAACCAAGACCCTTATTTTTTACACGACTTACGAGAAACACCTTTTAAATCTTGAAGTTTTTCTTCAAGACCCTTTTAAAAAAGCATGGCAGAGACTTAAAAACATCGATCAGCCGAAACCCAAATACTTTGCCCCGAAATTCCCTGAAACAGAAATCACTCTCATTGTCAAATACGATCCCAAGGAAAAAGGCTTAAAACAATACTCGTTTGAAGGAGATTTTATCAGCGAGTAAAAAAAAGTAACAGATTCTTTTTTCTCCGGTGTTGAATAGATGCTTCACTGTTTGTTATTGTCCAGAAGAGTTACTGATTCAATCAGTAGCTCTTTGTCTGACAATTCAAATGTTTTTAAATCTATCAAAAGGAGAATCAATGGACTGGTCTTTTTATCATCAAGAATTTAACCGTTTTTTAGAAGAAAAAAAAGAATACCCGAAAAATATTTCTTTTCTCCAGTATTTTTTACAAAGAGTTGCTCTGGGAATAGCTTCTGATTTTAAAGTCAAACCCGAAAATTTAAATTGGAAAGAAATCTTTGAAATAGTCTGGTCATCTTACCAGAAAGACTTTCAGGATAAAAACTTGACCGCCAGAGAAAAAACAGCCTGTGTATCAGGCGGACAAAACCAATGAACTTCTTTTAAAGCCCTGAAAAGGGTCATCTGCCGTTTTGCAAAGCGCCGGCTGTTTTGTTTCAAATTACTTACCATTTGATCATATGGAAGCTCTCCCTTAAGATACAAAAGAGGTTCTTTATATCCGATCGCATGATTTAAAACATGGGAATCAGGGTATTTTTCCATCAGTTTTTTCACTTCACCCAAAAGCCCCGATTCAATCATAATATCAATTCTTTGATTGATCCGTTCATAAAGAGTTTCCCTCGGATAGGTCAATCCAATTTTCAAAAACTCAAAAGGAGATTCATAATTTTGCTCTTTCCGATGCTTCGAAAGAACTTTTCCAGTAACAAAATAGACTTCCAGCCCCCGTTCAATGCGCACGAAGTCATTGGGAGAAATCTGAGAGGCTGTTTCCGGATCAATTTCTTTCAGTTTTTCATATAAAAATAAAAGCCCTTTTTCCTCTTTCTCATTTTTGAGATGCTCTCTTACTTTCTCATCCCGGTCAGGACCTTCAAAAATACCTGAAAATAAAGCCTTGAAATAAAGCCCTGTGCCTCCCGCAAAAATAGGCAATTTTCCTTTTTGAGAAATCGTTTCGCCTGTTTTCAAAGCTTCTTTTAAAAAAAGAAAAGTATTGTAGCCCTCCACAGGCGAAAGAATATCAATCATATGATGGGGAGCTTTTTGAAGCTCATCAGCAGTGGGTTTGGCGCTCCCGATATTCATTTCCCGGTAAATCTGAACCGAGTCTGTATTGATAATTTCTCCATTGAGTTTTTGGGCAAGTTCAATAGCGGTTTTTGTTTTTCCGGTTCCGGTCGGACCGAAAAGGGCAATGGCTTTAGTTTTCATGAATATGGGTTTGAATCATATGAACCGCTTTTCCAAGATCATCATTGACTACAAAGTAATGATAATAAGAAATATAAGCCAGTTCTTTTTTCGCGTTTTCAAGCCTCAGCTCGATTTGATCCAATGAAGTATCTCCCCTTTTTAAAAGCCTTTTTTTAAGCTCGGAAAGAGAAGGCGGAAGAATAAAAACAGCCTTTGCGTCAGGATAAATTTTCAGGATATTGACCGCTCCCTGAACATCGATATCTAAAAGACACATCAGATTCTGCGAAAGGATCCGCTTCACTTCCCTGCGGGTGGTTCCATAGTAATTTCCATGAACCTGGGCCCACTCAACAAATTCATCCCGGTCAATCATACCCTTGAATTCTTCTTCAGAAACAAAATAATAATCTTTCCCTTCTTTTTCACCCGGTCGGGGAGAGCGGGTCGTTGTAGAAATAGAAAAAGCAAAACCGGGATTGCTTTTTAATAAAAGCTGAATAATACTTGATTTACCTGTCCCGGAAGGGGCAGATATAATAATAATATTTCTTTGATTCATAAACACTCCCGTTGGAATTCGCTTTTTTTAAAAAGATTTTCTGTTTATTTTAAAAAATGAAAGAGTCTGTATCATTTCTTCCGTCTGTTTTTCCAGCTCTTCAGATGCGCTGGCTATTTCCTGCACAAGCGAAGAATTATTTTGGTTGAGTTCATCTAAATGGGTCACCGCTTGTTCTATTTGAATTGAAGCATCTTCCTGCTCTCTTGCCGAATCATTGATTTCATTGATGACTCTCGATGTTTTTTCAATGTTATGGTGAATCATGACAAAATCTTCTGTGGTCGTAGAAACCATTCGATTGCTTTGTTCAATATTTTTTACGATTGTTTCAATCATCGAAGAAATCTGCTTGGCATTGTCGGTTGTTTTTTGTGCAAGGGACCTTACCTCATTGGCAACCACAGCAAATCCTTTTCCGTGTTCTTTTGCGCGGGCAGCTTCCACAGCAGCATTGAGTGCAAGAATATTGGTCTGAAATGCAATTCCTTCTATAATTTTTACCACTTCCTTGATTTTCACAGTTTCTGAGGCTGTTTTTCCCATAAAGGATGCTGCTTCCTTAATTTTAATATTGCCGTTTGAAGTACTTTCCATCGTCTCATGCATAACTGTCTTGGCAAGGCTTGTATTTTCAGCGCTGCTTTTTATATTTGCCCCCATTTCTTCGATCGCTGCTGCAGTTTGTTCCAGACTGCTTGACTGGGAATCAACTCGTTGAGCAAGGTTTTGATTACCCTCTCTGATTTCAGATACAGAATAATGAATCTGATCATTGCCTTCAATAATCTGTTGAATAATAGATTTTAAATGCCCCATGAAAGTATTAAAAATACTTGCCATTTCCTCGATTTCATCTTTGACAACCTGCTGATAAATATTACATTCGTCGCAAGTTTTATATTTACCCGAAAGAATGGACGGGCAGAGAATGGGTTTTCCAAAATCCTTTGCATGCGAACCGACCTCCATAAAACAAGAATTATTTGTGGTTCCATAGAGAGGGCATTCTTTTTTCCCGCAGTTGAGTTTTTGAGAACAATTAATTTCATGGAGCGGATAAGAGATTTCTAAATCTCCTTTAGCGCCTTTCATAAAAATACTATTGAAATAGTTTAAAGGGTTAACAACTATTTTATTGACAATCAGAATAAAAACAGAAACAAGAAAAACAACAAGAAGAATCATGAAAAGAGTGGTAATATAAATTCCCTGTTTCGATTGATTTAAAATCTTTTCAACATGCTCCAAAGCTTTTCCGATGAGAAAAACTCCTTGAATATTTTTTTCAATATCCTCAATATAACGGAAAGTATAATAATATTTTTCAGAAATAAACTGTTTTTCATGAAAAAGTTTTTGAAAGTCAATTTTATTTGCATCTTCTAAAAATGAGGGATTGAAATCATTTTGAATGAGATGATAATTTTGAATTTTTCTATTTTCTTTAAGTCCTGTAGCCTTTGCAATCGATGAATGCTTTTCATCCATCAAAAGAAGAAATTCAAACTGTTCTTTTTCAAAAGAACGAAAGACAGAGTTAAGCCCTTGAATCACCTCTATTGAACCGATATAAGTATTTTCTTCAAAAATCGGGTAAACTGCCCGGGCAACCACTCCAGCGACCCCCGCGTCAAAACCTGTAATGATTTTTTTTGTTTCAAAAGCTTTTTTAATATCTTTTCTAAAGTATAGGTCATCACCATATTTATCCACTGCCCAGCTTCTGACAAATGATTTTCTATCAGCTGTGTGAATATGGATACGGGTTGTATGAAATTCAGTGTCATTTTTATAGTTTTGAATAATGGAATTGATCCCTGCAATTGCAATTTCCCGCTTTCCTGTTTTAAGGGATTGTTTCACAAAATCATTATCTTTCAAAGAAGCGACACTGATAATGCAAAGGTTGATTTTTTCTTGAAGCTGTTTGTCCAAAGACTTAAACAACTCATTTTTTGAAGTCTGATAGACTTCTTCTCTGACTCTTGTTATTTCAAAATAATTAAAAATGAGACGAATTCCGATAGCTGCAAGTCCTAAAAAAATACTATAAAAAATAATTTTATTTTTAATCGACTTTCTTTTTTTTGCCATTTTATTCCTCTTAAATTTTCATCAAAATTTCTTTGTTTCTTTAAATCATCGAATAAAAAAAGATTTTTATTAAGAAGCTTTATAAATTTACAGATAAAACTGCAAATGAGTTAACTCTTATTTCGGTTTCGCTCAGCCTTCTTCCGACAACGCGAAAAATACTGCCGCACAAAAAATTCCCTCCCTCAATTTTCTTTCTATTGAATTTTTTTGAAATAGATTAAAATTATGTTAAATTTTTATGACATTAATTTTAAAAACTTAAAAGAAGTAAACAAAACAATTTATGGAAATCTTTTTTAACTTTCTTCAAGTCATCAATTTTATCAGCTGGATATTTTTGTTTTTTTATGGGATGCACTATTATTATATCTGTATTCTATTTTTGAAAAAAAGAAAACATTACCATCTTCCTGAAGTAAAGGAAATACAAACTTATCCTTTGGTAGCTGTACAGCTTCCGATTTATAATGAACTTTATGTCGTTGAAAGGCTTTTAGACAGCATCAAAGAGTTGGATTGGCCGAAAAACCGTCTGGAAATACAGGTTTTAGATGATTCTACTGATGAAACCAAACAGATTGTAGAAGAAAAAGTCAAGAAAATCAAAGAAGAAAAGCCTGATTTAAATATTCGAATCATCCGGAGAAAAAAACGGGAAGGCTTTAAAGCCGGCGCCTTAAAACATGGAATCGAACTGACGGACGCAGAATATTTTCCTGTTTTTGACTCTGATTTTCTTCCTGAAAAAGATTTTTTAATGAAAACGATTCCCTATTTAATGCAGGATAAAAAACTGGCTTTTGTCCAGACTCGCTGGGGTCATACGAATAAAGACTATTCAGCGTTTACCTATGCGCAGGCGCTTGGGATTGACGGTCATTTTGTGATTGAGCAGTCTGCCAGAAATATGAATCAGTTATGGATGAATTTCAATGGGACGGCAGGAGTCTGGAGAAGGGAAGCTATTTTAGATGCGGGCAACTGGTCCGGCGATACCCTGACAGAAGACCTTGATTTAAGCTACCGTGCCCAGCTCAAAGGATGGACAACCCTTTATCTGCCCGATACAGTTGCGCCGGCTGAAATTCCGGCTTTTATTCTTCCTTACAAAAACCAGCAGTTCAGATGGGCGAAAGGAAGCATTCAAACCGCTAAAAAACTGATTAAACCGATCATTCAGTCCAAATTCAGTTTTAAAAACAAGTTTGAAGCTATTGTTCACCTCACTTATTATTCAATCCACTTTTTAATGATCTTAAATATTCTGACCTTGATTCCTTTTATCCTCTATCCGAAAAAAATGATCGTACCTCTTTATGTGCCTATTTTTCTTTTTACGATTTCCATGATTTCCCCAGTGTTCCTGACTTTTCTTGCTCAGCTTCACTTAAAAAACAGCATCTGGAAATTTATAAAAGCCCTGCCTTTTCTCTTTTTCAACGGGCTGGGAATCACGATCTATATTGCCATTGCATTTATGGAAGCTGTTTTGAATATTCAGTCCGCTTTTAAACGCACCCCGAAACACAATCTTTCCAATAACAAAAAAGAAATGAAACCTGCCAAGTATAAAATCAAGCTTCAGGGAATCATTATTGTTGAATCATTATTTGCTGTTTTTTGTTTTCTTCAGGTTTACTGGATCGCAAAATACATTCATCCGGTTTATATTTATTTTTCTTTTCTATTGGGTATCAGCACAATCTATATTATCTTTAAAACTCTCAAGGATCAGTTTTATTTCAGAAACCACTCTTCTTAATTATCTTTCAGGATATTTAAAAATTTTTATATCTATCAGTTCGTTCTGATCTTCATCGTATTGAAGGACAATTGTTTTGAATTGAGGATAGGTTTGATTTTTAAAAACAAAAGGTTTTGCCAGAACTCCTCTTGTTAAATTTCCCTCTTTTGAAAAACTCACTTGAGAAGTGAGAGGAATGAAAAGGTTTCCCGCTTTAATCTCCTGATCTTCAGCAAGGGTGGCTCCCATCAGACTTCCGTCTTCATAAAAAGCGACACTGTGGTATTCGCTTCCTGCAAGAATGATCTGATTTTTCCCAACCCAAGCCTGAGTGTTTTCTGCCAGATGCCCATAATCGATTTTTCCGGATGGGTAAAACCCTATACCCTTAAATAAAAGATAAGAATTTTTTCCAATTTTTACGGAAGTGTTTTTCGCCAGAAACCCAAGCTTGATTTTTCCATTTTCGTAAAATTCAATATCTTCATACTCTTGCACTCCCTTTTTAAAAAGAAAAAGAGCGCTGCCTATTTTTATCTCCTGATCCTCTGCCAGATAACCTTTGATTACAGTTTCATTTTCAGAAAAATCAATTCTTGTTTTTTTTCCGAATTGAAAGATTTGATCTCCCAGTTTTAAAGCAGTCTCTTCTGCCAGATAGCCGTAGGCGGGTTTTCCGGAATAATAAAAACAAAGCTCAGTTTTTTTGGCAAGAACCATTTCGTTCTTCCCCAGTTTCAAAACAGTGTCTTCAGCCAGAATCCCTCTCCAGAAAACATCGCTGTAGCTTCCGCTTCCATACAGCAAGTCTTTTTCGTAAAAACGGTAAGTTTTCCCGTTTAAAGTGATTTCTTTTGTGTTTTCCATAGGATATAATACTCCTGTGATTAAAATCAGCAATAATATCTTTCCAATTTTTTTCATAAAAAATCCTCAGTTAAAATGAGTCTCTCATAATAAAGATATTTAAAACAAATAAAATAACAAAAAAGAATTTTTTACAGATAAAACAGCAAGTCAGTTAAATCATACGCCAAGCAGGGTCGAACTGTTGACACTTCGGCTTTGCAGTGACAAAATAAAGTTGAAAGATTTTATCTGTAAGTTTTTAAAAAGACATGAATTTTCTTCATGAATTTCTTATTTTATCTGTAAATTTTAAACTCAGTTTTATCTAAAAGGAATCCATTTGAAAAATTTAAAACAATCTATGATAGAAGCAGGGCGAATTCTTTATGAAAAGAATCTTCTGGCAGGGTTTGACGGCAATATCAGTATCAGGACTGAAAAAGGGGTCTGGATCACGGCATCAGAATCTTATAAAGGTTTTTTAAAGGAAGAAGACCTGGTTTTGATTGATTTCTCAGGAAAGATGCTGGAAGGAAGCCGAAAAGCTTCTTCGGAAGCTAAGCTCCATCTGAAAATCTATGAAAAACGCCCCGATATCTCTCATGTAATTCATGCTCATCCGGTGAAATCCACCGCCTTGACCATTGCGGGCATTCCATTGATCCCCTGTCTTACGGCAGAAGCCTATCTTTTACTTGGCAAAGTACCGCTTGCTCCCTATCAGGCGCCGGGAAGCATCGGGCTTGCATCCAGCATTGAACGATTTGTAAAACAAACCAATTTTTTTCTTCTTGAAAAACATGGAGCAGGGGCTTTTGGGAATGATTTTTATACCTGTATCGACCGTCTGGAAAAAATAGAGGCGCTGGCTGAAAAAACATGGCTTTTGCTTTCTGCCGGCATCCCGATTGAGAAAAAAGTTTTTACCCCGAAAGAAAGAAAAGAACTGAATGAAATCAAAAAAAAAGCGGGATTCTTGAATATTTCCTGTGAATGTACTGGAAATAAGTGCAGGCTTTTGAAAAAAGCGCTTAAAAAACAAAAAAAGGATTTACAATGAGTGAAATCATTATCAAACAGGGAAAAAGCAAGCCGCTGTGGTACGGAAATCCCTGGGTTTTTCCAAACAGCATAGAATCAATCAAAGGAAATCCTGCCGACGGCAGTATAGTGAAAGTACTGGACGGCAGAAACAAGAGTTTTATCGGCTGGGGATTTTACAACAGCCGTTCGTTTTTCAGGGTCAGGATTCTTTCTTATCAGGAAAGCGAGAAAATTGGGGAGGCGTTTTTTGAATCCCGAATCAAACAGCTTTTATACGGGAGAAAAAAGTTTTTTTCTACTGCCTCTCATAATGCAGTCCGCCTGGTGAATAGCGAAGGAGACGGGCTTCCGGGTTTCACTGCCGATTTATACCACAATGTATTGATTTTACAGGTCAATAGTCTTGGCTATTATCCATTTTTGGATATAATCAAAGACTCGTTTATCAAAGAATGCGAAAAAATCCTTTCTGTGAAAATCAACCTGATATTAAATAAAGTTTCAGCCGATGAAAGGGAAAAAGAGGGGATCGAGGCAACAAACCCCATCCTTTACGGCACTCCGGTTGAAAAGATTGAAATCCTTCAAGACGGTCTCAAGTTTGAGGTGCAGCTTCTGGATATGCAGAAAACCGGATTTTATCTGGATCAGAGGTTTAACAGGCTTTTTCTGAAAAACTTCTTTCAAAATGAAACCAAGCTGCGTGTTCTGGACGCTTATTCTTACACTGGGGCATTTTCCTGCTATCTTGCCCGAAAAGGATTTGAAATTGACTCGGTTGATTCATCTGCCCAGGCGCGCAGTATTGCGAATAAAAATATTGAAAACAACCAGCTTTCCGGAATCAAGACAACTGAGGATGATTCAATCAATTTTTTAAAAAATCACTCCGGTTACGACTTGATTATTCTCGACCCGCCCAAAATGATGAAAAAGAAAGAACATTTTCAGGATGCGGTCAAAAAATATGTCAATATATTTTACAATGGAATGCTTTCTGTGAAAAAGGAAGGATATCTGGCTGCTTTTTCCTGCTCCGGCAATCTGGGGATGACTGATTTTCAGAATATTTTGCTGGAATCATCTCATCAGTCGGCACGAAAAATAAAAATCCTTCACCAATCAGTCAATTCTCCCGACCACCCCTACCATCCGGCTGTTTTGGAGACAGGTTATTTGAAGTTTATTTTTTTACAGGTTTTTTAAAAATGAAAAAAATTGGTTTTTACGGTTATCCTCCTGAAGATGTGATTCAAAGCTATCAGGAAAAAGGCTATGAATTGATTGATCTGGATGTAGATTTCGGCGCTCCCGAGCTCAGCCTGATCCCTGCCAATACCTGTACCATTATTAAAAATATTATCAATCATGCATTTTTTTACAGGGATGAAATCGAGCTGATTCTGGCCACAGTGGGAGAAGATAAATGCGACAATGGACGCTTTGCCGCCTATCTTTTAAAAAAATGGGGGTTTCAAGTAGTGGAAACTTCCAATATGAACCGGAAACAAAAGAAGATTCAAATCTGTACTTCCGATCTCCCGCTTAAAACAAAAATTGATACGATCATGAAATCAATCGTTGAAAAAATTTCTCTTCCAGAAATAAAACAGATTGAAAAACCTGAATTCGGGTTTTGGGGTGTTCCGCCCAACGATTTTTCGATTCTGGAGCTTTTCCCAGACACTACGGCGGTTTACGGCTGGGTGAGGTGCGTGGAGGCAGGGGTACCTTCCGATCTTGATCTCGAAAACTTTGTGGATGAAGGCGTGAAAACCGTTTACTTTGCGCAGAGTTTCTGCTCAAAAGGGATTTTGGCAAAAGAACTTGCCGAGCGCACCGACGGGCTCTTTATTGATCTTGAAAAAACAGCTACTATGTCGATTAAGGCTAAAATTGAAGCGTTTCTGAAGTTAAGATAAATTGAAGCGGGATTTTTTTCCGGCGGGAAGAATAGAGAGGACAGCAAAAACAGAACCCTGATAATAATGTGGGGTATGATAAAAAGGTTCTGTTTTTTTTCCCGCCGGAAAGTCTTTTTTTGCAAAAGACTTATTTGGGGTTTTAAAAAAGTTTTTAAGTATAATCGCTGATATTAATTTTCTTGTATCATCGTTATCATACTATCAAATAAACTTATTTTCAGGCAAAAGTGCAATAGAACCCAGGGTGAATTCGATCAAAATTCCAATAGAACCCCAGGTTCTAGTCTTGATTTTGAATTACTTAGAAAAGTAATTAATCGATTTTTCTGCTTGTTTTTTTTTAAAGATTTTTTTTAGGGTTTTTCCCAAATCGAGCGGGATAATAAAAAAGAAAAATTAGGTCTTTATCATAAGAAAAATCTGAAAAAAAAATCACCGGAAATCCGGTTTTTACTTGTACCTCTTCCTGAGAGTCGTTGTGAAAAAGATAATTGACCCGGCAGAGAAGGTGATTTTGGAAGGGGTGGAAGAAGAGGGCTTCTTTTTTCATCTGGACAGAAGGGTGTTCCGTTTCAGAATAAATAGAACCGCCGGAAGTTTTGAGAGAGGTGTACCAACTGTCATTCGGGAAAATGGAAAGGGGGAGGAGAAAGAGGAGAAGGAAAAATTTGTTTTGTTTCATGAGGTCTCTAATTCTTTGGTAATTTTTCTTTAAATTCATTTATTTCATCTTTAAATTCGTTAAAAACTGGTTTTAAATTTTTTATAAGCGGCTCAATTTTTTCCCATTTAAAATGAAAAGCATAAGCATGTCTGAAGAAATGTCTGAATCCCAAATAAACCAGAAGTTTAGTAAAGAGTTTTTCTGATATAACAGGTGGATGAGTTTCTGTTTGTTTAGTCATGAACTGAATCAAATCTTGATGCCAGATTGAAGAAGAGAAAGATTTCTTGTCGAGGTTTTTTGATATTCTTTTAAAAATATTTTCAATCCCATTGTAAAAAGAATGAAGAAGCGTTGCAGTAGCGCTAATTTCGATAGGGTCAGGACTTGTAATTTTTATTTTATCAAATAAAAGCTGATGGTAGGTGATTAATTCTTCAATCAACCCGACTTCTTGTTCAATTTCATAAGCTGTTTCTTCAAATTTCATAAATAATTTTTCCTTTTTTTTGAAGATTTTCCAGAAAAAAGGGGGATAAGTCATCTAAATCCACAAGATCAACCTTTTTATTAAGCAATAATGGAAGGAATGAGATGGAATAAAAAAAATCTTCTGGTTTCATTCCAGATACAGCAATATCAATATCTTGATGCTGTTTTCCTTTTTCTAAAAAAGAACCAAATAAAATAATTTTTTTGCATCCTCTTTCTATGAGAATTTTTTTTATTGTTTTGATTTCTTGTTTTTTCTGCATCTCAAAATCCTTTTAAAAAACATACTATTATAATTTAATCATTATAAAACTGAGAAAAAATCATTTCACTCCTAATTCTTTCCACTCTTTCTGCTTCCTTAAAAATTCAAGGTCGGGGTCTTTATTCATGAGAGAAGGATTTTTGAGTTCGTTAAAAGATAGAGATCGTTTCAGGTAGTAAAACCCTTTTTCTTTATTTTTCATCTTGCTGTAGAGACAGGCGATATTGTAATAAACAGGAAGATCAGTTACTCCCAGATTGATCGCTTTGAGGTAGGCAGAAAGAGCATCTGGATAGCGGTCTTTGAAATTAGAAAGGACATTGCCGTAGTAAAAATA
>MIAO01000052.1 GCA_001829155.1 Spirochaetes bacterium GWB1_36_13 | reverse complement strand
ATAATGAGTATTATTCAAAATTTAAGGAGTTTAAAGATGTTGTGCGGGATTTCTTCGAGTATAAAATTCATCAAATACACGAAGAGCTTTCGACCCTGATGACCGAGAATTTTCAGATTATCACAACTCCGTAAAACCGGTCAGTTTATAATTAGTTCAGTATACAACATACCCTCTGTTTTTAAGAAAGAGGGCATAATCAAGATTGCTTACCTGAATTTCTCCGCCAATATCTTTGGCTCCTTGACCCCATTTAAGTTCAAGAATAAGTTTATCTCCATATTTTTCAATAATATATTCAGCAACACCATTTCGGGTGTCTTCCACATTCATTTGAACGATAATGGCACCGTATCCGTCATAATATTTCAAGAAAGTATCGATTCTTCTATCTAATTCAGGCGCTTTTTTCACTCTTCCTTTTTCAATAACAGCTTCTTTGTCGATTCCGACAACATTTTCACCTACGACAATTGGAAATCCCACCAAAGCTGCCCCAGCTGCAAAAGACTCCCAGTATTTTGCGGCAATAAAAGTGGAGCCTAATGCTCCTGTCATGATAGGAATTCGAGCTTTTGTTTTAATCTGGTTTCCAAATTCGGTTTCTACACTGACATTAGGAAAAATACAATCATCCGGCGAGCTGGAAAGACCGTTCGGAATACCTGTTGAACCGTAATTATAACCTTGAATTCTCAAACTGTTGTAAGAAACACCAATAGCATTCGTGTTGGTGCTGCCGGCTGTAACAGTTCCAAAATCTCGGGGATAAAGAATTTTTCTTCCTTGTTTAAGAATAAAAAACGCCGCAGGTATTTTTTTTACACTCTCCGCACTGAATACAATCAGGATGGTTGAGCTGAACGGCTGGATCCAGTCCTGCCGGGCAGGTGAAAGAGCAGGCTTTGCAGTCGGTGCAGAGCTTTAAATCTTTTTTGATCGGTTTAATGATTCGGATTTTGTTGAAAAAAGAAAAAATAGTGCCGAGAGGACATATTTTACAGAAAGGCCGTTTATAAAACAATGAAAAAACGATAAAAATTAAAAACAGTAAAATTTTTAACAGAAAGAAAATCCCCACCAGACCTAGGATTGCAGAGAATCCGAAAGGAAGAGAACCCGTCCATTTATTGATATACTCAATCAAAACAATCGGAATGCCTGCTTCCAGAGTACCGGCAGGGCATATTTTACAAAAGATCGGGGAAAGAAAAATAAAAGGAAGAATCAGAACAAAAATAGTTAAAATCAAATATTTTAAATAAGAAAACCAGCGGGCTGTTTTTTTTTCTATTTTATTGGTTTTAAAAAGCAGATCCTGAATAAATCCAAAAGGACAGAGAGAAGCGCAGTAAAAGCGCCCTAAAAGAATGCCGAAGAGAGTCAGAATACCGAGAGTAAAATAAGGAAACTGTCCCGTCATCACAAAAAACTGGAGAGTCCCGATAGGACAGGCTCCGGAAGCAAGAGGGCAGGCGTAACAATTTAAAACTGGAACAGGAACATTTTTAAGATAAACAGA
The DNA here is from genome assembly GCA_001829155.1 of Spirochaetes bacterium GWB1_36_13. Taxonomy (GTDB): domain Bacteria; phylum Spirochaetota; class GWB1-36-13; order GWB1-36-13; family GWB1-36-13; genus GWB1-36-13. The sequence continues at coordinate 17,049 of MIAO01000052.1, read as the reverse complement.
AAGAAAAGGAAGATTGAAAAAAACAGCTGAAAAAATTTGATAATATCTTCGTTTCAGCCATTTCATGCTTACAATCCGATGCAGGAATAACAGAGTTTAGAGGCATTGTCATAAACTTTTCTCAAATCGTTTTTCAAAATTCCTATCATTATAAAAAAAGTTGATAAAAAAAAAACGATAAAAAAAATCAGTAATTTTTTATTCACCCTTTAACCCTTTATTGCGGAAGGCTTTCAAGACTTTTTAAAAACCAATCTTCACCTTTTACAGAATCGAAAGAAGAGTCTAACAAAATTTCTTGAGGAGTGATTTTTGCCGTTTTAATAAATTTCAGGAAAGCTTCTTTTCCTTTTTCAGTTTTTTTGGTCATAAAAAGGATTCTGGATAAAAAGAAAGAAGCTTCAGGGTTTTCCTCTTTTGAAAAAGTGGGTATGGCTCTTTCCTCGCTTTGAACCAGACAAAGAAAAACACTTCTTGTAAAGAGATCTTTTTTATCATTAGTGTTCCAAAACATTTGAAGGATTTCGCCCATTATCTGGGTGTATTCCTGTTTTTGGAAAAAGTTTTTATAAAGAGCCGCATCTTTACGGTAAAACTCTGTTAAATATTTTACAGCAGTATCGTTATCTCCATTTTGATAAGAACAGATTGAAATATAAAAAAGAGCTTCTTTAAAAAAGATGTTCAATTCATATGCTTTTTTAAAAAATTCAACCGCTTCCTGATTTTTTTTCTCTTTCCATTTCACAAGGCCGATATTATAATAGACATGAGCGTAATCTGGATTGATTTTTAAAGCTTTTTGATAATATTCCTCTGCTTTTTGATAATTTTCAGCAGCGTAGTAATAATTGCCAAATCCGTTTAAGGTGGAAGGGAGTTGCGGAGCGGTTTTTAAAGCTTTTTCATAGAAAGACAAGGCTTGTTTTAAATCATTTTGATCCAGATAAAACTTTGCGATTGTTAAAAGTCCGTCCGGGTTTTCAGGAAAATCTTTTAAAAACTGATCTAAACGGGTTTTTGTTTTTTCTTTATTTTTTTTCTGAAAAAGGATTTTTAATTCAAGGAGGCGGGAATCAATAAAAAGAGGGTCTATTTCCAATGATGTTTGAATCAGTTCAAAAGCATTGTCGATTGCAGCTGTTTCAAACTTGAGATTTGCCATGTGATAATAAGTTTTAGCTGATTTTGCTTCAATTTTAACAGTTTTTTCATACCAGACTGCCGCTTCATTTGTGTTTGACAATTCAAAATAGATATCGCCTATTTTGAGATAGGCCTCTAAAAGAAGAGGGTCAAGCTCAATCGCTTTTTTATAATTTTCAAGCGCTTTAAAGTAATTTTTTGTCTGAGTAAAATTTTCCCCGATTTGGAAGAAAATATCTGCTTTTTCTTCTCCCAGTTTAATAACAGTCTCAAGAGATAAAATGGATTTGTTAAAGTTTTTCTGAATGTAATAAATTTTTGCCAAAACCAGATGAGCTTTTATATTTTCAGGTTCTTCTTTAAGAAGGGAAGTTAACACTTCTTCTGCTTTTAAGTAATTTTTTTCAGAAATTAGCTTTTCAGCTTCTCCCAAGCGGTCAGGCTTTGTTTCAATCTGTTTTTTTTCTTCTGTCTGATTTTGTTGAACTGTTTCTTTTTGTGTTTTTTCTTCTTTGATTGTTTCTTTAGTAGTAGTACAGGAAACAATAAATAAAAAAAGAAAAAGTGAAATAAGTATTTTTTGCATCGACAAGTCCTTTTTGTTTTGAATATTCTAATTATTTATAAGGGTATGCGTCAATAAACAGGTAATAAGAATAAATAATAGACAAGATTTCAGGAGTGGTTTTCCCTGAATTCATCTCATCTTCACAAATTTTAAAAGCGTCTTTCGGATAGTAGAATTTTCTGAACGGCCGGGCTGAAATCAAGGCATCAAATTTATCGGCAATTTTTAAAATATGGCTGGAAAGGTTGTTGTTTTTAATTTGTCTTGGAAACCCGCTTCCATCGAGGTTTTCATGATGGTTTAAAACAGGATCGATCAGGGGATGATTTGCGTCTTTATAGTAATGAGCAATTAAAAGGGCAGAGTAAATGGGATGATAGTTGACAATATTTCTTTCTTTATCATCAAAACGCCCCAATTTCTGAATAATATTCTGAGGAATATGAGCGATTCCGATATCATAAACCAACCCCATTTCCGCAAGCTCGGCAATATTTTCATCCTCAAAAAAATAATCCCGCGCTATTCGAGTCGCTAAAGCGGTAACGGCTACCGTATGATGATAGTTATAAAAATTTCTTTCTTTTAAAAAAGAAAGCTCAGAGATAATATGTTCGGGTACTGAAATAGATCCGACATAGTTTAAAATATCTTGTAAAAACTTCAAATTTTCAGTGATAAAACCGTATTTTTCTATTTCATTGGTTAAAACCTTTTCGAGATCCTTAATAAAGAAAGTATCTTTCACTTGCACTTTATTAAAGTCTTTCCCTATCCGAGCGGCAATCTCTAAAAGGTCTTTGGAGAAGACAGCGCCTTCTCTAGCAATAATTCTATTATTCCAAGTATTTAAATACAAAGGAATTTTTAGTTTTTTAGAAAATAGTTCTTTAAATTTGTTAATAAGCATACAAAAAAAGTAATGATTTTTTAAGTCTTTGTCAAACTCTTTGTATTATATTTTAATGATATTTAGAGCAGTTTTTCAAGGATATATAAATTATCCCTTAGAGTTTATGGAGTGAGTATGAAGGTATTAATTTTAATCATAAAAAAATTTCTTTCTTCCGCAAAAGATAAAAAATATATTTCAAAAATGTCTTTTTTTTCTTATATTCTGGTTGCTCTTTCAATAGCGGTGCCTATTCTGGTTTTATCGGTGACAAATGGATTTCAGGGGATTGTAAAAGAAAATATATTTGATTACGAATACCATTTTCAGGTTTTTTTTCCGGAATTGATCAATTTTGAAAATATTCAGGATTTTGAAGGAGTCAGGTCGGTAGGATTTTACGAAGACAAATGCCTGATAAAAAGCAGAACCTCAACAGCGATTACTCAGCTTCGAGGATTCAGAAAAGAAGATTATGAAAAATATAAACTTCAGGAACCTTTTCTATCCATTGTTAAAAATAATTTTACCCAAAGCTCTAAAATTGAAGAAGATAGAAGGTATCCCAAAAAAGATGGAATTGTTTTGGCAGAAAATCTGGCGATTAATCTGGGAGTTGGACTGGGAGACAAAATTAATTTGATCGCAATCGACCATTCTGTAGGATATAATCATTTTTCACAGAAAGAATTTGAGGTAACGGGGATTGTTTCTTTGGGATATGCTGCTTTTGATACTACAGCTTCTTTTATTTTAAAAGAAGATATGAATGATCTTTTTGTTATTTCAGAGAATACAATTAATAAAATAGCATTAAAATTAACTCAGAAGACCTTGAAAAAAGGCTTTTCAGGATGGGAAAAAAAGATTACAGACAGTTATCCGCAAGGTATTTTTTACAGTACAATAGACAATAAAATTTTCAGGGATTTTGAAGAAGAAAAAAAATCGCTTGCCGCTGCCATGTTTTTTATTATGATTATTGCATTTATCGCAATTTTTATCACACTCAATGTTGTTTTGGCGGATAAAAGAATTGATATCGTTCTTTTAAAAACTCTGGGTATGAATAACTATAAAATCTTGAATGTTTTTCTGGGACAGGGCATTTTTATTGCAATAATAGGTAGTCTGGCGGGCTTTTTTCTTTCAACACTTGTTTTAATCAATCTGGATGATATTATTGTGGTTATTGAGAAGATTGTAAACGGGATACTGGTTTACAGCAATTTGATAGGAATCACGGAAAATCCTCCTTGGTATCAATGGAAGATGATGCCGGAAGAAGTTTTTTATGTTTCTTCTCTCCCTTATCGGCTTGAAATGAAAGATTTTTTTATTCAGGGGTTAGGCGCCTTTGCTTTTGCTCTGGCAGCTTCTTTCAGCCCTGCTGTCAAGGTTTTTAAAGCAAATCCGGCTGAAATTTTAAGAAATGAATAGGAGATTTATTTCTTTTTTACAATAAGAACAGAATTTCCTTTTTCATTGTAAACGACTTGATCCATATATTGTCTGGTCAGATAAATTCCTCTGCCGTGAGTAAAAATTTCTGTTTCGTTTTTTTCTATTAAATCAATTAATAAATCAAAATCAAGGGTTTCTGGAACAACGGAAGGAGAAAAACCATCGCCTTCGTCTTGAATGAAAGCTTTAAACTCTTGATGGCTGATCTCTATTTGAATGAAAAGATTTTTGTTTTTATTATTTTTGTTTCCATGGATAATTCCATTGATGCACATTTCTTCAAAAGCAATTTCGATGAGATTTTTTTTATCTTGTTCAAATTGAAAAAAATCCAGATTTTGAATTAGTTTTTCTTTTACATCGAGAATTTGATTTTCATTTTGAATGACAAATTCAAGTTTAATTGAGTTCATCTTTATTCCACTTTTTTAAACTGATTTTTTCATACCATTGGGTAAAAATTTTTGTAAAACCAATGAAGAAACGGTACCAAGCGGGAAAGATCAATTCCCGTCTATTTTTTTGATAGGCTTTAAAACATTTTTCGGCAAAAACGGAAGAATCTGCTTTAAAGGGAGTAGAGGGGGTTGTGTTTCTGCTGCCCAGAACTCTTTCTCCAAATCCTGTTTTAATTCTTCCGGGGCAGACATTTAAAACCTTTACCCCTTTGTTTTTCAATTCAATCCGTAGAGAGTCTGAAAAATAATTGACGGCTGATTTTACGGCTGAATACGGACCCATATAAGGAAGAACGGTTTTTCCTGCAACGGAAGAAATATTAATAATTGTTCCCTTTGTCTTTTTCAGATAAGGGAGAGAGAGCTGAGTCATCCAGACTAATGAAAAAAAGTCCAGATCAAAAGTTTTTTTCAAATCTGTTTCATTGACTTTTTCCCATGCTTCATAATAGCCGATTCCGGCATTGTTGATTAAAACATCCAGATTTCCGCATTTTTCAATGATCTGAGAAAAAGATTTTTCTCTTTCTTCTTTGACGGTGATATCAGCAGGATAAAAAAAATCAATTTCAAAATCGGGCTTAGTTCTTGAAATTCCAGCTATTTGAAATCCTTTTTTCTGAAATTCAAGGGCAAGAGCTTTACCGAGTCCTTTTGAAATTCCGGTGATCAAAACTGTTTTTTTCAATTTTTTATTCTCCTTTAAAGCGGCCGTAGAGGTTAAACCCGCATTTTAAGCATTTTCCTGAAGCAAAAGAACGGGTTATTTCTGTGTGGTAAAAAGAGCGTTGAATGAGGATGGTGCCGCAGGAAGGACAGAAAGTATGCGCTTCTCCATTCGTTTCTATATTGCCGAGATAGACGGAATCCAGTTCTTTTTTTGCCAGAAAATAAAACTCTTTCATTTTTTCTATCGGAGTGGGATCCTCATGATAGCGGTAACGGGGGCTGTATCGGGATATGTGAAAAGGAATTTTTTTGGATATTTTTTTTATTTCTTCGAGAACCCATTTAAAAGACCCTTCCAACAAGACTCCTGTAACAGCCAGAAAAGTGACTTCCACATGGATGTTGTTTTCAAAAGCGAAACGGATCGTTTTTAAAACCGGCTCAACGCTTCCTTTCACAATCTGATGATAAAAATCGGGATCTCCTTTAAGGTCAATATTCAAAGCATCAATAAATTGGGAAAGCTCTTTCCATGGCTCTGGATTGAAATAACCGTTTGTCACAAGGATATTTCGAATCCCTTTTTCTCTGGCAAGCTTTGCTGTTTCTAAAACATGCTCGTACCAAATATAAGGTTCATTGTAAGTATAGGCGATTTGTTCTGTTTTTTCCCTGACAGCGATATCAATGCAGTCTTCGGGGGAAAGAAAGGGATGGTTGATTTCTGCTGCGGCTCTTGAAATGGAAGAATTCTGACAAAAAAGACATTCAAAGGAACATCCGAAACTTCCAAAAGAAAGAATACTGCTGCCGGGGTAATAATGGTAGAGAGGTTTTTTTTCTATAGGGTCATTGGCGATAGAAGCCACTTTTCCGTAGTTCAGGGAGTAGAGTTTGCCCTCTTTGTTTTTTCTGTTTTTACAGAAACCGCTTTCATCCGGTTTGATTATACAAAAATGAGGACATAAAAGGCATTGAACATTCTGTTTTTCTACCTGACGGTAATACAAAGCTTCTTTCAATTCAGAGGTCCTTTTTAAACCTGATCGGTTTAATTAATTAATTTTATGACAGAAAAAATTTTTTCACCTTTGATTTCTTTTGCGCTTATCTTGAGCTTTTCCTGAAAGATAGAAGTGAGTTCTTTGGTTTGATTGCCTTTATAGTATTCGTAGGTTTCAGAAAGCGAATAAATCTTTCCAAAAATCCGCACCGTCACTTCCCCAGATTTCAAGTCTTTGATTTCCCAGTTTCCATCAGCCACTATTTTTTTCTGATTGTCTTCTACATTTGTATTCATCCAAAGGACAAAACTGGAATTGGATCGGAAAATAAGAGAGGTTTCATAAAAAGACATATCCCCTTCAAATTTCATGGCAATTCTTTTATCCAAAAGTTTTTCCATAGGTGTGTTTTTTACCTTTTGAGAGATATTTTCTTTTCGTTTTGTTTCTTCGCCGCTTCTGATTTTAAACCAATTGGAACCATTGTAAAAACTTATCTCGCTGATAACCAAATCTTTGTATTTGCTTCCAGAATAAATATCGCTGATTTTTAATTCAAACCGGCTGCCATTAAGAGGTTTAGCAAGAGTAATGAGTTGAGGATCCATAGAGTCTTTTAAGGAATACGATTCTCCTTTTTCTCCAGTCAGTCCAAAAAGGATTTTTTTAACTTTCTCATTTGCCTTAAAATGTTCTTTCGATCGCTGGTATCCGTTCCAGAGCTTGATTTTTGTAATTATTACCGGTTTGTCAAGCTGAAAAAGGAGATTCTCGTTTTTTCCGTTTTTCTTTTCATTCCCGTCTGCCCAGCCGAATTCTTTTTTAGAATCAAAAAGATAATCCGTATGATAGGCTTCTTCGGGTTTTAACATTGAAGAAGCGGTTACTTTTCCCGAAAGAAAAAGAGGGGCTTTAATAAAAATTTCATTCTGATTTTTATCAAAAAAACTTATTTCTTCAATGCCAGAAGAAAGTGTAGAGTCATAGACTGAAACATCTGCTTTGACATCCTGGAGAGACTCAGGATTTTCAGGAAAATCGATTTTGGACTCTTTTATTTTTCCAGCTTCTTTAATCATGATATAAAGATTTTTAACATCTTTTTGAATTTCAATTGAGTTGGAAACTGGAAAATCTCCTAAAAGAGAACCATTTGCAAAAACGGACACTGTTTTAATTTTTTCAAGATTTTGATCTTCCGATAGTTTGATTTTGATGAAAGCGATTGCAACCGGTTTTTCAAAAACAAGAAAAACACCCTCATCCGTGGCTGCTCCGGGCATGGTGATCCAGGAGTCTTTTTTATGGTCAAAGAGTTTTTCAGCTCCAAAATCCTTTTCATTGAATACTGAAGTAGCATAAAGACCTTCCAGATAAACCGTTTTGTTTCCGGTTTCGGATAAAACGGGATTATTAAGGGAAAAAAGAGAAAATAAAAACAGAAGAGAAAATAAAGCTAAGTTTTTTTTCATCTGGAAGCTCCTTTTTATTTTTAATAAATTTACCCTCATCAGAGAGTTTTTACAAAGTAGATTCATAAAAATGAATTGAATTAAAATTTTTTTATCCTTTAAAAAATAGATATTTTTAAAAAACAAATCTCCAGTTCAAAGGATTTTAGATGCCTTTTCTTCTTTTTCTCTCAAAAACAGCGGCTCTTCTTGTCCCTGATATTCAATTTTCAGGAAAATATATTTTATTGTTTTGTTTATTGCTACTTCTGGGGGGCGTGCTCTTTGTCCTGAAAAAGCAGGTTAAAATCATTCGTTTTTCTTTTTTTCTGGTTTTTTTTCTTTCCCTTTCTTTTTTTGAGTCTGAAATTTCTTTGGAAAAAGAATTTGTTTTTACAGGAAAAGTATTGGAGGTCAGACCTAAAAAAGAGAGACAGAATCTGATAGTGGAAAATGGGTCTTCCAAAGTATGGGCTTCCTATACGGGAAAAGAAGAAATTCTTGCCGGGTGGAAAATTGAAGCAAGCGGAAGTTTTTATCCTGTGAAAGAAAAAAACTGGTTTTATTCAGAAAACATCACTCATACAGGGTATGTGAAAAATCTAAAAATAATTGAAAAAACAGAAGAAAAAAATAGTTTTAAAGCGTATTTTATCAAACTAACCGGAGAATCTCTTTTTCCATTTCTTCATCAGGGTTTTTTTCTGGGTGAAAAAAGGTATATTCCTGAAAGCGTTTTGGAACTTTTTAAACAAAACGGAGTGCTGCATCTACTGGCTGTGAGCGGGATGCATATCGGGATGGTGGCTTTTTTTGTCTTTTTTATCCTGAAAAGTTTTCCCCTGCATCCAAAAATCACTCTGGTTCTTTTTCTGGCAGTGATTCATTTTTATCTGTATCTTCTGGATTATTCCCCTGCTTCTGTCAGGGCGGTTGTTTTTACCACAATGGTGTCGGCGGCTAAAATTTTAGAAAGGCGGGTAAAGCTTCTGGATATGGTGTATCTTTCGGGATGGCTGATATTAATGGTCAACCCGAGGATGCTTTACTCAATCGGTTTTATTATTTCATTCAGCGCTGCTTTTGCGATTATTTTCACGCTTCCTTTTACTCAAAAGATTTCCGCTTTTTTTAAAAACAAACTGCTGAAAAATCTTTCCGCTTCTTTTTTTATTGGTCTATTTGTGCAGATTTTTATCTTTCCCCTGATTCTTTTTGTTTTCGGGAGCTTTAATTTTTTATCCCTGTTTCTGACCATTCCCTTGAGTTTTCTTCTGTCATTGAGTCTGGGATGGCTTTTATCGGCGCTTTTGCTTTCTCTTGCGAGTTTTTCCCTTGCAGGAATTCTGATTTCCGCGTCTGATTCACTCAATTATCTGATGATGAAGACAATGGAACTGACATTGCCCTTAAAATGGTTTGAAATCCATACGGGGATTCATCCTGTTGTACTAGGTTTGTATTACCTCCTGCTTCTGGGAGGGGCTTTTTATGCTAAAAAAAAGTGGAAGCTGAAAGAAATTTTTGTTTAGAAAACCTGCAGTTTAATATATATAATGAAATGATTTTAAATTGCAAAAAAACGACCCCCTTCTGTCATTTCCGCGAAGGTGTGAAGATATTGAAAATAAGTGGTTTAAGTTACAGTTTTAAATATACGATGACAGGTTTGTATTTTATATTCAGTTGTGTTTATTATTAAAATATTAACTTTGAAAAGGAAAGAGAGATGATAATAGAAGAACTGGCTAGAACATGGAAATTAGTTTCATTTGATCTGAAAACCAAAACGGGAGAAGCATATCCGCATTTAATATTTATCTGCTGCAACCAATTTTTTAAAAACAGGTAAAAAAAAGAGAGAGGCGTTAAATTTTACTTAATAGATTGAGAGGTTGAAAAAATGGAAATTTATCAATGAAAATCAGGAAAGAATATACCTGCCCCTTGGAAATTATACACGATATCCTCAAAGGCAAATGGAAAACCGTGATTTTATGGCAGATCAATCACCTGAAAAAAGTTTCTTTATCCCAGTTGGAAAAGGATATTAAAGGTATCAGCCAGAAAATGCTTTTGGAACAATTAAGAGAATTAAGAGAGTTTGGTCTGGTGGATAAAATCAATTATGAAGGATATCCTTTAAGGGTGGAGTATTTTCTGACAGAGGGCAAAGGGGAAAAAATAATTGAAGCTCTGGAAATAATGCAAAAAATAGGGCGGGAATATATTGAGGAGCAGAAAAAAAAGAATACTGACAAAAAAGTGGGTAATTGACTAATTTTCATGTTCTTGTTAATTTTATTTCACATAAAAAAAAGGAGAATCATTTGAAAATCCAATTTATAAGAAACGCAACCATGAAAATAAATTACGCAGGGAAAACAATCTTAACAGACCCCATGCTTTCTTCTCAAGGAAGCCTGCCTTCTTTTGCAGGCATAGCCCCCAACCCGACGATTGAACTTCCTTTTTCTGCGGAAGATGTTATAAACGGAATAGACAGTGTTTTGTTAAGTCATACTCATCCAGATCATTTTGATGAAAAAGCCGGCGAAGTTTTAAAAAAAACGCTTCCATTGTTTTTCCAGCCGGGAGATGAAGAAAGAATAAAAAAAGAAGGTTTTCAAAATGCTTCCAGTATTGATTCCTCGGTTTTATGGGAGGGAATAAAGATTTCTCGGACAGGCGGTCAGCATGGAAGCGGAAAAATACTCGAGCATATGGGTAATGTATCGGGATTTGTCTTTCAAGCAGAGGGTGAACCAACCCTTTATTGGGTAGGGGACAGCATCTGGTGCGAAGAAGTAGAAGATACAATCAAAAAATTTCATCCTGATATTATTATTGCTCATACCGGAGGTGCCATAGTACCCGGTTACGATCCGATTATTATGAATATTGAGCAGGTTTTTCAATTAATCAAGGCAGTGCCGGAAGCAAAAATAGTTGCTGTTCATATGGAGGCTTTAGATCATTGCCCGGTGACGCGGAAAGAGCTTCGTCTCAGCGCAGATAAAAAAGTTATATCTCATGAAAAGCTTATCATACCCGAGGACGGGGAAACAATATCTTTTTAAACCATTTAAAATTCCTTTTCATTATAGTTATTATTAAAATATTAACTTTGGAAAGGAATTTGATATGACAGTAGAAGAACTGACCGGAACATGGAAATTAGTTTCATTTGATCTGAAAACCAAAACGGGAGAAGCATATCCGCTTTACGGAAAAACCCCGGATGGATATCTTATCTACGATAAAAACGGCATTATGTCCGGCATGATGTCGAAACACGACAGACCGAAAATCTCAACGGATGATCTGATGCATCTGCCTGAAAAAGACAAACAGATTCTTTCCGACGGATTTTACGCTTATTCGGGAAAATATGAAATTCAGGAAAATAAAATACTTCACCATGTCGAGGTGAGTTTTGTGCCGAATTTGGTGGGGACAGTAGAAGTCCGTTTTTATGAGTTTTCTCAAAATCAATTAACTCTGACCACTCCTCCAACGGTGATGAACAATATGGAGTTTTATTTCTGTATAGTGTGGGTGAAGGTCGAATAAGGTTTTTAATAATGAAAAACAAAGTTTCCGCAATTTTATTATTCATGGCGGTTTTTCTTTTCTCCTGCACCTATCCTTCCGCTACACTTCAAAAAGAAACAAAACCAGACGGAGAAAAGATATTAAAAATTACCTATCCTTCTCCTAAAATGTTTGCCTATGATATTGCTGGTGGAAAGGATCAATGGGGGATTGTCTTTGCAATCAACGATTATACCCAGATTTGTTTTCCTCCTCCCGGAACCATTATAGATAACCGCTGGTTTTACTATTTCGGGATAGTGGATCAGGATTTAAACCCGATTCTGAAAACCCCGTTTGTTTTTGAAGAAACAAAGAAATCAGAAAGTTTCTTTGCGGGTCAGTATATGGCTGTTTTTCCAACAGAAAAAGGGTTTCTGATCGTTTATATGATCGAAGGGTCTTTTTATTTCACCGAGTTTGGAACGGATGGAAAAAAAATCCGCGACAAAACCCTTTTTTATGGCAATCAGAAAGAAAATCCGGAAAGAAACTCTATTTTATCCATCCATTATCAAAACAACATTCTTTATCTTTTGCTGCGTGAAGCGCCGGAAGATATCTATACAGATAGCTGGAGCATAAACCTGATCAAACATGATATTGAAAAAGATCAGCAGGAAATCCTGAAAAAATTTATTCCGAATAAAGAAGGATGGTATCAGGTCAGGAAAATGGATGTTTTTTTAAAAGATGATTTTCTTTTTCTTTCGTGGATAGATGGAAAAGAATACAAAGAAGATCCTGAAAACTCTTCGTATAAACTCTCCCCAATTGTGTATTATGCGGCTTGTCCGCTTACGGAAAAACAATGTGCCGCTTATCAGACAGTACTGAAAACTAATAATTATTTTCAGTCGGATATCCGGTTTTTAGAAAAAGAAGGCGTCTTTTCTCTTGTGATTCGGGATGAGGAAGAGTTCTGGGAACAAAAAATCGGTGAGAAAGGAGCACTTCAGGGAACGGCGCTTCGAGTGAGTGAAGAGAGAAAAAAAATTGTTTCTTCGTTATTTGATAAAGAAAAAGAATATCCATTTCAGGTGATTTTCGAGGAATAATAAAAACTTGGAGGCTTCATGGAAAATATAACAGCTCAGGCAGTGCAAAAAATTATTGATCAAACAAAATACGGCGAATATGACCAGTATCATGAGTGGTCACCGTCTTATAGTCTTTCGGATAAGACTGTATTTCTTGAAAATATGCTCAAAGACTGGGAAAGAACCGAAGAAGAGGGTAAAAAGCTGATTCTTCAATTTGCAAAAGACTTGTTGAAAGAAGCGGGTAAATGGAATTCTGTGATTATAGAAAAATTGGAGCGTTATTCTCAGATTCCAGAAATAAAAGAGATTTATAACCATGCAGGGAGAAAATTATGAGCAGATTGTTCGTTTTATCTGTTTCTTTGTTGTTTTTTATTTTATTCGGTTCAATCGGATTAAAATCAATTTTTTCTGAAGAGGCAAAAGCGAATGCTTGTGATGTAACCGTTTATCTCAATGACCCTGATAAGAGCGGTACCAATGTGAGAGATAAACCCAAGGGAAAAGTGGTGAAACAGCTTCCAAAACAGGATGATTCCAATTTTGAAACAGGTATTTATCTCCATATCAAAGCTTCAAAAGACAACTGGCTCCAGATAGAGGAAGTTTATGATACAAACGATTCCAGCTATAAAAACACCTGGATATCTGGTAAACTGGCCGCAACCGGCACAGCAAACTATGACCCCAGTGTTGCTCTCAATATTTATGAAAAACCTTCCACAAACTCGAAATTTATTCAAAAAGTCTATGAAGAAATACAAATAACCGTTCTTGGATGTTCAGGAAAATGGGTTTATGGAACAGGAAAAGCGGGAGGCAAAATCATTACTGGCTGGATTGAACCTGAAAAGCAGTGTTCCAGCGCTGTAACCAACTGCAATTAATATATACTGAAATGAATTTAAATTGCAAAAAAACGACTCCTTTCAGTCATTCCCGCGAAGGCGGGAATCTATTGACAATAAGTGTTTTAAATTAAAGATTCCGGTCTTTTGCAAGCAAAAACCGGAATGACAATGCCTACCAGTATCAAATTCCAAAGAAAGAGTTTGATAAAATTGTTGATGATTTTATCAATAAGATGAATTTTTTCAAGCTTCCGGAAAAAATAGAGGAAGAAATAATGAAAATGGACGGTGCAACCAGTTTTGTGACTGTTTCTTATCAGGGAAAAACTCATAAAATCGGCGGATATAATGCGGATAGCTTTCAAGAGTATCAGGATGTTTTTCAATATATCCGTGAAATGATTAAAACAATTGAAAAAAATGGGATTTCTTCCGGACTGAATAATAAAAATTGAGATATTTACACCGTCTTAAAGACAGCCTGGATCATAACCATATAATAAAGGGTGCCTGAAAAGATGCTTAAAAGAGCGTTCCGTTTCCAAAGATGGAGGCCAGCGGTAAGAAGAATGGCGGAAAGCTCAGGGATTCCGTAGTTTTTCATCCACTGCACATCTTTGAGGCAGTAGAGGATCAAAATCATCATGATAGCGGGCGGCAGGTATTTCTCGATATAGAGAATGATTTGAGGCGGCTTTCTCCTGCTGAAAAAGAGGAAGGGCAGAAGCCGGGTAAAATAAGTGGCAAGACTCATAATAACAATTGCAATAACAATATATTCCATACGGGTCATCTGATTTTCTCTTTCAAAAGGAGGAGGAGAAGAAAAACCAGAGAAATAGAGACCAGCAGCATTTTTTTAGGGTCAACGGCAATAAGAGCCGCAATCCCAACCAGAAAGGCAAGAATAAAAGGAATTTTGACCGGATTGGATTGATACTGCTCAATCGCTAATACAACAAATAAAGCGGTCAGGGAAAATTCCATTCCGTCTGTTTTAACCGGAAGAAACTGACCGAGAAAAGCGCCCAGAAATCCGCCTGTGATCCAATAAAGATGGTTGAAAAGGGAAATGTAAAAATAGTATTTTTTTTTACTGCCGGGGGAACCGTCTTTATCGGCTGTAATTAAGGCATAAGTCTCGTCGGTGAGGGCAAAAACAGCATAGGGTTTGACCCAGGAAAGCCCTGAAAACTTGTCTAAAAGGGAAAGTCCGTAAAAAGAGTGGCGTGAGTTTAAAAGCAAGGTCATGGCGCCGATTTCAAAAAAGCCTGTCCCGTTTGCAAAAAAACTGACAGCCAGAAACTGCCCCGAACCGGCATAGATCACAACGCTCATAACAAGAGCTGCGACCCAAGAAAGCTCGGTCTGCTTGACTAAAAGAAAACCGAAAGCCATCCCTAGAGGAATGTACCCTAAAAGGACAGGCACGGTTCGTAAAAAACAGGTTTTGATCATTTTTTCATAGGGACGGTGACAAAAATGAACCGGTCATTGTCTTTTTCAATAAAAACAATCGGTTTTTCCGGCTCCCAGATTTTAATCATAATGTCGCCTTTATCCACAGCGTTCAAAATATCGGTTAAAAAACGGTAATTTAAAGCGATATCAAGAGTATCTCCCTCGTAGTCCACTTCCATGGATGCTTCGCCCCGTCCGATTTCAGTTTCCTCGGCGTAAAGCGTGAGTTTTTTATTTTGAAAAGAAAGAACCACTTTCAGCACTTCGCCGGAAAGAAAAGGGGCGATCGATCTGATTTTAGAGGCAAAAATTTCTTTCGGGAGAAGAATATTGTAATGGGTTTCTTTTGGAATTACCATTTTATAGTCAGGAAATTTTCCTTCTATCTGATTGGATATTAAAGTAATATTTCCGTAAACAAAACCTGTTTTCTTATTGAGGATCTTGATTTCAAGTTCCTGATCTCCCAGAATATCTTTAATGATCCGGGCTGTCTTGACAGGAACCAGCATGGTAAAGTCGGCGATTCCTTCATCGATAAAGGTTTTGGCAAGCGAAAGCCTTTTGGTGTCGGATGAAACAGTTTTCAGTTCCAGATTTTCTTTTTCAAAATAAACGCTGTTGAAAGTATAGCGAAGATCATCTTTAGCGGCAAAGGGAATGTTTTTTTCAAGCATTTCCCGGAGAGTAGAGCCTTGAATAAAAAAAGAAGGCGCTGTGTTGAGCTCTTCAATATTGATGTGGGGAAAATCGTCTTTGGAAAGTGAGTGGAGTTCTGCTTTAAAACTTCCGGCTTTTAAATAAATTTTTCCAGCGGATTCTTCAACAAATTCAAAGGTTTTTTCATCGACTGATTTGACAATATCTCGGATAAGTGAGTTTAAAACAACCATTTCACCTTTTTCAATCACCTCGGCATCTAAATCGATGATAACAGAGATTTCAAGATCGGTCGCGCTGATTTCGATCCCGCCTTCTTCTCTGGTTTTGATGGAAATGTTTTGAAGAACCGGATTCACCGCTTTTTTTGCGACGACTCCGGCTGTAATATCCAGGGCTTCGGTCAGTTTGTTTTTATCGACAATGAAACGCATGCTTCACTCCGTTTTTATAAAATTTTTATCGTTATTTTCTAATAAACTGGAATTTTGTGGAATTCTCTTTAAAAGATAATAATATTTTTGGTAATATTGGATTTTTTCTTTAAATTTAACTCAGTCAAATTTGGGGCAGTAGCTCAGCTGGGAGAGCATTACGCTGGCAGTGTAAGGGTCGTGGGTTCAAGTCCCATCTGCTCCATTTAACCAAATTATTTTCCCTGTAAAAAATCTTCATAATCCTGATAAAGAAAATAATCCAGAAGAATTGTAGAATGGCTTTTATGGTATCCGATAATATTTTTGATCTTATATTTTTCCGCAAATAAAAGAACCGACTGCTCGTTAATCAAGGAGTCTTCTTTTGCATAAAGAATCTGGGTTTTATCCGGCTGAATGGGAAGAGTGTAGGAAACAGGGCTGATCAAAGTCAATGCTTTATGAATCGTTTCTTTCTTAATGCCGCTTTTTTCTACATCTTGAATAATGTTTTGCCAGTACTCATTTCCTGAAAGGGTTTCGTACCAGTCTAATACAGGGATCATCAGTGTCAGTTTTTCAAATTTTTCATGGGTTGAAGCTAAAAGAAGCATGGAAGCCCCCATTGATCCGCCCCATCCTGCAAACGCTTCTACTTTCCTGTTTTTGAAATACTGAATTCCAGTTCTAATTTCCCGTACAGACTCAAGGAAAATAAATAGATTTTTTTCAATATCCCGTGTGAAAAATCCTTCGCCTCTTTCTTTTCCCGTTTCAATTCTGTCCAGATGAAAAGGCGGAACGAAAACAGCCAGGTCATAGCCTGAATCCACAATGGGAGCGAAAAAAAAGCTGAGAAAGAAAAAAGCAAGGTCAGACACTCCCATGCCGGGGACAAAAAGAAGAAGTTTGTTTTTGCCTAGATTTTCATGTGTGTAAAGATAAAAAACAGCTTCGTCCTTCCTGTCGTGATGACGGATTTGAGAGGGAAAAATAATTTTTTTTGAAATCATTTTCTTGCCTAAAAGCCATCGATCCAGAGTTTCAATGCGTATCGGTTTTTCATAAAGCGGTTTGGTTTGTTCTTCCAGTGAAAAGGTTTGAATTGTTTTCTCCAGCGCTTCTTCCGAATTTTTCATTTCAGTTTGACTGACCTGATTTGCCATTTTTTTCAAAAAATAACGGTCAGCCGCTTTTTGAATGGGGGGAAGCAGGTAAATGGAGAAAAAAAGAATGATTCCCAGAACAAACAAGGTATAAATAATTCTAAAAAAAATAGCGAGAAACTTCATCTTTATTTCCTGATAATCAGATAACTCACATATCCTGCATAAGAGAGAAAGAAAACAAAGGCTTCCCATCGGTCAATCCG
>MIAO01000051.1 GCA_001829155.1 Spirochaetes bacterium GWB1_36_13 | reverse complement strand
AGTTCATTGGTCAGGCTTTGACCGTTATTGAAATCTGAAAAACTGGTTTGCCCGGCAAGTTTGACCTGCATTTTGTTTCCACTGCTTGTATAGGCGGTTTGAGTCAAATCATAGTTGCAGTCTGCTGAAGGACTGTAGGCGATTTTATTGACAGAAGGCGTAAATCCGAAACTGCCGTCTGAAAGGCTGCCGTTTGTAAAACTCTGAGCCTGCACTTTTCCGGTTTGAATCTGATGGGCAAAAGATTGATTCGGGTTGGTCCATGCGCAGAACATCCCTTCAATCGTTCCAAGTGTTCCTGCGCTGGAGCCTGCAATCATAGTCGGTCCAAATCCGAAGTATCCGTATCCTGATGTTCCTGAGACAGCTGCCTGAAAGACTCGGGTGTGGCTGTCTCCTATTCCTGCCTGCCACGCGTAGTACATAGTTCCGTCATTATTGCTTTTATTGAGTTTGACCAGTGTGTAATATCCTCCCGTCATACCTGAATCCCTTTCAGCTTGCGTTGCGGTCGCTGTATTCACATAGCTGAATCCGGCGGATGGAAAAATTGTATCCTTGGTATCGGTTGAAAGCGCTTGCCTGGTTTTGACTTCATAGGTAATGTCGGAAGCGCCCGTATTGTAAACAATATAAAATACTTCTTTCATATACTGTCCGCCGCCCATTTGGTTCCCTTCAATAAATCCTTTTAAAACCCCTTTGTTTTGGGAATTATCGTCATTGAGTTTGGTGTGTGTGAGGTGGATGTAAACCGCTTTTGAAACAAATTGATTGGAATTATCCATAACAGGAACGGTTCCTTCTATTTCCATCGTAAGAACATTAGCGGAATAACTTAAAGATGCTTTTGTCAGACTAATGGCAGGAGTCGATAGAGAGGATAGTTCTGTATTCACTGTAGAATAAAGGTCGGTATTAAAAGTATCGGGAAGTGTTCCACTGTTTTGAATTTTATAGACTGTAATCAATGAATAGATCATTTTTACAGCGTTATCCACATTCCCTGAAATTTTTGAGGTCTCTGAATTCATTTTAGCGGCAAGACAGGCTTCTCCTCTTGTATTGGTAGCAAGCCAGATTCCGGAATCTCCTCCGGGAAGCCCCCAGCCGTCTGTCTGGCTCCAGGAAGGGGCAGATGCTCCCAGTACGAAATCATCGGGGTGGTATTTGATCTGCATGGATGGTCCGTAGCATTCTGCATCTCCGCCCCCCATAGACTGTCCGGGGGTGAAATAGCTTAATGCTTCTGAAACAGTGGTTTTATTTAAAATAGCATCAAAATAGGCTTTTTTAGATTGGAAATCTTGATTTTGAAGAACTTCCGGTGTTGTAGTACGGGTAACACGGGTCACGGCAGTGGGAGAAGAGATGGCGATTGTAGGTGTAATACTGGAAGCGGTGGTTGTGCCGGGCGTAGTAGATGGTGTGGTTGAAACCGGTTCTTCTTTTTTCTTACAGCTTATGAAAATGAGAGTGATCAGGGTAAAAACAAATAGTGTTTTCAAAAACTTTTTTTTAGATTTTTGCATCTTTAAAACTCCTTTAATAAATTGTTATTCTATAATAAATAGTCAGAAAATTTAATAAATCAAATTTTTTTTTAAAAATATTTGACACCATGGGGGGGTATGGTGTATATTTTAATGATAAACAAAAATGGAAAAGCGTATGAAAATAGAAAGGCGTTTTAATATCCTGAAAGGGCAGATAGACGGGATCCGTAAGATGATCGATGAGAAAAAAGACTGTATTGAAATCGTTCAGCAGTTTAAAGCGGTCAAAAGCGGGCTGAATCAGCTTTCCCGTGAATATTTGAATGACTATATCGAAAACTGCCTGGTAGAACAAAAGATTGATGCGGATAAACTGAATCAGCTTTTAAAAATCATGCTCAATTCTTAGGAGGATAGATGAAAACAGGATGTCTGATTTGCGAAAAACCTCTGGTTTATCAAAAAGAAACAGTTTTAAAAAAATGCGGTCTCTGCGGAAAAGAAGAAAAAACTCCCGTGTTCTGCGAATCGGGGCATTTTGTCTGTGATGCGTGCCATACTGAAGATGCTGAAAAATGGATCAGACATTATATTCTCAATACAGAGTTGACCGACCCTGCGAAAATGCTGGTTGAAATTCTTCGGCACCCTTCAGTCAATATGCACGGTCCTGAGCATCACCACCTTTTGCCTTTGGTGATTTTAAAATCAGTTCAAAATATGGGAATTAAGATTCCTTCCAATGCGCTTGAGACTTCTTTGGAACGAACCAAAAAACTTCCCGGGGGTACCTGCGGATATTGGGGAGCCTGCTCAGCGGCTTTGGCTCCGGGAATCACAGCCAGTCTTTTTGCCGAAATCACACCCATGAACACTCAGTTTTACGGTATGATTCATGATATCAACGCAAAAACTCTGGCAAAAATTGCCCGTTATGGCGGCCCAAGATGCTGCAAGAGAAATCTTTTTCTCTCACTGGAAGGCGCTTTAGAAGGATTTGAAGCTGTTTTCGGGATTAAAATCAATCAAACGCCTTATGTCTGTTCGTATTTTATGAAAAATCAGGAATGCCTTTTAAACCGGTGCCCTTTTTTTAAAGGAGGCAGTCATGCTCACGCTTGAAACAGTGAAAAAACGGTATGACAATGAAAAATCGGAAGGCAGTCTGGGATGTGCCAATATCAGTTCTTTTTTGAATATCCGCGAAGGTGAAATCATTCTGGAGCTTGGATCTGGAAGAGGTCTTCAGACAATTCTATCTGCAAGGCAGAGCGGGGATAAAGGAATGGTTTACGGGCTTGATTTAAGCGAAAAAATGGTGGAAAAAGCCAATGAATCCTTAAAAGACTCCGAATTGAAAAATTTAAAATTTCTAACCGGCGATCTTCACCGGCTTCCTTTTGAAAATCAGTCTTTTGACCTGATTTACAGCAACTGTGTTTTAAATCACTCTACCGATAAACTGAAAGCCTATCAGGAAATCTTTCGTGTCTTGAAACCGGGCGGAAAAATAGTGATCGGCGATATTACCGCAGTTCACCGACTTCCTGAATCCGTTTCCAATGACCCAGAGGCTATTGCGGATTGCTATGGGGGTGCGATCCCCAAAAAAGAATATGAAGAGATTATTCTATCAGCCGGATTTCAAAAAATTAATATCCACTCTTCTCGTATATACGAGAAAAACGGCTTTCTATTAGAAAGTATTATTATCACAGGGGGCAGATCATGAAATCTGTAACAGCCGTGAATATCCAAAAATCACAGTCCTGCTGTTCTACAGCGGGAACAACTGTGGCGCAGTGCTGTACTAAAAGTTCTAAACTGGTTGCAGGCTGCCACGACTAAAAAAAGCCGGAGAGAAATTCTCTCCGGTTCATGAAAAAAGCGAGGAAATAAAAAATGGTGCCGTCAAAATATAATTTAATCACAGAAATCAGCCCGGATCAGTTTGCAGTCTATAACTCCCTTTCCGGAGCTTTTGATATTGCAAATCTTGAAGAAAAAGAGAGATTTGAAAAAGGAATTCCTTTTTCAGAAGATGAAAAGCAATTCTGGCTGGAAAGAGGCTATTATTTTGATTCCAAGCAAAAGGAAGAAGAGTATATCCAAACCCGATGGGAAGATTTTCAAATAGAAAGCAGTAAAAACGGAGTTCAGTTTCTTCTGGTGGGAAGTTATGCCTGCAATTTTGCCTGCCCCTACTGTTATCAGGGCGGGATTGCCAATAAAGAAGATATTCTTTCCGATGAGAAGCTGGAGGCGTTTATTCAGTTTGTCATCCAATATCGGAAAGAAAATAAGAAAGAAGTCTATATTACCCTTTTTGGAGGGGAGCCTCTTTTAAAAAGAAACGAACCGATGATACGAAAAATTGTGGAAGCGTCCAAAAAGGAGAATATCCCTTTATCCGTTGTAACCAATGGATATTATCTTAAAGAATTTCTCCCGATTTTAAAAGATGCTCCGATTCATGAAATTCAGGTGACTTTTGATGGGGATCAGGAAATCCATGACAAAAGAAGAGTGTTAAAAGACGGCACCAAGAGTTTTCAAAAAATATTTGAAGGACTGGAAGCTGCGCTTCAATCTTTTCTCCCCCTGCATATCCGCTTGATTACCGACCGGGAAACCCTGCCTTCGTTTCCGGCTCTGGCAGAAAAACTGGATCGAATCGGAGTTTTAAAACTGCCGAAACACCTTTTTAAAACCTCTCTTGGAAGAAACTATGAGCTTTTGGATTCTTATCAAAGACCGAAAGACCTTTTTTCTTTGGATGAAATGTACCGGGAATATACGGATTTAATGGTGAAGAATCCGATTCTGGCAAAGCTTCATACCCCCTCTTATTTTGGAATCACTCAGATTGTCAAAGAGAGGGAAATGTATCTGCCGAGTTTTGACACCTGTCCAGCCGGGAAAAGCGAGTTTGTTTTTGATTATTCGGGGAATATTTACGGGTGTACCGCCAGCTGCGGAAGGGAAGGATATGAAATCGGGCAGTTTTACCCTGAATTGGTCTGGAACGAGAAAGCTCTTTTAGAGTGGAAGACAAGGTCTATCCTCACGATCGAAGAGTGTAAAGACTGCCCGGTCGGGGTAGTCTGCGGGGGAGGCTGCGGAGTGATCGCCAACGATGAAAACGGCAAAGTGCAAAGCCCGAACTGTAAACCCGTCAAAGAAGTAATGGATATCGGGATCCGTTATTTCAAAGATCTATTGTAAAATATGAAATTTATATAAGGAGAAAAACCATGGCAAAAGAAATTCAGGCAAATGATTTTGAGTCTCTTGTTTTAAACCAGAAAGGCGGGGTAGTGATTGATTTTTATTCAACAGAATGCCCTCCCTGTGAAGCGCTGGCGCCTAAATTCGATTTTTTTCATGACCTTTATCAGGATGAAGTCAAATTTTATAAGATGTTTCGTCAGGGGAACAAGGAATTGGCATTAAAACTGGGAGTTTCTTCCAGCCCTACGCTTCTTTTTTTCAAAGACGGGAAAGAAATTGCGCCCAGAATGAGCGGAGCGGTTAAAAAAAGCGAGATAAAAAAAGTTTTTCTTGAAAACTATAGATTAAAAGATAAAACAGCGGGAATCCAAAGAAAAACCATTGAAACTGATCTTGCCATTATCGGAGCAGGACCGGCGGGATTAACTGCCGGAATTTACGCTTCCCGGGCAAAGATTAAAACTCTGGTGATCGATCAGGGCAATCCAGGAGGACAGGTCAATATTACTCACCTGGTTGCCAATTATCCGGGGACTGGAAAAGAGATTCAAGGGTTTATGCTGATGCACCACATGAGCGAGCAGGCAAAACTAAACGGAGTGGAATTCCTTTCCGCTTCCGAAATCATGAATCTGGATCTGGCCAATAAAACGATTTTGGTGGATGACGATAAGAAAATTGTTGCAAAAGCCATTATTATTGCCACGGGTTCCAAACCCAGAAAACTGGGCATCGAGGGAGAGGATCGATTTGCCGGAAACGGAATTTCTTACTGCGCCACCTGTGATGGAAAATTTTATGAAGGCAAGAAACTCTATGTGATCGGAGGGGGAAATTCAGCGGTAGAGGAAAGTCTTTATCTGACCGAATTTGTGAAGGAATTGACCATTATCCACCAGTTTGACGAGTTTCAGGCAAACCAGACTGCGATAGAGGAAGCTTTGGCCAATCCAAAAATCAAAGTGCTTTTTTCTCATGAGCCGAGAAAATTTATCGGTGAAAAAGGATATGAAAAACTGGAAGTGGAAGATTTGAAAACAGGAGAGAGAAAAGTTCTTTCCGATGCGGACGGAGTTTTTATTTTCATCGGTTATCAGCCTCAAAATGAGCTTTTTAAAAATCAGCTTAATCTGAATCAATGGGGCTATATTCCTGCCAATGAAAAGATGGAAACAGAAATCCCGGGTGTTTTTGCCGCAGGAGATATAAAAGACAAGCAGTACCGTCAGATCACAACAGCGGTCAGCGATGGAACCATAGCTTCACTCAACGCTGAGAAATATATCCGCGGATTAAAAAAATAAGAATCAATTCGTAAAAAACCGCCGGAAAAAGCCGGCGGGATCAGATTAAAAACTTTTATACACTGTATTTTAAAATCATTATGAAATATCCGAATATAATAGCTGAAAATGTTTGTGACTGTGAGAGGAGATTTAAAATGTTTAGAAATATGAAAATTGGAAAGAAATTGATAATTGTGATTTCTTTTCTTTTAATCTTGTCAAGCGCGGGAATAGGATTTTTTTCTTACCGTGTATCTTCAGAAGCATTGAAAAAAACAATTGAAGAATCTTTGGTTGGTCTTGCAAAAGAAAGCGCAAAATATATTCGGGTTAGAATGGATAATGATATTCTTGGAATCGAAGGAGTGGCAAACCGGCTTGTGATCCGGAGTATGGAGTGGGAAGCAAAGCAAAAGCCCGCCTTGGAAAATGAAACAAAACGGCTGGGATATCTGGGGATGGGAATTGTTTTACCGGATGGTACTGCAAAATATCCGGACGGAAAGACAGCAAATCTAGGTGACCGCCAGTATGTGAAAGAAGCTTTTTCAGGAAAGACAGTGCTTTCGGATGTGATTATCAGCCGGGTAACCAATCAGGCAGTCATTATGCTGGCAGCACCAATCCGGGATTTGATTCAGCCGGATAAAATTTCAGCTGTTTTGATTGCAAGACTTGATGGAAATGTCTTGTCTGAAATCACTGATAAGATCAAATACGGTGAAAAGGGTTATTCCTATATTATCAATGAAAAAGGCGCTTTGATTGCCCATAATAATAGAAATTTTGTCATGGAGTCCCGTAATTTTCTGAAAGAGGGAAAAACCAATCCAGAATACAGTCTCTTGTCGGAAATGATGCAGGAAATGGCGGACGGCAAGACAGGATATAGGGAATACTGGTTTATGGGAAGCGACCGTCTTTTTGGATTTACCTCTATTCCCAATACCGGATGGTCTATCGCGGTAGGCGCGGTTCAGGATGAAGTTTTTAAAGATGTGTATTCAATCCGGATTTTATCTATCTTGATTTCTTTGTTTTTTATTGTACTGGGAATTATTTTCGCTTTAGTACTCGCAAAGAGTTTTACCCGTCCTATTGAAACATTGAAATCAGTATCTCATGCTTTAACCTTGGGGGACTTAACTTTACAAGTAGAAGTGAAATCAAAAGATGAAATCGGTCAGATGGGAGAATATTTTAATCAGCTGATTCAGAAACTCAAAGCTATGATTGAAAAAATTATTGAAGGAAACCAGCAGATTGACCTTTCTGTAACGGAAATCAATCAGGGAAACCAGGATTTATCGAAAAGGGTAGAAGCTCAGTCCAGTTCTTTGGAAGAAACAGCGGCGGCGATCGAAGAAATGGGTTCTAATATCAAAACAAGCGCAGAAAATACCAGTTTAGCAAAAGTCGTGATGCAGAAAACCATGAACAGTGTCTCAAATGGAAATGAAAAAATAAAAGAAGCGGCTTTATTTATGGAAAAAACAGCTTCTGAAACACTGAAAATAAAAGAAATTGTAAAAATTATCGAGGGGATCGCATTTCAGACCAATATCCTGGCTTTGAATGCTGCGGTTGAAGCCGCCAGAGCCAAAGAGCACGGGAAGGGTTTTGCTGTGGTTGCCAATGAGGTGCGTAGTCTGGCTCAAAAGACAAGTGAAAACGCAAAGCAGATATCATTTATGGTGGAATCGGTCGTGAAAAACATAGGTCAGAGTAATCAGATGGTTTCTGTGAGCATGAAAGATTTTAATCTGATTTACCAAAATATTGAAAATGTGTCTGGAATCATCAATGAAATCAACCATTCAGCAAAAGAACATTCTGAAGCTTCCGACCAGATTCAGCAGGCAGTGGTTCATTTAGATAATTTAAATCAAACCAACTCTTCTTTGGTCGAAGAAATTGCCGGATCTTCCGAAGAATTAAAAAACCAGACAGAGGAAATTATGGATTTTCTCACATTTTTTAAAACAAAATAATCGGGAGAGAAAAATAGAAAATCATGAAGCTTCCCGACTCATGCTTTGTATAAATTTTTTTTCTGAAAGACTGGCTTTTTGAATTTTTCTATTGATTTTTTCTGAAACAAATTAATCTTTCATCTCTTCAAGTTAATAGGTTAAATTTTATAAGATGAGGAATCAATGAAAAAAATACCCTACGGCATCGCCAATTTTGAAGCAGTGAAAGAAAACGATCACTATTATTATGTGGATAAAACAAAGTATATTGAAGAGATAGAAAAATTGGGAGGAAAGTTTTTATTTTTTCTCCGCCCCCGCCGGTTTGGGAAGTCTTTGTTTGTCTCCATGCTCGAACACTATTACGATTTAAACCGGAAAGACCAGTTTGATGAGCTTTTTAAAGACACTTACATCGGTCAAAACCCTACGCCCTTAAAAAACAGCTTCCCGATTCTCAAGCTTAATTTTTCGGGAGTCCCGACACATCTCACCGCAAAAGAACTTGAATATTCTTTTTCAATTGCAGTATCAGGTCAGATTGAGTTTTTCTTAAAAAAATATCAAAACCACTTTGAAATTCCAGATTTATTCGTCCATGATATTTTAAAAGAAACCTCAGCGGGAGATTTATTAAACCGTTTTATATCAAAAATGAATCAAATGAATGTTCACTATTACCTTTTGATCGATGAATACGACAATTTTGCAAACAATGTCTTGATTCACCACGGCAAAGACAATTATCAGGCTCTGACTCACAGCGGAGGTTTTTTAAGGAGTTTTTTTGCCGCCGTTAAAAACGCCACTGAAACCAGAACCGTGGAGCGGATGTTTGCCACAGGAGTATCTCCTCTTGTGCTTTCGGATGTGACGAGCGGTATGAATATCGGGGATAATATTTCTTATAAATCCATCTTCAATTCCATGATCGGTTTTACTCAATCTGAGGTTGAATCCATGCTGGATTATTATATTGACCAGAATGCTGTCAAAAAAGAAGAACGGGTTGAAATTCTGGATATTTTCAAATCCAACTACAACAACTATACTTTTTCTTTCAAAACAGATGAAAAACTCTATAACTCTGATATGATCCTCTATTTTTTCAATAACTATCTTCAGGAAAAAAAGATTCCCAATACTTTTCTGGATGAAAATGTCCGAATCGACTACGCTAAACTTCGGTTTCTCATCTTAGAAAGCGGGAAACTGAATGGAAATTTTAATATTTTATCAGAAATTATTGAAAACGGGCAAACCCCGTGCGAGCTCGTCCACTCATTTGCGCTCAATGAAATTATCCAAAAAGACAAGTTTAAATCCTTTCTTTATTATTTAGGGCTTCTGACAGTCAAAGAACATGTTTATGGATCCAAATATATTCTATCTATTCCCAATGAAGTGATTAAAACCATGCATTATGATACTATTCGTGCCTCTTTAAGCGAAGGAATTAAGCTCAATATCAATGTCGATTTCTTAAAAAATGAGTTTGACAATCTGGCTTTTCACGGGAGATGGAAAAAACTCTTTGATCATATCCTTGAAAAACTCTATGAAGCCGCATCGATTCGTGATTTTATTCAAAAAGAACACGGGATAAAACTTTTCATGCTGGCTTATCTCAATGTCTCGCCTCTTTACTTTGTAGAAAGCGAACCGGAAATGAATAAAGGCTATGCCGATATATTTCTTCGTAAAAACACTTTTACAACAGACAAAACCAAGCATGAATACATCGTGGAAGTCAAATACCTGACCCAGGAAGACTTGAAAAAACAAAACCCGATTGAAAGCCGTAAAAAAGAAGCGATTGCTCAGCTTGAAAAATATGCGGTTTCTAAAACCATCACCTGTACGCTTCATAAAATCATTTTAATCTGCAGCGCTCAGGAAGTGCTTTTATTGGAAGAGGTATAAAAGATGGTTCAAAGAGATTCAGACATTTTTTTCGCTATAGGCTACGCAGTTATTTTTCAGCTGTTTAATAAGAACTTTCCGTCTTTCCAATCCGTCTAAGTTTCCGGCAGTGTAATAGTAAAATGACTGCATAAAACCATCGGCCGCTTCTTTTAAAAGAGAACGGATATGGGTACACCCTTGCTCAGCCGGAATCAATTCAGAGACTTTTTTATTAAACCCGGGGGCTATAGTCAGTCCGATAATTTTTTCAAAGGGCGAGGCAGAAGAAGGGCAAAGCTCAGGGTAAGGGGAGCGGAAAAAATTGACTTTTATTTCCTGAATTTTTTTACTTTCTTTTTCTACTTTTAAATTCAGAATAATAAAATGAACCGCGTCTTCCAAAAAAGATTCAATTTGTATCAAACCTTCTTTTTCCCATGTACGCACGGATTTTTTACGGTTATAAACAGGGATAGGCCTCATGAATTCTTTTTTCCTTTTTCTAACAGAGTTGTAATAAAAGCTTCTAAATGTTTTTCAATAGAAGGATTGTAAACAAGTAAAATCCCGGTCTCGGAGATTTCAAGCGATTTCATCCCGTTATTTTTGGCAAAGAGCAATGCGGCCGCTACATCCCATATCCGGTAGCTTTCGATCCAGTATAAAGCCGACTGACCGGTGCCGACTAAAATAATTTCCAATGCAGCGCTTCCAAGTCTTCGGGTTGCTTTTGATTTTTCAATGAGAAGGCTCCATTCTTTCTGGACTTCAATGTCAAAACAAAGCGAATCTTTATTTCTTATGCTGTAGCCCAAAAGGGATTCAGATAAAAGAAGCGATTTGTATTTTAATTTTTCTTTTTTTATAAACCGTTTTTGAACAAAACTCCTCTCGTCGTGAGCCGAATAAAAAACCTTGTGAATCGGATCAAAGACAAAACCGGCAACCGCTTCGTCACGATAATACAATGCTAGAGAGATACAGAAAAAAGGAATCCTTTCACAAAAATTATTGGTGCCGTCGATGGGGTCCAAAATCCATGTATAACCGCTGAGAGACTCGATCTTAGGAGATTCTTCACTGATCCAGCCGTCTTTAAAAGCTTTTAAAAGCTTTTTCATCAAAAATTGATCGACCCACAGATCAAGCTGGGTTACTGTTTCATTGTGTTCTTTCTGAAAAGTTTCAATAGCCTTTGATTTATGAAAAGTTCTTCTCAATTTTCTTCCGGCAGCCAGAAGAAGTTTCTGGGCAAATCGGATTCTCTTTTTAATCTGGTTTTGTTGATAAATCATTCTTTTTATTGATCCTTAAATATCAGGGGATAATAATTTCCCAGTTTTCTTTCAGTATTTTTTTTGCTTCCAGTGCAGAGGGTCCGATTGGATAAACCTGAATGGCGTAAAAAAAACAGGCTTTTGAGTCTTTCTGGTATTTTTCGCTGCCTTTTTTCTTTTCACTGGCAAGGGTGTAAAACTGTTTTCCCAGTTCCAGATAGACGGAAGCAAGATATTCCAGCTGATCCTTCGGCCATGCTTTAATTTCCTGTGTCAAAGCGTCGGGAATGCTGTAAGACTCTTTTTTCTTACCGGCATAGAGGGGAGTCAGCATTAAAAGGGTAAGTAAAAATAAGACTAATTTTTTCATTTTTCACCTCGTTTTTTTCTTTGTTTATAGAAAATTTAATATGAAACCGCACATAAATTAATAAAAATATTAAAAATCAGGTCAGCTGTTTTCGTTTCAGGTAAAAATAAATTCCAATACTTAAAATATTTCCAAGAAAAGCAGCAGGAAGGGCAGGAAGGATTTCCTCTTTCCCAAGGGAAATACCAATATTAATTAAAACATAATAGACAGCCGCAATAATAAAGGAAAAGAAGATAGTCATGACCAGAAGGTGTTTTCTGGAGAAAAAACGACCCAAAGCTGAAGATAATAAAGCTAAGATAAAAACACTGAAAGGTTTTGCGTATTTTTCACTGTAAAATTCAACCAGTTCTTTATTGTAAATCTGTTTGCTTTTTCTGAGTTTTTCGATATAAAGCCGGGTGTCTTCTGTTGTCATTTCCTTGATATTTCTGGTTTCCTTTGAGAAATAGGCGGGTTTTTCAACCAGATCAATCGGTTTGGAATCATACTCTTCAATATTATAAATTTCTCCGTTTTCGTTCCAAGACCACTTAAACCCTTTTTTGACAATCCATTTTCCGGTAGGCTCGTCCCAGACCATTTCATTGCCTTTAATCATCCATTCATAGGGAAAAAACTTGGCAAAGGAAAAATTTTCACTGGTGATTTTTTTAATCTGGTCGGTCACATTCATCGAATTTAAAGAATCAATATCCGGTACATTCATTTCCGATACCTGAAGACCATGATTTTTTTCCCTTGATTTTAAAAGAAGAATCCGGCTGAAAGTTTTGGTTCTGGAATTATAATAAAGAGAAAGGTAAATAATTCCGTTTTCACCGTAAGTCTGGAGGTTATTCACATTGCTTTCCTTGGTTTCCCGGTAAATTTCCTCTTCTATGGCAGAGCTTTTATAATTGTTATTCGGGATAAAAGAATTGTTCATGAATACAAGAAGGAGAGATGAGAAAATGCTGAAAAAAACAATTCCGACTGTAATTCTTCTCATGCTCCAGCCCGCGGTAATACAGGCGACGATTTCGTTGTTTTTATAAAAACTTCCAAGAATGTACGAGGTAGAAAAAAGATAAGAAAAAGGATAGACAGTCAGAAAAAAATCAGGAATTTTATAAATATAATTTTTCAGGACATTCCCGAGGGTAACCGCCTGGGGATTAATCTCGGCTCTTTTTAATATGCTCGGCAGTTCCGTAAGAAGCGTTGAAAAAAAATAAATTGCTACGAAAGCAGAAACAGAAATGAGAAAATTTTCAAGAAACCCTCTTAAAATAAAACGGTCAATAGTAAAAAAATTCAAATATTTGATTTTTCTGACTTCAATAGAACTGGATTCATTCGGTTTGAGCATTTCTATTCCTGAAAAATTTAAATTTTATGGTACTGGTAATAAGGGGAGGCTTCTAAAATACTTTTAATTTTTTCAAAGTCTTCCAGTGAATAATACTCTATTTCAATTTTTCCTTTATTACCCTTATCATGGATTTTTATTTTGGTTCCCACAATTTCAGTCAGTTTTTCTTCAATATCCCTGATTTCAGCGCGGACATCTTTTTTGACAGCAGGTTTGGATTTATTTTCTTCTAAAATCTTTTTCACCAGCATTTCCGTCTGACGCACCGAAAGGTTGTTTTCAATAATTTCATTACGGACTGCAAGAATCTTGTCAATATCCTCAATCGGAAGCATTGCCCGTGCATGACCTTCGCTTAAAAGGGACTGGATCACATCCTGCTTGATTTTTTCAGGAAGCTTCAAGAGTCTTAAAGTATTGGCAACTGTTGCTCTGTTTTTCCCTACTTTTTTTGAGAGTTCTTCCTGTGTCAGTTCCAGCTGATGCATCAATTCCTGATAAGAGATGGCGATTTCAATAGCGTTGAGGTCTTCTCTTTGCAGGTTTTCGATTAAAGCCAGTTCTAAAAGCTTGATATCTTCAAAATCTTTTACAATACAGGGGATTGATTCCATTTCAGCTATTTCAGAAGCGCGGTAGCGTCTTTCTCCTGCGATCAGCTCATAATAACTGTCTTTTTTCCGGACCAAAACAGGCTGGATAATTCCGTTTTCTTTGATTGAGAGAGCCAATTCCTGAAGAGATTCTGAATGAAAAGTCTTTCTCGGCTGAAAAGGATTAGGTTTGATTTGATCTAAGGGAATGTCAAGGATATTATTTCTGTCTTCGTCTGTAATCAGTTCTTCCGGAACCTCTTTTATTAAAGCGTTTAATCCTTTCCCAAGCGCCTTTTTCTTCAAAAAAACCTCCCTGTCTTTCTATTGATTCTTTTTACATTAACTAAAAAGATATTTAAATTTACTGCCTTTTTCAAAGAAAATTTGATTTTATTTCCAAAAAATAGTTAAATTCACTTATTGAAAAAAGTGATTATCTAAAATAAAGGAGTTGTATCATGGAAGACAATTTTACTAAAATTTTATCTCAATGGGAAGAATTTATGGATCAGGGGAAAAATCTTTTTTCTGAAGGTCAAAAACGCTTTATTCACTCAGCAAAAAGCTACTGCGACAGTATGAAATATTTCTCTGAAATGTCGGGAAATATTCCTATGAGTTCTTTATATCAGACTTTATCAAAAAATATTGATCAATTACAGAGTGAAAGTGATAAAAGGTAAGCAGTTTTTTGTTTTTTTCTTATTTTTCTTTTTAGTGACGCCTTTTTCTCTCAAAGCGATCAATCTTGGAATTTCGGTTGGAGGAGGCTATGAGGCGTGGGAAAAAGTTTCTTCTCCTGACAGCATGGAAATGGCAAACTATTTATGGACAGTGGAGGCAGTTGGTTTTTTTCAGCCTTTTCAAAGACTCCTTCTTTTGCCGACACTGGGATATGAACACACTTTTTCCTTTAATACGACAGACATTGTTGATACTCCTGAAGAAGTGGCGCAGAAAACTTTCCAGTCTTTTTATCTGGGGTCAAGAATCGGATGGCTGATTCACCCCCTGTTTTCTCCTTTTATCGGAGGAGGGGTGTATGTCAAATTTTATGACCGGATTTTTGAGACTCAAAATCCTATTGCCGTTACGCTTAATTTTTCATGCGGAGCTAAAATTATGAAGATGGAAGAGTCCGATCTCTGGGTATTTTTTGACTATGGTCTTTTTAATTCTCAATTCAAAAAGTATTATCTCTCATTTTTTCAGTTGAGTTTTGCTTATCTCATGCATTTTTAATTTTTCAGATTGAGGGCATTGTAAACCTGACGGATCATGTTCTCTTTCATTTCAATGCTGTGAAGCCGTTTTTCAATAGTCTGGATTCTGCTTTCATTAAATTTAAAGTGTTTGTCAAGAGTCTGGGTCAGGTTTCCTATCTTTCCTTCAAGCCGGTTTAATTTATCTTTGACATCTTTAATATGCACTTCAACTTCGATCATTTCTTTTGCAGCGCTGTTAATCAAAGAAAGAGCAGTTTCGAAAATCTCCATTTTCTGTTTCAATTCATGGATAGCGTCTTTGTATTCTGAGGTAAAGATTTCACTGATTTCTTTTGACATTGAAGCCTCTTATATATATTTTTAATATCAAATAATAAAAGTATTAACTTTTAATAAAAATGAGATTAAGAATATCATCGAATAATTCTATTGAAAAATTTAACGGAGAAAGAATGAAAATCATCAATTTTACGCCGGAAAATAAAAAACTCACCCGCCGTCTGGTAAAATTTGCGGAAAAACTCTATAAAAATGATTCAAATTGGGTTCCTCCATTAAAGATGGAGCTTTTAGGCAACAGGCTTTTGGGGGCAAAAGGGATTTTAAGAAAGAACCATCCTTTTCACCAGCATGCAGAGGTTCAGTATTTTATGGTAGTTCTTGGGAAAAAGAAAATAGCGGGAACCATTGCGGCTTG
Organism: Spirochaetes bacterium GWB1_36_13; assembly: GCA_001829155.1. Taxonomy (GTDB): domain Bacteria; phylum Spirochaetota; class GWB1-36-13; order GWB1-36-13; family GWB1-36-13; genus GWB1-36-13. The sequence goes on along the minus strand of MIAO01000051.1, from coordinate 3,180 downwards.
TGTCAATCACATTTATAATGATTATCATCATGAAAAAACGGGTTTTTTCGGCTTTTTTGAAACGATTGAGGATTACCGGGTAGCGGAAGAGCTCTTAAATGCCGCCAAGGGATGGCTCAAGGAAAAGGGAATGCAGACAATGAGAGGACCGGCCAATTTCTCAAGCAATGAAACGCTGGGGCTTTTAGTCAGCGGATTTGACACCCTGACAACTATGGGCACTACTTACAATAAACCTTATTATCTGGATTTTCTGGAACGCTTTGGTTGTACCAAGTCGATGGATCTGATTGCACAGACCCTTCCGATCAGAATCGAGGGGGAAGAGGGCGAGAAAAGAAACCTGAAATTAAAAAATTTTACTGAAAAAATCAAAGAAAGAAATAAAATCAGGATTGAAAATTTTAATTCCAAAAAACCTGAAGAACATTTGAAAATTATTAAAGAGCTTTATCATGAGGCCTGGAAAGATAATTGGGGGTTTGTCCCTTTATCGGATGCTGAGTTTGCCATTCTTGCCGAGAATCTCAAAATGGCGGCTGATCCCAAATTGATTAAAATTGCCTATGTAGAAGACGAGCCGGCTGCGTTTATCGGTACTCTGCCCGATATTAATGAGATTTTCTCCCAAACAAAGCGATGGCCTGAATTATTTACCTTAATCAGAATCCTTTTCCGTTTGAAAAGAAAAAAGTTTACCCGGACCCGATTACTGCTTTTTGGAATTCAGGAAAAATTCCGTAAATTGGGGCTGGACGGGGTTCTTTTTTTTGAAGAGTTTGCGAGCGCCAGAGAAGAGGGGAGAATCTATAATTTTTGTGAAATATCATGGCTTTTGGAGACCAATTCCCTTATCCTGCATGCGGGAGAGAGATTGAAGGCAGTAGAGTATAAAAGATGGCGTCTTTTTGATCTGCCTCTTTAAAATTCTTAAAAAAGGTTGTCAATGAATATATTAGTTTATCTTAATCACAATCAGAACTTTGAATTTCTGATTGAAAAAGAAAGAAAAAAAAACAAAGTACTCGCGGTTAATTTTCATAAAAAAGATGTTTCTCTATCCACCGATAAAATTTACGCTTCTTTTTCCCTGCCTGTTTCTACTCTCGAGGCAGGTATTGAGGAAATCGCTAGGATGGAGGCTAAAAAAAATCTTTTGAAAGATCAAATGGATGTTGCGTCTGTCTATCAGCTTTTGTCAGAAGAATCGGAAGGGATAGGGGCAAAGGAAATCGCTTCGTTTGTTTTCGAGGAAGCGTCGATTTTTACTGAAACGGCGGTTTATGAGAAACTGTGCGGGGATAAAATTTATTTTAAGCAGAAAAACGCTCTTTTTTATCCTAAAAACAAAGCAGAAGTAGAAGAAAACCTGAAAAAAATTGAGGCGGAAAAACAAAAAACAGCTTCTAAAGAAGAACTGGAAGAAAAAGCAGTCTCATGGATTATTGAAAAAATTGAGAAAAAAATTGAAGACCCGGCTGTCCCTCAAAATGTGCTTTCCTATGTCAACCTGATCCGGAATTTCTGTATATTCGGGGATGATTTTCAAAGAAAAAGCCAAGCTTTAGAACTTCTTCAAATACTTTCAAAAAAAACAGGTTTTGGAATGGAAGGCAATCAGGTTTTTGCCGCCTTTAAATTTTTAAAAGAACTGGGTATTTTTCAAGAAGATGAGAATCTTTTACTGCAAAAATATTCGATCACTCAAAATTGGGCGGAAGAAGAGCTTTCTGAAAGCAAAAAGATAGAGTTGGAATTTCAACTCCAGATTCAAGGCAGAAAAGATTTCAGGGATATTTATACTTTCAGCATTGATGACAAAGAAACAAAAGATATTGACGATGCTTTGTCTTTTTATGAAAAAGACGGGAAGTATTTTTTCATGATTCATATTTCAGATGTCGGCGAGGTTCTGGATCATAAAAACATTTTAGAAGAATCGGCTTTTCGAAAAACTTCTAGTATTTATCTTCCTGATTTTAAACTTCCCATGCTTCCTGAAAACCTTTCAGAAAATATCTGCTCTCTGAAGGAAAATACAGAAAGATATGTGTTAAGCTATATTATTGAAACGGATAAAGACTATCAGATTATCAATAAATCCATTGAGGCGGCTGTAGCGCATATTCATAAAAACCTTACTTATGAAGAAGTCAATGAAATACTTGAGAATCCTCTTCATGAGCAAAATCACTATTTTCAGCATTTTTACCATTTTGCGAAAAAGTTTCAGGGAAAAAGGCTTTCTGAGTGGAAAGGGATTGAATTTGCCTTTCCTTCGGTCAATCCCAAAATTGTGGACGATGAGATTGTTCTCAAATACTATGACCCTTTTTCAAAAAGCGGTTTAATTGTTAAAGAAATGATGATTTTGGCAAACTATATTTCCGCCGCTTTTTTAAAGACTCATGATATTCCGGCTGTCTATATTTCTCAGGATGAACCTGATGAAGAGCTTTATCTTTCCGACCGGATTATTTCCAACAAAGCGGAGTTTCAGGAAATTGTCCGGTTTATGAAAAAAGCCTTTCTTTCCACTCTCTCAAAAGGTCATTTTGCTTTAGGGCTGCCTTGTTATACCCAGGCGACTTCGCCCATCAGGCGCTATCTTGATCTTTTCACTCAAAGACAAATCAAGCATTATCTGAAAACAGCTCAAATCCTTTATCAGGAAGAAGAAGTATTGGATATCAAGGTTAATATTGAAAACTTGAGACCGGTTATTGCTCAAATCGAATCGGAGACCAATCAGTACTGGCTTTTAAAATACCTTCTGATTCATCAAAGAAACAAAGTACTGGACGCCACGGTCAATAAAATTCTGCCCGACGGTTCTTTTCTGGCAGAAATACACCTGACCCGGACTGTCTCAAAAATCATTGCCAAGACCCAGGGTTCTCCCGGGCAGAATATCAAGGTCAAACTACACACCATTATTCCCCGTTTAAACCTGTCTTTGGGGAATATTGTCTGAGTTTAAAAATAACGGTAAATAAAAAAAGAATAAGGGGTAAGAAAAATGCAGGGGCTTCAAATTGAAAAACTGGTCGGAATTGTTTTAGTGATTGCGGGGATCATGGATATGGTTGTGATGAGTTTTATCTTAACCCAGCTTCAACGAAAAAAATAAAAAAAACATAAAAATTTCACAATTTTTCGTATTTAATTTAAACTATATGG